>CAMTPH010000120.1 GCA_947074345.1 uncultured Bacteroides sp. | reverse complement strand
ACCGCCGTACATGGTTTTGCAGACCACTGACTAAGCCACTCATCCAAGGAACCGTCATTTCTCGTTTGCGATTGCAAAGGTAGTACAAATTTTCAAACTACCAAACTATCAAGAGCATTTTTTATCAGCACAGTCAACGGTTCGCTTGGTTGAATGCGGGGTTGATTTGAGCTGATCTTTTAATTTACAATCACTTGCACATCCAGCACAAGGGTTTTCATTATTTTTTGCCTTACGAAAAAAAGTACTTATTTTTAGTATCAGGATGATTAGGCAACCTAATAAGATTGCCAAAACCACCCATTCTTGCCAATTTGCTATCATATGAATAATCGTCCTATCTGATAAACTGCAAATGTTAGTATCCAAGCCAAACTAGTTGTATAGACGGCTGCAAAGAGTGCCCACTTCCAACTGCCAGATTCTTGCTTAATGGCAACAAGTGTGGCTATACACGGGAAATAGGTTAGCACAAACAACATATAACAGAATGCCACCAAAGGCGTGATTGGTATTCTTTCGGCCAAATTGGCTGCATCAACTTCGGGATCGTTTACATACAATACACCCAGAGTACTGACTACAATCTCTTTTGCTCCGGCCCCTGTTAAGAGTCCTACACCCAACTTCCAGTCAAAGCCTAATGGTTCGACTACCGGCTCTATTGTTTTACCAATACGCCCGATGTATGAGTTTTCTTGTTGTTCGGCTATCGTATCGTAGTCTTTATGATTTGGATAATAACCCAAGAACCATACAACAATCGATGCTATCATTATTATACCCCCCATCTTGCGCAAATACTGCACACCTTTCTCCCATGTATGGCGGAAGATAGAACGTGATGTAGGCATACGATATGGTGGAAGCTCCATCACAAAAGGAGTATCATCGCCTTTCACCAAGAAACGACTGAATAAACGAGCTATCAATACGGCTAAGAGAATACCTATTGCATAAAGCGATAAGATAACTATGCCTTCGTGGCGTGGAAAAAACACACCTACCAACAAAAGATAGATCGGTAAACGTGCACTACACGACATTAATGGAGTAACCAACATGGTTATCAATCGGCTCTTTCTGTTTTCGATGGTACGAGATGACATAATAGCCGGCACGTTACAACCAAAACCCATTACTAACGGAATAAAAGATTTGCCATGCAATCCCATCTTATGCATAATCTTGTCCATGATAAAGGCAGCACGAGCCATATATCCAGAGTCTTCCATCAACGAGATAAAGAAATACAAGATCAAGATATTGGGTAAGAAAACAATTACACCTCCTACTCCACCGACTATACCATCAACTAGCAAGTCTTTAAGCGGGCCAGCGCTCATATGTTCTGTTAGCAGATTGGCTAATGAGTCAACCAACCACTCTATTCCCTTCATAGGATATTCGCCTAGTACAAAAGTTCCTTGAAACATGATGTACATGAAAAGGAAGAAAATAGGATATCCCCAAATACGATGCGTTACTATCGAATCGAGTATTTTTGTAAATTGACCTTTCTCTTGATGATTGTCTACGAATGTTTCTTTGAGTGCACCGCTGATAAATCCATATTTAGCATCAGTAATAGCCGATTCGCTATCTTCACTCATTGTTTCGCGGATGCGTTTTGCAGCCTTATCACGAACTTTAATAATCTTGCTTCCATTAGGCAGTTCGCTTACCATCTTTTCAAGTTCCGAATCGTTTTCGAGTAACTTGATTGCCAAAAAGCGAGTTGAGTATTTATGTCGAATAGATTCATTCTTACAAATCTCCTCTTTTACCTCATCGATGGCACGTTCTAAGTCGGGACCATGATTGATATGAATATGTCGATATGCTCTTTTGTCAGAGGGATTTTTATCAACATAATCTTCTAGATGTTCTTCATGATCTTGTTTATCTACATGTTCGTTATGCCAATCTTTAAGTTCTTTGGCTACTTCCGGATTGATATTTCCTTTCTTATCAAAGAAATCGGCACCTTCGTATAGATTGATAACCACATGAAACAGATGGTTAATGCCCTTACCCTTGCGACTCACGGTTGGCACCATAGGAGTACCAAACAGTTTGCTAAGCAGATGATAGTTGAGCGTATTGCCACTTGATTCAAGCTCATCGAACATATTTAGAGCTATCACCATACGCACGTTCATATCAATCAGTTGCGTAGTGAGGTATAAGTTACGTTCTAGATTAGAAGCATCAACCACATTGATAATCACATCAGGAGTTTCATCAATAATATGGCGGCGAACATAGATTTCTTCGGGTGTATAAGCCGAAAGCGAATATGTACCAGGCAAATCGACCAATCTAAAGCGATATCCTTCAAATTCAAAGAATCCCTCTTTGGCATCGACCGTTACACCACTATAATTGCCCACATGCTCATGCGATCCGGATGCGATATTAAACAAAGTCGTTTTACCGCAATTGGGATTTCCAACAAGTGCTACATTGATAGTGCGACGCTTATCTAAAGCGATCTTGTTGATATAAGTAGTTTCTTCTAAACCTTTATTTTCTTCTAACTCTAAATGTGTTTGTTTGGCAGCTTCTTCTTCGCTTATCACCTCAATCATTTCGGCTTCTTGGCGGCGAAGAGATATTTCATATCCCAACACTTTATATTTAATCGGGTCTTTGAGAGGAGCATTCAAAATCACTTCGACGGTTTTTCCTTTAATAAACCCCATCTCTACGATGCGTTTACGAAAACCGCCGTGACCTAACACTTTAATTATTACTCCTTTTTCTCCCGTTTGTAAATCGGATAATCGCATATATTATACTCTTTGTATTCTGCAACAAAGATAAATAAAGCCTATCTAAGAGGCAAACTATTTAGAATGTTTTTAAATTAGAGTTATAAACTATTCACATTCTATTATCCTGAAAGCCAAACCCCAAAAACCTATATCTGTAAATTTTATGATATCATTCGTTGAACACTATCGTGCATTTATCACTATATTTGCATCATTATGATACATCAAACTATTTCGCAATATATTGAAAGCGAACAACTGTTTCGTCGAGACGATAAACTATTGATTGCACTAAGTGGAGGAGCAGATTCTGTTGCATTGCTTCGCATACTTCTTTTTCTAGGATATAACTGCGAAGCTGCTCATTGTAACTTTCATTTACGCGGAGACGAATCGGATAGAGACGAAACATTTGTTAGAGAGTTATGCACGAAACTGAATGTATCACTACACACCATCGACTTTGACACTCAACTCTATGCAAAAGAGCACAAAGTATCGATAGAAATGGCTGCGCGACAACTTAGGTACGATTGGTTTGAACAGATTAGACAAAACATCAAAGCCGAATACATAGTTGTGGCACATCATAAAGATGATAGCGTTGAGACTATATTACTCAACCTGATTAGAGGCACCGGCATCAATGGTTTAACCGGCATTCAACCTAAAGTTGGGTTAGTTACACGCCCTTTATTATGTATTGACAGATGCCAAATCATCGATTATCTGCTAACTATCAATCAAGATTTTGTAACCGATAGCACCAACTTGCAAGATGAATATACACGCAACAAAATCAGGCTACAACTTATCCCATTGTTGCAAGATTTTAATCCTTCGATTAAGGATAGCATCTACAATACAGGGAAATATCTAGGCGAAACCAATAAGATTTATCAACGTTGTATAACCGAAACCATAAAAAAGATAACCAATAATAACGACATCAATATTCAACTATTGCTAAACGAATCAGCACCCGAATGTTTATTGTACGAAATGCTGCACCCAAAAGGGTTTAACTCTGCACAGATAAGCGATATCTTTCAATCTATCAATAAACAAAGCGGCAAACTGTTTTACAGCAAATCGGGATGGCAACTTAATATTGATCGCGAATGGTTATTGCTTAACCAATCGGCAAACACTGACACTCCTCCATTTAGTTTAAAAATAACTGAATTGAAGAATACACCCGATTTTGCTATTGAAAGAGATAAAACCATTGCGTATTTGGATGCAGACAAAATTAAGCATCCACTCGATATACGTAAATGGCAACAGGGCGATAAGTTTATTCCATTTGGCATGAAGGGTAGAAAGCTGATTAGCGACTTCATGACCGACTTAAAGTTCTCAAGAATACAAAAAGAGAATCAATGGCTGCTTGTATCGGGCGGCGATATTGTTTGGGTTATTGGAGAGCGTACCGACAACCGCTTTAGAATAGATACCCAAACGGAAAATATTTTAAAAGTTGTGATAGAACAAAAAAGCGAATAAAAGAATCTAACTAGTCTACAGGCATATAGCCTAGCACCACTGTTCTACAACTACAGATATACACCAATAAACTCTTACTTTAAAGATTCAATCTACTGATATAAATAAACTGCATGATAACTGTTAACTGTTATCATGCTAAATGTATATATCTAACGCGATAATAGTTAACAGTTATCATTTATTTCATTAAGTATTTACTACTCGTGCATAATCAAACAACTCGTGTATTGCATTAATACAGCTTATCATGCTATAATAATAATAATATTTCGTTCATGCAACCAAGCGAAAATTCTATACCTTTTACTCGAACACACTATTGTTCTCAATATCGTTTAACAGGCATCTTATTATCAACTATCAAACTATAGCCCACCGATAGCTAGCATCAAACAAACCAAACAGTTACGTCATTTACTTATTATAAAACCATAGCGAACAAAAAGACGTATTCTTTGTTGTTAGTTTATTAAGAGTTGCTGCCTATTTTATAATAAGAAACAAACAAAATGATTTTACCGTCAACAATAAGATTGATAAACAAATAGAAAAAAGTTCGATTTTTAAAACAACATTTAATTTATTTATTATCTTTGTGCCGTTGAAACATTCTGTAATCATCTGTTTTACATTATAAAGAATAAGTTTCCCAACTCAACATTACATCCCTTAATATTTATCCATTAACTATTACGTGGTTTGCAACTTACGATAAGTTGCTTAACGTCATCCATATTGACTAGCAAAAGAAATTTAAAAAAAACATCATAATTGTATGTATAACATTATTCAATTAAACGACAAAAATTTGTCGGAACTGCATACTATTGCAAAAGAACTAGGCATTAAAAAACCAGATTCTTTCAAAAAAGAAGAACTTGTTTACAAAATCCTAGACGAACAAGCTATTGCGGGTGCAACTCGCAAAATAGCGGCCGACAAACTAAAAGAAGAACGCAAAGAAGAGAAGAAAAAGAGACCTAAATCGACTTCAAAAAAAGACGATAAAAAAACGGCATCTTCTTCTAATGACAACAAACCAGTTGCTAATCCGAAAGCTAAAGTAACTAGCAACAAGGAAGAAGAAAAGCCTGCCGAAAAGGAAACGAACCAATCGCAACCTACCGAGCTAAAGGTTACTCCTTATGCTACTCCAAAAAAGAAAACACCACGTTCTAAAAAAGAGACTGCAGCAAAAATCGAAGAAGCTCCTGCTGATAAAACAGAAACTACAGTGAGCAAAACTGACACCATCAACGAAACTAAAGAGGAAATCAAAGAGCCAAAGGCTAAAACTCCAAAGAAAACCTCTAAAACAGCAACTCCTGAAGAAACTATTGTCAGCGAGAAACCTGCAAAAACTCAATCGAACATTGTTGAAGACTTCATTCCTATTGAAGATCTACCATCTGAAAAGTTTGAACTTCCAACTGAACTTATTGGCAAATTTGAATCTACAAAAGCAGAAACTCCTGCTCGCAATTCAAATCCAAAGAATGAACAACCTGCTCAACAACGTCCTCGTATCAATAAGCAACAACCTGCTGCTAACAACAACCAGGTTAATCAGCCTAGAAATAATAATAACAACAACAATAATCAACCTCAACGCCCACAAGCTAAACAGGCTCCTCAAAACATGCCTGAGAACAGTGCACCTCAAGTGCAAGAGCGCAAAACTGTTGAGAGAGAGAAACCTTATGAATTTGAAGACATCTTATCAGGAACTGGCGTTCTTGAAATCATGCAAGATGGTTATGGATTCCTTCGTTCATCAGACTACAACTACCTATCATCACCAGATGATATCTATGTATCTCAATCGCAAATTAAACTATTTGGTTTAAAAACCGGTGATGTTGTTGAAGGTGTAATTCGTCCTCCTAAAGAAGGCGAAAAATACTTCCCACTTGTAAAAGTTCACAAAATCAACGGACGTGACGCTGCATTTGTGCGCGACCGTGTACCATTCGACCATTTGACTCCTCTCTTCCCTGATGAGAAATTCAAACTTTGCAAAGGTGGATACTCTGATTCATTGTCAGCTCGTGTGGTAGACTTGTTTGCTCCTATTGGTAAAGGTCAACGCGCACTGATTGTTGCTCAACCTAAAACTGGTAAAACAATCTTGATGAAAGAGATTGCAAATGCCATCGCAGCAAATCATCCGGAAGTTTACATGATTATGCTTTTGATTGACGAACGCCCTGAAGAGGTAACCGATATGGCGCGTAGCGTAAATGCAGAGGTTATTGCTTCTACATTTGATGAACCAGCTGAACGCCACGTTAAGATTGCCGGCATCGTATTAGAGAAAGCAAAACGTCTTGTTGAGTGCGGTCACGATGTTGTAATCTTCCTTGATTCTATCACTCGTTTGGCTCGTGCTTACAATACTGTATCTCCTGCATCTGGTAAAGTATTATCGGGTGGTGTTGATGCTAATGCACTTCACAAGCCAAAACGCTTCTTTGGTGCAGCACGTAACATCGAAAATGGCGGTTCGCTTACAATCATCGCTACTGCATTGATCGATACAGGTTCTAAAATGGACGAAGTTATCTTCGAAGAATTCAAAGGTACCGGTAACATGGAACTTCAATTAGATCGTAATCTATCTAACAAACGTATCTTCCCTGCTGTTAACATTGTGGCATCGAGCACACGTCGCGACGATTTGTTGCTTGATAAAACAACTCTTGACCGCATGTGGATATTACGTAAATATCTATCAGATATGAATCCGATTGAAGCAATGAACTTTGTTAAAGATCGCTTGGAAAAAACAAGAGATAACGACGAGTTCTTGATGAGCATGAATAGCTAATAAATAGCTTTATATAAAGACTTAGCGCATAGATAACACACATCTATGCGCTATTTTTATTTAAAATGCACTACTCTTTTATTATGTATAGCAAATTGAGAAAACAAAAACATAGAAGTTAATTGAGTTTTTTGTACATTTGCATCCTAATTTATCCAGACGGATAATTCTAAATCAGTAATTAGTAATAAAATAGATATGTTCGATAATTTAAGCGAAAGACTTGAAAGGTCGTTTAAGATTCTGAAAGGTGAAGGTAAAATCACCGAAATCAACGTTGCAGAAACTCTAAAAGATGTACGTAAAGCGCTTTTGGATGCCGACGTTAATTATAAAGTAGCAAAAACATTCACAGATACAGTCAAAGAAAAAGCTCTTGGACAAAATGTACTTTCGGCTGTTAAGCCAAGCCAGTTGATGGTAAAAATCGTACATGACGAATTGACTCAATTGATGGGTGGTGAAAC
>CAMTPH010000119.1 GCA_947074345.1 uncultured Bacteroides sp. | reverse complement strand
AACCGGCTGATCCGTAGTCAGCTACTCTATTCAGTTGAGCTACGCGGCCATGCTTTTTGTTTAACGGGTGCAAAGATACGGAGATTTTTGATATCTACAAGTTTTTGCTACTCTTTTTTTAATTAAAATTACTCGAAAAACCGATAGTTAAAGAGTTGTAGGCCTAATGTCAGTCCCACATTCCAGTCCTTTCTAGGTGAGCTATAACGATTTACGTATGCGCCGATAGCTCCAAAAGGTAATTGACAAACTGCAGTAATTTCTCCAATATATTCGAAGCTTGAGAAGGCTTTTCCGTAATAAGCTTTATTAATTGAGTTAGATCTGATCGGAAAGATTGGAGCAAAACCATAAAATTCTCCTCGGAGATAGAAGATTTGGCTCAATCTAAAAATGGGTCTAAGGCCAGCACCTACAAATTGATTTGCTCTGAATGCTTCATTATATACAAGCTGACTATGAATAGTTGGTGCAAATGCTGCCGCTTGCATCATGGTTGCTGTATAATTGTTCGAGAAGTTTTTTGATGCGTATAGGGCTTTCAAATACCATCCCAATGTCCATCTGTTAGAAAGTTTATGATATTTCTCTTTCATATACGATAATTGCAACCATGATATATCATTTTTTAGTGGTCTTTTGGTATCGCTAGATTCTGCTGGATAGTAATATTCTTTTCCGGTAACGATTTGGGCTACCAATGCTTCACGGTTGCCTTCTGTTGCATACTGCCTTTTGTTGAGTGTACTACCATTGAAACTAATCGTTCCTCCATATAGTTTATATTTGCTTTTGTCGTACATGTCTTTCTCGAAGTCTATTATAGTTTTCTGAAAATATTTATCTTCGATTTCAACTACTCCTATACCAAATTCAGCGCGTTTGCTTAACAGAAAGGGCACTGCCATCTGTAGCTTCACGAAGCGCTCGCTTTTTTTGTTGAAAGCGGGATTGTTACGTCGAGAGAACAATTTATTGTTTCGTATATAGTCAAATGAACTTAATGAGGCTATCAATCTAAAAGAGGTCGGTATGTGGGTAGGTAAATCTATCTTTCCCATTATTTGAAAGTTATTGTATACCTCACCCAAATGTCCATCAATAGATAACTCTTTAGCATTGTTGTTGAGATTCTGATAACTGACTCCTAGATATATTTGATTGGAGCTCATGGTCGATACATTACCACCTATTCGTATTGAGAATTGATCTTCCATTTTTACTTTTAAATGCAAATCAAATGTTTTGTTGTTCGGATTGTAGATGGCATGTGGTATGATTTCAGAAATCATCTTGCCGGATAATAACTTGAAATATCCTCTTTTTAAATCTTCGTATGAGAATTCTTTCTTGATTGATGAGTGAAATTCTCTTTTGATATATGTTTGTTGCGGGAAATTAGCTCCTTCTATATAGATGTTTTTAAAAACGATTTCGGGGAGGCTATTTTTATATTCAACTCTTCGTTGATTAATAGAATCTATATTTGCAGTTCGATTAATCCTTGTTTTTATTGAATCAATCATCTCTAATGTTTTTTCATATCCAATGGTGCTTAGTTCATCTGTTCGATGAAAATCCATAAGATTGATATCATTGTATGTGAATGTCATGATAATGCCTTGTTCGTCGGGTAGGGTGTAGTCTGATTTTTGCATTATCATGTTTTCTAACTGACTCATCAGATTATTTTCTTTCGGTTGTACGGGATTTCTGGCAACTACACTTCCTATAATAATGTCGGGCTTAAAATCTTCGCGCATTACATCTGTCGGAAAGTTGTTGTATATTCCTCCATCGTAAACTAACTGTCCGTTTAGTTCAATGGGTTTAAACATGAACGGGAAAGTCATTGAAGCACGAACTGCATCTCCTAAGTCGCCCTTGCGTAGCACCAACTCTTTTTTATTGTATATATCTGATGCTATACATCGAAAGGGTATAAATAAGCTATCAAAGTTTTGTTTGCTTGCAGCTGATGCACTAGCATACAACTCCATAAACACTAAATTCATTTGTACCGGATCTACAAAGCTAGTAGGAAGAATCTGTGGTTTAAAATGGAGTGAGTCTTTAAAATTTAATCTGATATTAATTAGTTCGGGTGTAGGCTTGTTCTTTTTGAAATAGTACATATGCTTTTGCTCAACTTCGCCGGTGGACCATCTTTGGAAATCATCAGATTTTAATAGTTCAGTCATTTCATCGGGAGAGTAGCCCATGGCATATAGAGAGCCAATAATGGCTCCCATTGATGTGCCTGTAATATAATCAATAGGAATGTTGTTTTCTTCTAAAGCGCGAATAACTCCAATATGGGTTAATCCTTTAGCACCGCCACCACTCAATACTAAACCAACTTTCTGGGCTTCTGCGTTGAATGTTGTTAGAAATACGATAGTTAGAGTAAAGATAAATCTAAACATGGTGGCTCCTGAACTATTTATATTTAATTGAATATTTTTTCAAATATAAATAAAGTTTATCATTTTAATACTAGAATGATGAGATAAAAAAAAGCATTGTTGCATTATGAAAAATGCAACAATGCTTACGCTTTATTCTGATGACTATGCTAATTACTATGCAATTAGATTAAGTCAATGCTTCGTTTTACGAAATTGTTTAGTGCTTCGCCTTTTAGCATATTGTTTTGCAATAATGCTAAATCGATAAGCTGACGAACCACTTTGTTTTTGCTCGCATATGAAGAAATAATATTACTCTTTTCTGCTTTTAAATCATCCAACTTCTTGCTCAATGCATTCAATTCATCTTTGTCTCCTGTAGGTATCTCTTCGTCTTTTTTACCTTCTTGAGATTTTTGTAGAATATCACGTTTTTGTTGAACTTCATCAATTGATTTTTGAATTGGATCTACATCTGCAGAACAAGCTTTCTCTTCATCGTTCAATACCTCTTTAACGAGTTTGTGATCTGAGTTTAATACAAGATTAAACATATCTGGCATTTCACCATAGAAACTCATTCCTGCTTGAATATTTGCCATCTCTTTCATACGGCGCATGTACTCGCTTTGAGTAATTAATACAGGAGATGAATTCTCGCCCATAGGTTGAACTTGAGTATGGAATTCAATCTTGTCAATTTTTGGTAACTGACTGTTGAATACTGTTGAAAGTATATCTTGTTTTGAAGCTTCAAGGAAGTTTTTCTTTACTTCTTCTTTTACAATCAAATTATCAATGATATCGCTATCTACACGAGTAAATCTTGATTTCTCGAACTTTTGTTCTAGCATACTTACCATAGCCATATCCAATTGGCCATCCATCAGCAATACATTATATCCTTTATTTACCGCATTTTCGATGTAGCTGAACTGCTCTTCCTTATGATTAGTATATAAGTAAACTAGGTTGCCATCTTTGTCAGTTTGGTTTCCTTTGATCAATTCTTTATACTCATCGTAAGTGTAATGTTTGCCTTCGGTATCAGTAAACATTGCATATTTGCATGCCTTTTCGTAGAAATCTTCTTGTGTAAGCATGCCATAATTGATAAATATCTTAAGATCATTCCATTTTTCTTCAAACTGTTTGCGATCATTTTTGAAGATTGATTGCAAACGATCTGATACTTTCTTAGTGATGTAAGTAGAGATCTTCTTAACATTCGAGTCGCTTTGTAGATAAGAGCGTGATACATTTAATGGAATGTCTGGAGAATCAATTACACCATGAAGAAGTGTCAAGAAGTCTGGAACAATGCCTTCTACAGAGTCTGTTACATAAACTTGATTGCAATACAATTGGATTTTATTGCGATTCATGTCGATGTTAGTCTTGATCTTAGGGAAGTATAAGATACCTGTAAGGTGGAATGGGTAGTCAACATTCAAGTGTATCCAGAACAATGGCTCATCAGACATTGGGTATAATTCGCGATAGAAATTAATGTAGTCTTCATCGGATAGTTCGCTTGGCTTGCGAGTCCACAATGGATGAGTGTTGTTAATTACATTATCTTCATCAGTCTCTTCTTGTTTGCCGTCTTTCCACTCTTTCTTCTTGCCAAAAGCAATAGGTACTGGTAAGAATTTACAATACTTATTAAGTAATTCGTTTATCTTTGATTCTTGAAGGAATTCTTGGCAATCATCTGCTATGTATAGTATGATGTCTGTACCACGCTCAGCTTTTTCAGTCTCTTCTAATGTATATTCAGGACTACCATCGCAAGTCCATTTCATTGCTTTGGCGTCGTCTTTATATGATTTAGTGATTAATTCTACCTTATCGGCAACCATAAATGCTGAGTAGAATCCTAAACCGAAATGACCGATGATGGCATTTGCATCATTCTTGTATTTTTCTAAGAAATCATTGGCCCCTGAAAAAGCTATTTGATTGATGTATTTTTCAATCTCTTCGGCAGTCAAACCAATACCATGATCAGAAATAGTAATGGTGCCTTCGCCTAATGATACACGAACCGTTAAATCTCCTAATTCGCCTTTGAACTCATTGATTGATGCCAATGTGTTTAGCTTTTGAGTAGCATCAACTGCATTAGAAACTAGTTCGCGCAAGAAAATTTCATGATCACTGTATAAGAATTTCTTGATGATAGGGAAAATGTTTTCAGTAGTAACCCCAATATTACCTTTTTGCATAATCTTGTATTTTAAAGTTTACTATATTTAATGTATTTATTATTCATAAAGACAAAAAAAATGCCAGATTGTTCAATCTGACATTTTGACATTATTATAATTTGTATTATAATTTATGACTCTTTTTCTAAAGACATTTTAATCTCTTGATTTTCTTCATCTAACACTATGTTAATGATGTTTCCATCGGTTGACTTAGCGTTAATGATTAATTCTGATAATCCATCTTCTAAATAAGATTGTATAGCACGCTTCAATGGTCTTGCACCGTACTGAATATCAAAGCCTTTGGTTGCAATGAAATCTTTTGCTTTATCTTCTAGATTTAATTTAAATCCTAAGTCTAAAACTCTTGCATTTAGTCCTAACAACTCAATATCAATAATTTGTTTGATTGAGTCAAGGGTTAATTGATCGAATGTAATAATTTCATCAATACGATTTAAGAATTCTGGTGCAAAAGACTTATTTAGAGCTTTTTGTATAACTCCACGTGAGTGTTCTTTATTTTCTGTATTGGTTCTGCTAGAGAAACCAATGCCTTGACCAAAATCTTTCAACTGACGACTACCAACGTTGGATGTCATGATGATTACTGTATTCTTGAAATCGATAATTCTGCCATAACTGTCAGTCAATCGTCCTTCGTCCATTACTTGTAGCAAAAGATTAAATACATCCGAATGAGCTTTCTCAATTTCATCTAACAATATGATAGAGTAGGGCTTACGACGTACTTTTTCGGTTAGCTGACCACCTTCTTCGTATCCTACATACCCCGGAGGCGCTCCAACCAATCGAGAAACAGTGAATTTCTCCATGTATTCACTCATGTCAATTCGAATTAATGAATCGGCACTACCGAACATATATTTAGCTAACTCTTTGACAAGGTGTGTTTTACCAACTCCTGTTGGGCCTAAGAACATGAATGTTCCAATTGGCTTGTTAGGATCTTTAAGTCCAACACGACTTCTAAGTATCGCTTTAGTCAATTTTGTGATGGCAGGGTCTTGAGAGATTACTTTAGACATTAAGTGCTCTTTCATTCCTACCAGTTTGATTCCTTCTGCCTGAGCCATTCTTTGAACAGGAATGCCAGAAATCATAGAAACTACATTTGCAATTTCTTCTTCGTCGACAATTTGACGATTGTCTTTAGATTGTTTTTCCCAATCTAACTTCATTTGTTCTAAAGCAAGAAGATGAGTCTTTTCTTGATCTCTAAAGCTAGCAGCCAACTCGAAATTTTGCGATTTAACGGCTTCGTTCTTTTTAACCTTAGCTTCTTCAATCAACTTCTCTTGTTCTTCAATCTCTTTTGGAACATTTATGTTTTTAAGATGTACTCTCGAACCTGCTTCGTCAATAACATCAATGGCTTTATCTGGGAACTTTCTGTCAGTAATGTATCGATCTGTTAGATTGACACATGCTAATAGCGCTTCTTCGGTAAAAGTAACATTGTGATGATCTTCGTACTTTTCTTTGATATTGCGCAATATTTGTAAAGTCTCATCAGCTGTTGTTGGCTCAACGATTATCTTTTGGAAACGACGCTCTAATGCTCCATCTTTCTCGATGTTTTTTCTATATTCATCCAATGTGGTTGCTCCAATACATTGTATTTCTCCGCGAGCTAATGCCGGTTTAAGCATATTTGCAGCATCTAATGAACCTGCAGCTGAACCAGCACCTACAATGGTGTGAATCTCATCAATGAATAAGATTATGTTTGGATTCTTTTGTAACTCATTAAGAATAGAACGAATACGTTCTTCGAACTGGCCACGATATTTTGTACCAGCAAGTACAGATGTCATATCCAAAGATATAACTCTCTTGTCGAAAAGAATTCTAGATACTTTCTTCTGTACAATTCTTAAAGCTAAACCTTCAACAATGGCTGATTTACCTACACCTGGGTCACCAATAAGAATTGGATTGTTCTTTTTGCGACGACTTAATATTTGTGCAAGGCGTTCAATTTCGGTTTCACGTCCAATAACTGGATCTAAACGTCCTTCTTCGGCAGCTTTTGTTACATCCGAACCAAAGTTATTAAGCACGGGTGTATTGTTATCTGGTTTTTTAGCAGCAGTCTGAGTTGAAGATCTGTTTTCATTGGCAGCATGTTCTTTGCTTGAATGCATGTTGTCCATTCCTTCTTCATCATCGTCTTCATCATCGCTGAATCCCATTCCTGAAGTTATGTCAGGTTGAAGAGATAATTGTTCAAAAACCATATCGTAACTAATCTTTTCTGATTGTTTAAGCACATTGGCTGCATGATTATTGTTTTCTTTCAAAATAGCAAGAAGAATATGTTCAGTATCTGCTATTTTTGTTTTAAATAATCTTGCTTCTAAGATACACATCTTTAGAATTTTAGCACATGACTTAGATAGTGATATTGTATTAAACTCTTCGTCTTTTTGTAGTCTGTTCTCTTCTGAATCTGACGTTAATTCAAGGTGTTTTTTAAGATTCGATAAATTAGCATTAAGGCTTTTGAGTATTTCAATAGCTTTGCCTTCTCCATCTCGTATAAGTCCTAATAATAAATGTTCAGGTTCGATATATCGATTATTCAATCGGTATGCCTCTTCCTTACTATATATGATGATATCGGAAACTTTCTGTGAAAATTGATTATTCATATTGTATTACTCCTATTTTATTAGATACGTATATCTATCTAGTGATGTGACAAAGATAATCATAAGATAGATAAGTATTTCATTCTTTTAGTTTATTTATCTTATAACAAATGGTGTGCCAAAAAAGTTAATATCTATCTTGGACATTGTTATATATTATCTAAAAGTAAGTTATGTAAACGGTTTTGTTTTATTGAAAAGGGGAGGGTAATTATACAAAAAAGGCCTAATCAGAAGATTAGACCTTTTTGTTGTCGAGGTACCAGGATTCGAACCTGGGACCCCCTGCTCCCAAAGCAG
>CAMTPH010000118.1 GCA_947074345.1 uncultured Bacteroides sp. | reverse complement strand
AGTTGCTTTACTAAAGAAAAACCAAGTAACACATGTTTTTGCACGTGCTATCGACACGGTTCACCGAGCTATACTAGAAGTATTTAACTTAGAAAGAATACTTACTCCTGAAGAAGACGCTGCTAAGAGTTTAGTTCGTTTATTAGAGTTTGGCACAACGGTAGAAGTTTTTCAAATCGATGCTGAGTACTATGTGGTAAAGTTTGAAGCCCTTGATAAGTTAATAGGATACGGAGTAAACGAACTCAATTTGGATAAAGAGTTCGAATTAAAAGTGATAGCTGTAAAGCAAACTAATACAATTGTGAATTGTGTAGGTTTTGCTATCAATGAATTGGATGTAGTGAATGAGCAGCCTGATAATTATAAAATTCAAAAAGGCGATCAGCTTGTTTGTTATGGTAAGTACAAAGATTTTCAGCGTTTCTGGAAAGCTCTATAATTACTATTCTAATGATTCGTTAGATTGATGAATTGATAATTATAGTTCGCATTTATATTAGAGAATGTTAAAAGTGGAAGTTGGTTTTAAACTATTTCAATCCTCATCAGTCATATAATCAGTTGCAACAAAAAATGATAATTACTAATTTAAATATTAAACAACATGAAGAAGATATTTTTTATAATGGTGACTTTATTAGTTACAACAACTATGGTAATGGCTCAAGGTAAAGGTCCAAAAGATGGTAAACAAGAAAAAGTTGATCCAAAAGTAAGAGCTGAACGTGTTACCGAGAGAATGACAAAAGATTTATCTTTGACAGATAAGCAAAAACAACAAGTACTCGAATTGAATTTAGCTTCATTTACTCAAAAGGCAGAAAATAAACCAATGCCAAAATCTAAAGTAGAAGGTGAGGCTCCTGCAAAACTAACAAAAGAACAACGCGAAGAGATGCGCTCAGAAAGAGAAGCTGAACGTACCGCTTATGATGCTAAACTTAAATCTATATTAACTCCAGAACAATACACTAAGTATACAGAGTTACAAGCAAAGCGTAAAGATGCTGATAAAAAAGGTCCTAAAGACGGAAAGAAAAATAAAGGTGGAGATCGTCCAACGAGAAAATAAGTATTAACTGTATTATCTCCAAAAAGCTACATTCAGATTGACTGAGTGTAGCTTTTTTGTTATTTAGATAATCTATTTCGATGATTTTTTGTTTCTTTGTTGAATGAATTATGTAAAGATTATAAAAAAGATGAAAATCAAACTTATACTATTTATTGCAATTATTACTGTTGTGGTATGTGGATGCTCTAAAAATAAAACAGATAATAAACTACAGAACGAATTTAGAGCTCTTAATGCCGATATGACCAATGAGAAAGGACCTTTCGAGATGCAGGCTTCTAAATCGAATGGTAGTGTAGTCATTAAAAATAAAACATACAATTACTCTATTTCTCGCACTCCCGATTCCTCTTTGGCTAAGGTAAGCAATGAACGTAATGAACAGTTTATCGATAATAAAATCACTCTTCATATCACTTGCAACGGAAGTAATGTCTTCAACAAAGCATTTGTGAAATCTGATTTTTCTAATTACGTTGAGGCTTCTTTTCTCAAGAAATCAATTTTAGAGGGCTTGGTGTATAATAAAGTAGCTGGCAATAATATCTTATTTGCAGCAAGTGTTTGTTATCCGCAAACAGATCTTTATATTCCTTTGACTATTTCTATATCGACAGATGGGAAGATGTCTATTAGCAGAAATGATAATCTTGAAGATCTATATGAAGCTGAAGGAGTGGAGTAGTAGATAAAATAAAATACACACATGATAAGCTGAATCATTTTTTTGGTTCAGCTTATTTTTTTGTTTAAATTACTGGTTACAGTGTTATTGCAATGGATAATCTAAAAACAAAACATGCATAACTAGTGTTTGTATATTGAAAATGATTTATTGGATAACTTAATAATTTAGTAAATATGTATAAGACGAAAATAGGATTAGTGTTTGCTTTTGTGTTTAGCTTGTTTATAGTTTCATCGTGCGATACCGACAACCCATATTTGCCCGATAATCCTGATATTGTTACTAACTTCAATAATATGTATCCCAATGCACAAGATGTTGATTGGAGTAAAAAGGGTGCTTACTATGTTGCAGACTGTAGAGTAAATGGAACTGAGCTAGATGTGTGGTTCAACAATAATGCTACTTGGGTAATGACCGAGCAAGATATATTCAGAAGTCAGTTGCCAACAGCAGTTGAGTCTACATTCTCATCAGGAAAATACAGCAATTGGGTGATGGATAATATTACATTAATTACATTTCCAAACTCTCCAGGAGTGCTCTATTTGTTGGAAGTAGAAAGTGGAGCCAAAGAAATGGCCTTGTTTTATACAAAAGAAGGAGTGTTGACCATTGAACAGAATATTACTAATGCCGATGATACTATCTGGCCAGATGTGGTTGATCTTCTTTGATGGGAAGTTAGTTGTAGAGTATTGGTAGTATGTAATAACTGATTAAAAATTATAAATAAATCAGTCTGATAACTGTTAACTATTATCATGTTAAGTGTGCAGAGCTAACATGATAGTAGTTAACAGTTATCATTGTAATATGATAGATAAAACATAATAGATTGGTATCTATAATAATGACAAAGGGCACATCCAAGATTGGATATGCCCTTTGTTATGATTTACATTTGCTTATAGTCTTTGGCTAAGCCACCTTCGCTTGTCTCTTTATAAAGTGAAGGTAAGTCGTGACCGGTCTGTTTCATTACTTCGACCACTTTATCAAACGAAACTCGATGAATCCCATCGGAGAATGATGCAAAGATATTTGCATCCAATGCGCGAGCTGCAGCATAAGCATTTCGCTCGATGCAAGGTATTTGCACTAATCCGCATACCGGATCGCAAGTCATGCCAAGATGATGCTCTAGTCCCATCTCTGCAGCATATTCAATTTGTGCAGGACTGCCACCAAATAGCTGATTGGCTGCTGCTGATGCCATGGCACACGCTACACCTACTTCGCCTTGACAACCCACTTCGGCCCCCGATATAGAAGCATTGTGCTTAACGATGTTTCCAATCAACCCGGCAGTTGCAAGAGCACGGTGCATTCTGATATCACTAAAGTTGCGACTTTTAAATAAATGGTATAATACGGCCGGAACAACACCACAAGAACCACAAGTCGGTGCAGTTACGATTTTACCACCGGCAGCATTTTCTTCGCTTACTGCCAATGCATATGCAAATACTAAACCGCGTGATTGTAGTGAAGCTTTATACCCTGTAGCGCGTATGAAATAAGTAGATGCTTTACGTCTTAAATTTAATGGGCCAGGCAATACACCTTCTTCATCAAGACCTCTAAGAATAGAATCTTTCATAGTAATCCATACCTCGTGAAGATAATCCCATATATCGCTGTTTTCGCACTCTTTTACGTATTCCCAATAAGTCTTACCAGTCTTTTCGCACCAATCAAGAATCTCAACCATGCTATTCATATCATATACATCGGGAGTTACAATATGAGTAGAAGCGTCGCTCTCGGCCAATGCACCTCCACCTACACTGTATATTGTCCAATTGTCTAATAGCTTATCGTTATTATCGTATGCAGCAAACGTCATTGCATTAGGATGAAAAGGCAAGAAAACTTTAGGTTGCCATATGATTTCGACAGGAGCAACTGGCGATAATGTATCAATGATAGCAACATCAGTCATGTGTCCTTTGCCTGTTGCGGCAAGGCTTCCGTATAATGTTACTTTAAACTTCGCAGAAGCAGGATGTTTCTCAAGAAATAATTCTGCAGCTTTGCGTGGTCCCATCGTGTGGCTACTTGATGGTCCAGTGCCGATACGATATAATTCTTTAATCGATTTCATTTATATGTTGGTGTATAGTAAATTCTAGTTAATACCATTTTTTTCTATATAGCCATATACTGATAGCTATACCTGTTATTGCCATTAATCCCCAAGCGTACATATATCCATACTTCCATCCAAGTTCGGGCATGAACTGGAAATTCATTCCCCAAACACCAACCAAGAAGGTAAGAGGGATAAAAATAGTAGATACTACGGTTAGCCTTTTCATAATGTTGTTCATCTTTAAATCATTGTTTGAATAATATAAATCAACCAATGATGAAAGTGTTTCACGACATATTTCAATAGTTTCGAGTACAAACTGAAGATGATCGCTCACATCGCTATAAAAGGCTCTATTTGCCTTATGTATCAATGAGTGCTCTCCACGCAATAGCTTAATGTATTGTTCTTTTAGTGGAATAACCGATCGCTTCATTGTCATATATTGACTTCTTAAAGCTTGTATCTGAAACCCTATATCTTTATTGTTGCTTATAGTTAATAGCTCCTCTTCCAAATCTTCCAATTGATCGTCGATGCTAGTGATAATAGCAGTATAGTTTCCCATTACATTATTAAGTAAAATGCTTAACAAATAATCGGTTTGCCTACTTCTTATTTTAAGAATATCACTCTTTATGGCACGATATACATTGTCGAAGAATTCTGTTTCATTTTCTAGAAACGTTAAAATATAATTGTCTCCAAGAATTAAGCATATCTGCTGTACGTCTAGTTCATCTAAGTCATTATCTTCTTCACGAGGTATTTGATTAAATAGTTTCATGATTAATACTATATAATTATCGTGAATCTCAATTTTTGTTGGATGATTTGCATTAAGAATATCTTGCAAAATTAAGAAGTCTATCTCGAAATGTGAACATATTTGGCGAATAGTTTCTGTGTTTTTCAGGCCATGTATTTGTAGCCAATTAATTTTATTGGAACATAGTGATGGCTTAATAGCTTTGAAGCTACTCGAAGATGTCTCTTCGACACTTATTGAATTGTAAGTGTATAAGTGAAGATGAGTCTGAGTTTCGCTTTCACCGTTATATATAAGCTCTTCGCTTAATAGATTGTTTTCCATATCCAACTATTTATAATAACCTTATCTGCAATATACTAAATGATTATTACTAGGAAAACAACCTATTAACTCTTTTTGTTTAAATTAAACAAAATCTACAACGGTGATACCTGCACCTCCAAACTGTACATGTTCATCAGCAAAATGTCTTACCCCAGATACTGTACTCAAATATTGTCTGATGAGTGTGCGAAGTATTCCTGTGCCAGTACCATGAAGTATACGTACTCTATCCATTCCTACCAATATTGCATCATCAATAAAATACGTAATGGCTTGGATAGCTTCGTCGCCACGCATACCTCTTACATCTATATCTTGTTTGAAGTTAAGTTTTTTCTCATACATTTGGTCGTGAGTAGCCGAGCTTACAAAAGTGCTTTTAATGTTTGATGCCTGAGCAACTGGTGCTTTAGCCAACTCTAAGCGATCTAACTTGACGGTTGTTTTAATGCTTCCAAATGCAATAGTAGCATTCTTGCCGTTCATCTCTAATACTTCACCAACACTAGTCTGACCTTTTATCTTAACCGAGTCTCCAATATTGATTGTTGTTAATTTAGGCTTTGCTGGAGATGGCGTTGAAGGATGTGTTTCATCTTTTGTTTTCTTATCCTTCTTGCGATTCTGTTTCTCTATCAGCTTTTCCATTTTACGAGCAATCTTATCTTGCTGCTCTTGTTTTTCTACATTCTCAAGGCTTTGCTTAAACTCATTGAGCTCTTGACGAACAAGGCGAGTCTTTTCTTTCTCAGCTTGTGCCTCCTTAATTGTGCGGATGGTATTTTCAATACGCGCATTCGATTCTTGCAATAATCTTTCGGCTTCTTGTTTAGCCTCTTTGATGATTGTCTTTTTAGATTTTTGCAGTTCTTCAATCTCCTTCTGATATTTAGCAATAGTATCTTCTAAATGCTTTTCTCGTTGGCGAATGTTTTGGCGTTTGTTTTCCCAATACCTTTTATCGCGCACAATGTCTTGAAGATATTTATCGGCATTGATATATTCGCTACCAACAATTTCTGATGCATCTGCTATAACATCTTCCGGCAAACCTATTTTACGAGCTATTTCTACAGCGAAAGAACTTCCCGGATTGCCTATTTGAAGCTGGAATAATGCTCTCATCATGTGTCTATCATATAACATCGCACCATTAATAATGCCTTGATGGTCGTCAGCAAAATGTTTTAGATTCTGATAATGGGTAGTGATTATACCAAATGTTTTTTTCTCATTGAAACGTTTAAGTACGGCTTCAGCTATAGCGCCACCTATTTGTGGTTCTGTACCACCACCAAACTCATCAATCAATATCAAGCTATCGGCATTACAACTTTTCATCATCATCTTCATATTTGTTAGATGCGATGAATATGTACTCAAATCGTCTTCAATCGATTGTTCGTCGCCAATATCAATAAAGATACTATCAAATATCCCGGCGTGACTACGTTCATGCATTGGGATAAGCATACCACATTGAAGCATATACTGTAGCAAACCTACTGTCTTTAAACAAACAGATTTACCACCGGCATTAGGTCCTGAGATAATTAAGATTCGCTTCTCAGCAGTTAACTCAATATCCAGTGGTACAATTTTCTTTCCGTGCTTAGCCAATGACATCTCTAATAATGGATGTATTGCCATGGTCCAATCAATGATAGGAGTGTGGTCTATTGTTGGCTGAATAGCATTTATTTGAATGGCAAAGCTACTTTTGGCTCTAATGAAATCTATTTCGGCTAAGAATTCATATGATTGAAGTACATCGTAGATAAATGGGCGTAAATTGTTAGAGAAAGTGGTAAGAATGCGGATAATCTCCCTTCTTTCTTCTCCTTCTAATTCACGTATTCTGTTATTTGCTTCAACAACTTCGGCAGGTTCTATAAAAACGGTTTTACCGCTCGCTGATTCATCATGAATAATACCCTTTATCTTTCGCTTCAATCCTGGAGCCACAGGAATTACCAATCTGCCATCGCGCATAGTCGGCGAAACATCTTTATCAACATAACCATCGGCTTGAGCATTACGTAATATACTTTGAAGTGATCTTGATATTCCACTCATCGTACTAGATAATTCTCTACGTATTCGTGCTAACTCATTTGATGCATTATCTTTTATTTTACCATATTTGTTTAGAATATCATCTATCTGCTTTATTAAATTAGGAAAGATGGCAATGTCGCCAGCTAGTGCTTGTAGCATAGGATAGGAGATATTATCTTCTTCATCTTCTTTATTGAAGAACCTTACGACATCACGAATTGTTTCAAGAGATCTTTTTAAATCAAAAACTTCTTGTTCGTCTAAATACATACCTTCTATCTTCACACGGTGAAGAGAAGGTCTTACATCAAAGAAATATTGGTTCGGGAAATTATCTTCTTCATTAATAATGCGAACAAATTCGCTTACTTGAGTCAAATACGTAAAAACGGTATCATAATCTTTAGAAAAAGCCATCTCATTCACTCTTTCTTCTCCTAAAGTGCTGAGGCATTTATCCTTAATAAGATTCCTTATTTGATCAAACCCGATTTTATGTTCAAAATTGTGAGGGTATATCATGAATTGCATTCAATTGTAAATATCAATAGATGCACAAAAATACGATTATTTCATGAAAATAATAGCGAAGTGCTTGCAGAATTAAAAAAGTTATGTACCTTTGCAACGCTTTTAACGAAAAGCACTTCTGAAAAGGAGT
>CAMTPH010000117.1 GCA_947074345.1 uncultured Bacteroides sp. | reverse complement strand
ATTGAAAAAAATATATTCGTGTGCGTTAACAATTTACATTAAGGAAAAATCTCTTTAATTACTCTTTGATTTCTTACTCTTTTAGCCTATTATTTATTACTTTTGCGAGCAAATTAATAAAATCATATTTTATATAAACACATGGCAAATGTAATAAAATTACGTAAAGGCCTTGACATCAACTTAAAAGGTAAAGCTTCTACTGAGATTGTTGCTGTAAAAGAACCTGGATTCTATTCTTTAGTTCCGGATGATTATACAGGGATAACACCTAAAGTAGTTGTGAAAGAGCAGGAGTATGTTATGGCCGGAGGACCCTTGTTTATCGACAAGAATAATCCTGAAGTTAAGTTTGTTTCGCCCGTAAGCGGCGTTGTGACAAGTGTTGAGCGCGGCGCACGTCGTAAAGTGCTTAATATTGTTGTCGAAGCTGCTAAAGAGCAAGACTACGAAGAATTTGGCAAGCAAAATGTTGCATCTATGAATGGTGAACAAGTAAAGAACTTGCTCCTTCAATCAGGTATGTTTGCTTTCATCAAGCAGCGTCCTTATGATGTCATCGCTAATCCAAATGTAGCTCCTAAAGCTATATTTATTTCGGCGTTTGATACAAATCCGCTTGCCCCAGAGTTTGAATTAGCACTCAAAGGAGAAGAAGTAAACTTTCAAACAGGTCTTGATGCATTAGCTAAAATGGCTAAAACGTATTTAAGTATCAGTGTTAATCAATCATCTACAGCCCTTACTCAGGCTAAGAATGTTGTTATTAATGCATTTGACGGTCCAAATCCTACAGGTAATGTTGGCGTTCAAATCAATCATATTGATCCTGTCGTTAAAGGAGAAACCGTATGGACTATTGATCCTCAAGCGGTTATTTTTATCGGTAGATTAATGAATACCGGTCATGTTGATATGACTCGCACAGTAGCTATTACAGGTTCTGAAGTATTAAAACCTGCTTATTGCAAAATCAAAGTTGGTGCATTATTAACTAATGTATTGGCTGGAAACGTTACTAAAGATGCAAGTCTAAGATATATCAGCGGTAATGTATTGACTGGAAAACAAGTTTCTCCAAATGGTTATTTAGGTTCATTCCACAATCAAATTACAGTTATCCCTGAAGGTGATGACGTACATGAAATGTTGGGATGGATTATGCCACGTTTTGGTTTATTCAGTACTAGTCGTTCATATTTCAGCTGGCTATTTGGCAAAAAGAAAGAATATGTGATTGATGCACGTATTAAAGGTGGCGAACGTCATATGATTATGTCGGGTGAATATGATCGTGTATTCCCTATGGACATTATGCCTGAGTATCTTGTTAAAGCAATTATTGCAGGCGATATTGACCGTATGGAAGCACTTGGTATTTATGAAGTTGCACCAGAAGATTTTGCTGTTTGCGAATTTGTCGATTCATCGAAGTTAGAACTTCAACGTATTGTACGTGCTGGTCTAGACATGCTTCGTGCTGAGATGAGTTGATATTTCACATAGATAATAATATAGAAAATAGAAAATATTAAATGAAAGCGTTAAGAAATTATGTCGATAAGATAAAGCCACATTTCCAAGAAGGTGGCAAACTCCACGCATTTCACTCTGTATTTGACGGATTTGAAACATTCTTATTCGTGCCAAATGCAACTTCGAATTCGGGAGTACACATTCACGACGCCATCGACAGTAAGCGTATTATGTCGATTGTGGTTATTTCGCTCATACCAGCGTTACTATTTGGTATGTTCAATGTTGGTTATCAACATTTTAATATAATTAATGAGCCTGCTGACTTTATTCAAATGTTCGGCTACGGATTTCTAGCTGTATTGCCTAAGATCATCGTATCTTATGTAGTCGGTTTAGGAATTGAATTTGTAGTTGCTCAATGGAAAAAAGAAGAAATTCAAGAAGGATATTTGGTTTCAGGTATTTTGATTCCAATGATTGTTCCTGTTGAATGTCCACTATGGATTTTGGCTATTGCTGTAGCATTTGCTGTAATCTTCGCAAAAGAAGTTTTCGGTGGTACAGGTATGAATATCTTTAATGTAGCATTGGTAACTCGTGCATTCTTGTTCTTTGCTTATCCAGCAAAAATGTCTGGTGATGCTGTTTGGATTGGCCAATCAAGCATATTTGGTTTAGGACAAAATGTTGATGGTGTTACATCTGCTACTGCATTAGGTGTAGCTTCTACTGCAACTGACCCAATGGGTTATCCTGCATTCTCTTGGGACATGGTAACCGGATTAATTCCTGGATCTATCGGTGAAACAAGTGTTATTGCAATTGCAATTGGTGCTATAATATTATTGTGGACTGGTATTGCTAGCTGGAAAATCATGTTATCAGTATTCGTTGGTGGTTCGTTCATGGGATGGATCTTTAATATCGCTGGTCCTGATACTGCTATTGCACATATGCCATGGTACGAACACCTTGTATTAGGTGGTTTCTGTTTTGGTGCTGTATTTATGGCTACTGACCCTGTAACAGGATCTCGTACTGGAAATGGTAAATTCATTTATGGATTTTTGATTGGCTCTCTTGCTATCGTCATTCGTGTGTTAAACCCTGGTTATCCTGAAGGTATGATGCTTGCAATCCTATTGATGAATATTTTTGCTCCGCTTATCGACTACTGTGTAATGCAAAACAACATCAGCCGTCGCGAGAAAAGAGCGTTGAAGTCTAATAATTAAACCGAACGAAAAGATGAATACAAATAGTAATTCTTATACCATCATTTATGCTTCGGTAATGGTTGTTATCGTAGCATTTCTTCTGGCATTTATTTCATCTTCTTTGAAGCCAATGCAACAAAAGAATGTTGAATTGGATAAGATGAAACAAATCCTTACTGCATTGAATGTTGACACAAAAGGACAAAATGTAGAAGAATTATATTCACAACATGTAAAATCAGACGAGATTCTTAATGTTGATGGACAAGTAATTGAATCTAATGGCGGATTTGGAATCAACATGGCTTCAGAAATGAGTAAGCCAGCTGCTGAACGCAAATTACCATTATATATATGTGAAGTAAACGGTCAAACAAAATATGTAATTCCATTGAGTGGTGCTGGTCTTTGGGGACCAATCTGGGGTTATGTTGGCTTGGATGAAAACAAAGACACTGTATATGGTGTATATTTCTCTCATGCTAGTGAAACTCCTGGTTTAGGAGCTGAAATCACAAGCCCTGCTTTCCAAAGTCAATTTCATGGCAAACAAGTTATGAATGATGGCCAAGTAGCTCTTGCCGTTGAAAAATTTGGTACAGTAACCAACCCAACTTATCAAGTTGATGGTATTTCTGGTGGTACTATTACATCAGTAGGTGTAAGCACAATGATTAAAGACTGTCTAAGTCAATATGATAATTTTTTAAACAATAAATAAGGAGGGTAGAGTATGGGTCAATTATTTTCTAAAAAGAATAGAGAAGTATTCTCAAATCCATTTACGATGAACAATCCTGTTACCGTACAGGTATTAGGTATTTGTTCTGCACTAGCTGTAACTGTAAAACTTGAACCAGCTATTGTAATGGGATTATCAGTAATCGTAATTACTGCATTTGCCAATGTTGTAATTTCAATGTTACGTAACACAGTTCCTAATCGTATTCGTATTATTGTTCAATTAGTAGTTGTTGCTACTTTAGTAACAATAGTTAGCGAAGTGCTAAAAGCCTTTGCTTATGATGTTAGTTTACAATTATCTGTTTATGTAGGCTTAATTATTACCAACTGTATTTTGATGGGTCGTCTAGAGGCATTTGCTATGCAAAATGGTCCTTGGGAATCTTTCCTTGACGGTATTGGTAACGGATTAGGTTATGCTAAAATTCTTGTGATAGTTGCTTTCTTCCGTGAATTATTAGGATCAGGTACATTATTTAATATACGTATTATCCCACAAGCATTCTATGATCTTGGATATTTGAATAATGGTTTAATGTTGATGCCTCCTATGGCTTTGATTATTTGTGCTTGCATTATCTGGCACGAAAGATCAAAACACAAAGAGTTGCAGGAAAAATAATAAACGATAATTAAAGAATTATGGAACATTTATTGAGTTTATTCGTCCGCTCTATCTTTGTGGACAATATGATATTCGCTTTCTTCTTAGGTATGTGTTCATACTTAGCTGTATCGAAGAATGTGAAAACAGCTTTAGGATTAGGTCTTGCAGTAATCTTTGTATTGATGATTACGCTTCCTGTAAACTATTTACTTCAAACAAAGGTATTAGCTGCTGATGCACTTGTAGAAGGAGTAGATTTAAGTTTCTTGAGCTTGATATTATTTATCGCTGTTATTGCTGGTATTGTACAATTAGTTGAAATGATTGTAGAACGCTTTAGCCCTTCACTTTATGCATCACTTGGTATTTTCTTGCCTTTGATTGCTGTAAACTGTGCTATTCTAGGTGGTTCTTTGTTTATGCAACAACGCATAACTTTAGATCCGTCTAATCCTCAAGCCTTAACTGGTATTGGTAGTGTTGTTGTTTATGCCTTAGGTTCTGGTATTGGCTGGTTGCTTGCTATTGTAGGCTTAGCAGCTATTCGTGAAAAAATGGCTTATTCAGACGTTCCTGCTCCTTTGCGCGGTTTGGGTATTACATTTATTACAGTAGGATTAATGGCAATGGCCTTTATGTGTTTCTCTGGATTAAAGTTATAATTAAAGTAAAAGGAAATAAACAATGACGTCTTTAATATTAACGAGTATAGGGGTATTTCTAGTAGTAATTATACTATTGGTAATCATTCTGCTCGTAGCTAAAAATTATCTTTCTCCTTCTGGAGAAGTTACTATAACGCTTAATGGCGAAAGAGAGTTGAAGACAGAAACAGGTGGTACTCTACTTGGAACTCTGTCGGCAAACAACGTATTTTTATCTTCTGCATGTGGAGGTAAAGGTTCATGTGGTCAATGTAAATGTCAAGTAGTTGATGGTGGTGGCGAAATTCTACCTACTGAAGCTGTACACTTTTCTCGTAAAGAACAAGCTGACCACTGGCGTTTAGGTTGCCAAGTAAAGGTTAAACAAAACATGGATGTGAAAATTGACGAAGCTATTCTTGGTGTTAAAGAGTGGGAATGCGAAGTTATTAGTAACAAAAATGTGGCAACTTTCATCAAAGAATTTATCGTTGCTTTGCCTGCTGGAGAACACATGGACTTCCTTCCTGGTTCTTATGCACAAATCAAGATTCCTAAATTCTCAATGGATTATGATAAGGATATCGATAAAGATTTAATTGGTGATGAATATCTTCCAGCATGGAAACAATTTGGCCTATTAGGTTTGAAATGCACTAACAACGAAGAAACAATTCGTGCTTACTCAATGGCTAACTATCCTGCCGAAGGAGATCGTATTATGTTGACTGTACGTATTGCAACACCTCCATTTAAACCAAGAGAACAAGGTCCTGGATTTATGGATGTTCCTCCTGGTATTGCTTCATCATATATTTTCACTTTAAAACCAGGTGATAAAGTAATGATGAGTGGTCCTTATGGAGATTTCCACCCAATCATGAACTCGAAAAACGAGATGATGTGGGTAGGTGGTGGTGCCGGTATGGCTCCATTGCGTGCACAAATTATGCACTTAACTAAAACATTGCACATCACAGATCGTACAATGAATTATTTCTACGGAGCACGTGCCTTGAATGAAGTATTCTATTTAGAAGATTTCTTGCAATTAGAAAAGGATTATCCTAACTTCAAATTCCACTTAGCTCTCGACCGTCCAGATCCAGCAGCTGATGCAGCAGGTGTTTCTTACACAGCCGGATTTGTTCATGAGGTAATCTACAATACTTATCTGAAGAATCATGAAGCTCCAGAAGATATTGAATACTACATGTGTGGTCCTGGCCCAATGTCAAAAGCTGTTGAGAACATGCTTGATGGATTAGGTGTACCAGCTAAAAACTTGATGTTTGATAACTTCGGTGCCTAATTAAAACATATCATATATTAAAAAGCGGCGTATAGAACGAACTATACGTCGCTTTTTTGTTTACTTTGTATTATGATGAAGTTTGATAAAAATACAATTAAAGAAGTTCTTAATAATTTAAAGATTGAAGAACTTAATCCAATGCAGCAAGAATCATTGGAAGTTTCGACCGAAGATAAAGATGTTATTTTATTATCACCAACCGGTTCGGGTAAAACTTTAGCTTTCTTATTGCCGATGATATTAAACCTAAAACCGGATAATGGAACTGTTCAATCTTTAATTCTTGCTCCTTCGCGCGAACTTGCATTACAGATTAATAGTGTTTTTCAACAAATGGGCTCTAAATACAAGAGCTGTTGTTGCTATGGTGGGCACGCTATATCGGAAGAGAAAAAAAGCATTTTAGGAAATAAACCTGCTGTAATTATTGGTACACCTGGACGTATTACAGACCATTTATCTAAAGGAAACTTTGATCCCTCTACTATACATACTTTAGTTATCGACGAGTTTGATAAATCATTAGAGCTAGGATTTCATGATGAGATGGCTGTTATCATTGAACAATTGCCTAATTTGAAAAAGCGTTTTCTCCTATCTGCTACTGATGCTGAAGAAATACCCGAGTTTACTGGATTAAATGGTGCCATTAAACTTGATTATCTGGATCCTGAACAGTCTCATTCGTCAAGGCTGAAATTAATGAAAGTAACTTCGCCTGCAAAAGATAAAATAGATACTTTATATAATCTATTATGCACATTAGGCGAAAGTTCGAGTATTGTTTTTTGCAACCATCGCGATGCTGTTGATAGAGTAAATAAACTTCTGATCGATAAGAAACTCGAAACAGATAAGTTCCACGGAGGAATGGAACAACCAGCCCGCGAACGTGCATTGTATAAATTCCGTAATGGCAGCAGTCATATTCTCGTTTCAACAGATTTAGCAGCACGTGGACTTGATATACCTGAAATCGAACATGTCATTCATTATCATCTACCAATTAACGAAGAAGCCTTTACTCACAGAAATGGCCGTACAGCACGTTGGGATGCAACAGGTACATCATATGTTATTTTGAATACTGAAGAAAAAATACCAGAATATATCCCAAGTGAATTAGAGGAATATGAAATTCCTACAATTGTTTCACGCCCACCTAAGTCAAAGTGGATTACTCTTTATATAGGTAAAGGGAAAAAAGACAAACTAAGCCGTATGGATATTGCAGGTTTTTTATATAAAAAAGGAAAACTAACGAAAGAAGATGTAGGTTCTATTGATTTGAAAGAACACTATGCTTTTGTGGCTGTAAAACGTGGTAAAGTTAAACAATTACTTAATTTGATACGTGGTGAAAAAATTAAGGGAATGAAGACTTTAATAGAAGAAGCAAGGTAGTTTACTTATAATTGTAATATAATATAGTGTTTAAATATTATTTTATTACTTAATTATTGTTTATTTATCGCTATTTTGTAAATAATATTCCACACACTTACAAACTAACAAAATGAAGTAAACAAGGACTATTCGATAATAAATAGAAAGTCATATATGTGTTAAAATTGTATTTTTATTAGAAAATATTTGTTTAGAAGAAATAATTCTGTAATTTCGCCAAGTCAGAAGACTAAAAATAACATAATTGTTAAACCAAAAACAAACTTCAAATGAAAAAGCA
>CAMTPH010000116.1 GCA_947074345.1 uncultured Bacteroides sp. | reverse complement strand
GAAAATGGATACTTGAAAAAGGGGATTTTCGTATTCAATGTGGAATGGAGGTTTTAACTATCACATGTGGCGAAACTTTTAAATGGGAAACGAATAATAAATGATATATGTCTTTAGAACATAATTCTGTTTGATTCTAATAATTGTTAGAGTTTTAGTAATCCGCTAAAACTCTAACAATTACGATATATAAGATGCTATCTTATGTAAGCTTTGATGAGTCAGATTGAGGAAAATCATTTGATACTTTCCGCTTAAGCTCATTAACGAGAACAAATATAATAATCTGTCATAATAAGCATTAAAATAGCCATCATCATACGATAAATGTTTAGCATTCCATAATTTATCAATAAAATCATATGATTTTGCATGTGTGCAAACCAATGAAACAGCAGCTGAAGTTGAAATCAATCCTAAAGAATGGCGTAATTTCTAATACCCACCAGTATCCAATGTATCGCGAACCATAGTACCTTCAACATTATATTGATAGACAAAACAATCTAACCCTTGTGGATGCAAGAAATTTTATATTCTATTACCGTATTTTTGCTGAAAGCCTCTATCATTGCATGCCCAAGAATAATCTAACGAAATGTTTAACGGAACTTGCCATGAATCAAAACGAAAAGCATCACCAATAATTCCCCTTTTCTGGCGAAGTTTTCAGTTAATATCTAAACTCTACGCTGTATTTCATGATAAATGTTGTACACAGATGCTTTAATCTCATTAAGAAGAGCATTAATGTGTTTACTTTCTCTATTTGCTCCTAAAGCTCTACCAAGCTTTACGCTCCACATTTCCGGGTCAATTTCAAGCTTTGTGCCGAATTGCGCAATTTTACCATCTACTGTTACACGCGCGATAATTGGCATATAGCCGTTTTTCTTGATAGTGTCTCTTCTTAGATAAAATAGTACTTTAAACGTTGACTTTACCTGTTTCATAATCTCCATTTTTAATCGTTGCAAAATTAGTTTATTGATTGAAAATGAAATAATTGCAATCGCGCCAAAGGTGGACAATGAAGTGCCATATGTAGGCTTTTTTGTGACGGATTTTTCGTTTAAATAATCCGGTACGATTTCGTCACAGAAGTAGGGTAGTTTTTGGCTTTTTTGTGACCTCGAAGGGGTAACGTATAAACAACAAAAAACCCTACAAAATATTGATTTTGTAGGGTTTAGCCCCTTGATGGCACCTTTCGGCTTCATCTTCCAGCGGAGAGAGAGGGATTCGAACCCCCGGTACCTTGCAGTACAACGGTTTTCAAGACCGCCGCATTCGACCACTCTGCCATCTCTCCAGAACTCCTTCTAGAAGTGCTTTTCCTTAAAAGCGTTGCAAAGGTACATAACTTTTTTAATTCTGCAATAGCTAAGCGAAAAAAGTTTGTTTTTTGATGCATTTTTCTTCTACCACGATATAGGTATTTTCAATTTGTTTAGCATAGTATTTAAGTTGTTAGTATATAAAATAGGGAAAATGGTTGTACCTTTGCACCGCAAAAAAAATAATTGGGATAATCTCATTTTTAATTGATCTTTATATTATAATAAATATGGACTTGAAAAAAGGTTTGTGGGAATCAGAAATTAATGTTCGAGATTTTGTAAGCAACAACATCACTCCTTACGAAGGAGATGCTTCTTTCTTGCAAGGACCAACAACTCGTACGATTGCAATCTGGAATAAGTGTTTGGATGCTCTTAAAGAAGAGCGTGATAATAATGGTGTTCGTTCTTTGGATGCCAAAACTATTTCTACTATTTCATCGCATAAAGCTGGATATATTGATAAAGATAATGAATTGATCGTAGGTTTGCAGACTGACGAATTGCTTCGTCGTGCTATTAAACCTTTCGGTGGAATCAATGTAGTAGCTAAAGCATGCCAAGAAAATGGTGTAGAAGTAGACGAGAAAGTAAAAGATATCTTCACTCATTATCGTAAAACTCACAATGATGGTGTGTTTGATGTATATACTGATGAGATTCGTGCTTTTCGTTCATTAGGATTCTTAACTGGTCTTCCTGATAACTATGCACGTGGTCGTATCATTGGTGACTATCGTCGTATGGCTCTTTATGGTATCGATCGTTTGATTGAAGCTAAAAAAGCTGACTTGAAAAAGCTGAACGGACCAATGACTGATGATCGTATCCGTCTTCGCGAAGAGGTTTCAGAACAAATCAAAGCGTTGAATGAGATGAAAGTGATGGGTGAGTACTATGGATTAGACTTAAGTCGTCCTGCTCATAGCGCACACGAAGCTGTTCAATGGGTTTACATGGCTTACTTGGCTGCTATCAAAGAGCAAGATGGTGCTGCTATGTCTTTGGGTAATGTTTCATCTTTCTTAGATATCTACATTGAGTACGATTTGACTCATGGTATCATCGATGAATCGTTTGCGCAAGAGCTGATTGACCAATTCGTAATTAAGCTTCGTATGGTTCGTCATCTACGTATGCAAACTTACAACGATATCTTTGCCGGCGACCCAACTTGGGTAACTGAATCTATCGGTGGTCGTTTCAACGATGGTAGAACGAAAGTTACTAAGACTTCATTCCGTTTCTTACAAACATTATATAACCTTGGCCCTTCTCCTGAACCAAATATGACAGTTCTATGGAGTGTAGATTTGCCTGAAGGTTTCAAAGAATTCTGCGCGAAGGTATCAATTGATACATCATCTGTTCAATACGAAAATGATGACTTGATGCGTGTAGTTCGTCAATCAGACGATTACGGTATTGCTTGTTGCGTATCTTACCAAGAAATCGGTAAGCAAATCCAATTCTTTGGTGCACGTTGTAATATGGCTAAAGCATTGCTTTTAGCTATCAATGGTGGACGTTGCGAAAACACTGGTAAAGTAATCATCGAAGGTATTCCTGTATTGGAAAGCGATACATTGAAGTTCGAAGAGGTGATGGCTAACTATAAGAAGGTATTGATTGAAGTTGCTCGTGTTTACAACGATGCCATGAACATCATTCACTATATGCACGATAAGTATTACTACGAAAAAGCTCAAATGGCTTTGATCGATACTAATCCACATATCAACTTGGCTTATGGTGTAGCTGGTTTATCAATCGTAATCGATTCACTTTCTGCTATTAAGTTTGCATCAGTCAAAGCGGTTCGCAATGATATCGGTTTAACAGAAAGCTTCGAAACAATTGGCGAATATCCTTGTTTTGGTAATGATAACGATAAAGTAGACCACTTGGGTGTTGATTTGGTTTATTTCTTTAGCGAAGAGTTGAAGAAACTTCCTATCTACAAAAACGCTCGTGCTACCTTGTCATTGTTGACTATTACATCAAATGTGATGTATGGTAAGAAAACAGGTGCTACACCTGATGGACGTGCCAAAGGTGTTGCTTTTGCTCCAGGAGCTAACCCAATGCATGGTCGTGATAAGAATGGTGCTATTGCTTCATTGAGTTCAGTAGCAAAACTTCGTTACCGCGATTCGCAAGATGGTATTAGTAACACATTCTCTATCGTTCCTAAATCATTGGGTGCTACCGAACAAGATCGTGTAGAAAACCTTGTAACAATGATGGATGGTTACTTTACAAAAGGTGCTCACCACTTGAACGTAAATGTTTTGAACCGTGCTATGCTAGAAGATGCAATGGAACATCCTGAGAACTATCCTCAGTTGACTATTCGTGTTTCTGGTTACGCTGTAAACTTCATTCGTTTAAGTCGCGAACATCAGTTAGAAGTTATCTCGCGTAGCTTCCACGAACGTATGTAATTTATTTATATGAATTCATCTACTCAAAAGATAAACATACACTCATACGAAAGTATGGGAACATTCGACGGGCCCGGTTTGCGGCTCGTCGTTTTTCTTCAAGGGTGTTATTTCCGTTGTCTATATTGTGCCAATCCTGATACCATTAACTGTCATGGAGGGATTGTAACCGATATCGAAGAGATAGTGCGCATGGCTGTTAGTCAGAAACCTTTCTTTGGTAAAAAGGGTGGGGTAACCTTCTCGGGTGGTGAACCAACCATTCAGGCCAAAGCATTGATTCCGTTGGTAGAGCGATTGCACCAAGAAGGGATTCATGTTTGCCTAGATACCAATGGTGGTGTATGGAATCAGTATGTCGAAAAGTTACTGGGCATGATAGATCTTGTTCTTCTCGATGTGAAAGAGTTTAATGATGATCGTCATCAGAAACTCACTGGTATGAGCAATGAGAATACCCTCAAAGTCGCTGCATGGCTCGAAGAACATCAACGTCCTTTCTGGATGCGTTATGTGTTAGTGCCCGGATATAGCGATTTCGAAGAAGATATCAGAGCTATGGGCGAACATTTCAAGAACTATCAGATGTTGCAGAAGATAGAGATTTTGCCATACCATACACTTGGTGCACACAAATACGAATCGCTCGAACAAGAGTATCTGTTGAAAGGAGTAAAAGAGAATACTCCCGAACAATTAGAAGCGGCTGAAAAGCTTTTCAAAGAGTATTTCGCACATGTTCAAGTTAATTAAAAGGTAAACAGCATACTAAATAATAAGAAGCACAAACCTCCCGGTCTGTGCTTCTTCAATTGTTAACTTTAATTCTTAAATGCAAGAAGCAATCGTTTCTTCATTTAATTTCCTTTAATCCATCTAGCGGATTTATCTCTTTATAATCTCTACACAAAATATTCAGTTGCAGCATTGGCCACAATGCTACCATCGAATAGATGAATTACTCGATGAGCGTAGCTTGCATCGTGTTTAGAGTGTGTAACCATGATGATTGTTGTTCCCTCTTGATTGAGTTCAGTTAATAGTTTCATAACTTCCTCACCATTCTTAGAATCCAGATTACCCGTAGGCTCATCGGCTAGTATTAGTTTAGGGTTCGTAATAACTGCACGAGCAATTGCTACACGTTGTTGTTGTCCACCCGATAGTTGCAATGGGAAATGATTGGCGCGATGACTCAAGTTCATTCGCTTCAATATTTCGTGTACACGCTCTTTTCGTTCGCTTGCCTTTACTCCTAAGTAGGTAAGAGGTAACTCTACATTCTCAAAAACGCTCAGTTCATCAATCAAGTTGAAGCTTTGAAATACAAATCCCAATATACCTTTACGTAAATTAGTTCGCTCCTTTTCATGAAGATGTGCTACTTCCGTATTTAGTAATTTATATTTGCCATGAGTCGGATTATCAAGAAGTCCTAAAATGTTGAGTAGCGTAGACTTGCCACAACCCGAAGGACCCATAATAGCTACAAACTCTCCTTGTTTTACCTCCATATTAATATGGTTGAGTGCGATGGTTTCAATCTCCGATGTGCGAAACATCTTACTAAGGTTTTCTATGTGTATCATATATTCGTTGTTTTTTAATTATTCTGATTTAATACTGGTTACAGGGTTCTCATTGGCTATTCTCCATGCCTTCATAACGACACACGCTATGATTAGCATCAATACTAATATTCCGATCAGTACAAAGTAAATAGGAGAGAATTCTGTGGCTTCGGCAAACATCTCTAGCCAGGCCATTCCTGCAAACCATCCAATGACAGTACCTATGATGACAGCCGGTAGTGCTATCCAAGCAATGTTTTTAGAAAGCATTATCAATATATCTATTGTTTCCGCACCATTCACTTTACGAATGGCAATCTCTTTGCTACGGCGTTGTGTTTCATCATTAACGTAACCAATCAATCCCATCAGTGTGATGAAGATGATAGCGATGGCAGACATAATCGCAACATTGCGAAATACCTTAATAGAATAGTATTGTTGATTCATCTCTTTCATCGCTGAAGTGAAAATCATATCCTTATCGGGCCAGATGTTCTTAACGTCTTCATTCAATTTCTTCAGATTATCTTCAAAAGGTTCTTTTAGCTTGACCTGTATAGTACCAATAAATTCTTTTTGATAATGCAACATGAGTGGAGTTGGTTCAGCATATGTAATGTTTTGTATTTTAATCGGTTTGGTTACTCCAACTACATTACCCGCGACGCTACCATTTGTATACCTTATTACTCTGCCTATAGGGTTGTCTTCCCAGCGCATGGCTTTTACGAACTCTTCGTTGACAACTATATCTTCTACACAATTAGGCAATCGTCCTTCCTTTAATTCTAATCCAATAAAAGGTAAATAGTCTTTAGAAATGCTATTCCATCGCACATTCAACTCCTTGCCGACATCAGTTGAAACAATCCTGCCACTCAAACCGTATGAAAAGGGCCACTCGCTGCTCGATACATCCTCTACGTATGGCAAGTTCAGAAATGTGGTACGTGCATTGTCGGAGTTATCAAACTTATTCATTGTATAGGCTATATTTTCCATATTGTAACCTCTATCAACAGAAACGATATAGTGAGTTTGTTTGATAGTTACTGCCAGTAATGAGAAGATAAACGCTACACCCGCAAACTGTACAAACAATAGGGGGCGCTTCCAACTCTTTTTCCCTTCGGAGTATCTACGGAAGACTTGTGTAACGGGTATATTGGCAAATATTCTGCCCGGTATTACTCCCCCAACAATGAATAAAAGCAGTATCACACAAGCCGGAACCCATAAATTGCTCCAAGCAAACATTCCTTTTAAGCTCATATCTGCCATATCTTCAAAGAAATCTTTGAAGTTGATCATAATCAATATCATTAGCAGAATAGATACTAGAATGATGATGGCTGTTTCAAGTAGAAACATCCCCATGATTGTTCCTTTGCCTGCTCCATTGCATTTGTACACGCCAATAGATTTAGCTCTACGGCTGAGCGAAGAGATAGAGATCAGTACATAGTTGAGCGTAACAATGAAAAGTATAATAGACGCCAATAGGATGAGAATCCAAATTAGGGCTTTGCCATTGCCATATTCTTTAATTCTGAAATCTTTGATAGGTATTAACTCTACATCCCATTTTACACCTTCATCTATATCGCTTTGCAAAGTGTATGTTATAAATACATCATTGATGCGTTGATTGAATTTCTCATAATCCACTCCTTTTTTCAGACGAATATAGGTAGGGTAACTATCACCACCATTCCATCTCCATTGATTGGGGCTGTTTTTTAGGTGGGTAGCCATCGACATCAATACATCGTACTTATAGAAAGACGAATTTTCCGGAAAATCTTCATATACCCCTTTTATCATCATCGGTATCACTTTATTGTATAATAGTGTTTTGCCTACCGGGTTGTTTCCTGCAAATACCTCATTGGCATAGCTACGGCTTACAAAAATTACTTCCGAAACATTAAAGTCGCTAGTATTGCCTTCAAGCAATTTCCATCCCATTGTATTGATAAAGGTAGAGTCTACGACCATTGTCTGTGGATTGGTTCTTACATTGTCGTTGTAGAATGGAATTTTCCAATAATTTCTAGTAACAGCAACACTTTCTATCTCGTCGGGGAAGTAATTGGCAATAGCCCCACCAAGAGGCCCCATGCAATAAACACTACCTTCACCATCGCGCTCACCACCGATTGTCCAATGAAGATTGATCATGTAGAGACGTTCAGATTCTTCATAGCAATTATCGAAATTAAATTCAAATGCTTGCCTAGTAAAGAGGAGAATACTTAGTGTAAGTCCAAGCGTGATGGAAATAACCTTAATAATGTTAGCTCCCATGCTTCGTTTCATCGTTTGAATAACATAATAAATTTGTT
>CAMTPH010000115.1 GCA_947074345.1 uncultured Bacteroides sp. | reverse complement strand
ATATTTACTTTTCATTGTTTTTCTTTTTTAGATTAGAAAGCGACGTTTAAACCAAAAGTATACATACGTGGTGATGGATAACGACCATAATCTAGTCCACTCATCAAAGCATCACCATACATACAACCAACTTCAGGATCTAAACCAGAATAGTTAGTCCATGTATATACATTCTGAAGATTCATGTATAACTTCAAGTTTTGCAGATTAATCTTGCTCAACCATTTTCTAGGAAAGTTATAAGCCAATGAAATATTTTGAATACGAATAAACGAACCATCTTCAATATAAAGATCACTCACACGGTTGTTTGCATTAGTAGTCGAAGCAGACAAACGTGGTAATTTAGTACCACCTGCATTAGCTACATATAAGTTGCGGAAATCATTTGGTCCATTTGGATCAATCAATTCTAACTGTGCATAATTGGCAGCCGATTTTAATAAGTTACTATTCACACGTACATTTTCGATCCAGCGATTGTTATAATTCAATACATCATTGCCATAAGATCCTGATAAGAATATTGTAAAATCGAAACCTCTCCAAGAGATTGTATTACCAAATCCCCAAGTAAATTTAGGTTCAGGATTACCAATAAATGTACAGTCACTATTGTTTATCACGCCATCACCATTTAAATCAGCAAAACGATAATCACCAATCCAGGTTTTACCCTCTTCTATTGAAGAACCTTCTGGAATAGCTACTTGATTAACAGTTCCGTTTGCATCTTTATAGTAGAAATCTTCTGCTTTATCAAAACGGCCAATCACTTTATATCCCCAGAACTGACCGATCGGTTGACCAACAACTGTACGTGTAACTACATTATTATCATCGCCTACGCTAAATGATTTTTCAATAGATGCACTTTCTGTATCTAGACTCAATACTTTATTACGGTTTAAAGAGAATACGATATTTGAACGCCATTGGAAACCATTGCGATCTATATTAACTGTATTCAAAGTAAACTCCATCCCTTTGTTGCGCAACGAACCAACATTTGCCCATGGATTTGATGCTGCACCATGACCAGCCGAACCCAAATAAGAAGGTAAAGGAAGTTGCAATAACAAGTCTTTTGTTTTCTTATAATAGAAATCAGCAATAAACTCTATGCGGTTATTGAACATATTTACATCCAAACCGATATTTGAAGAGTAAGTTGTTTCCCATTTTAAGTCGGGATTGGCAGTGTTACCATTTAATACACCATTGCCCCAAGGAGTAGTCTTAGAAGAAAGCAACGCCATATAAGCCCAGTTTTCTACATTCTGATTACCTGTAGCACCCCATCCAAAACGTAGTTTCAAGTTATTCAAGATATCATTATCCTTCAAGAATCGTTCGTTGCTAACTTTCCATGCAACAGCAGCTGATGGAAACCATCCCCAACGATTGCCTTTTGCAAATCTTGACGATCCATCTCTACGAAGTGTACCGGTAAGTAAATAGCGATCATCGTATGAATAGAATGCGCGTCCGAAATATGATAGAAGCGAACTATTGCTTTTAGTACCTGTACCACTCGATTGAGTTAAATCACCGGCACTTGGATCGGTAGCAGAGTTTGATAAGAAACCTGTAGCAGCACTCGTTTGACTTTCCCAATGCGAGCTACTCATTTCTTGTCCTAACATAGCTTGTATATAGTTCTTTTTCAAGAATGTTTTATCGTAAGTCAAGATGTTTCTCCAGCTCCAATATTTAGAACTTGCAGCAGTCCATTTACTGGTACGTGTGTTATTTTCGAGTACACCAAATTTATAATCAGGCTCATAATAATAGAATTTATTATTATTGTAATCAGCACTAAGTTCAGTTCTTAGTTTTAGTTGGTCAATAATAGTAGCTTCCAAATAAACATTGGTACGGAAATTCACCTTTTTATTATGGTTATCACGGATAGAAGCCAAAGCCACTGAGTTCACCGGCATCCAAACATCATCCGGACCATCAAATGTTCCATCTGCATTCGAAACTGCAACAGATGGTTGCTGTTTCAATGAATTCATAATCACATCTTGATCTGTACCTACCTTTTGTCGTGAATCAGCTAATGAGAAGTTAATCCCCCCTTTAAGCCATTTACGCATTTGAGCATCTATATTCGAACGAAGAGAAAGACGTTTAAATCCAGAGCCAATAGCAATACCATTTTGATTTAAGTAACCACCACTGATAGCATAAGTTACAGCTTCCGAACCACCTGTGATAGATATGTTTTGACCGGTAGTAAACGCATTTCTAAATAATTCATCTTGCCAATTAGTTCCTTTACCCAACATATCGGGGCGAACAAATGCACTACTTTGTGTTACAATACCTGCTTCGGCACGTGCATTATGATGAAGTGCGTATTCTTGTAGATTCATCATATCAAGTTGTCTTGGCATTGATTGCCAACCATAATAACCATCATAATTGATAGTTGCTACACCAGCTTGTCCGCGTCGAGTAGTAAGCATAATCACACCATTAGATGCACGCGCACCATAGATAGCTGTAGCCGAAGCATCTTTCAAAACGTCCATCGAAACGATATCAGATGGATTGATATTTGACAAAGGATTGCTTGTTTCATCATCCGAAGTAGAGTCAACCACTACTCCATCGATAACGAAAATAGGTTGATTGGTAGCATTCAAAGAGTTAATACCACGAATACGAATAGCAGAACTAGCACCAGGAGTACCAGAGTTAGCTTGAATCATAACCCCTGCTGCACGACCTTGTAATACTTGATCGATAGATGTAGGAACAGATTTCTTGATAGCTGCGTCATTTACAGAAACCACCGATCCTGTCAAGTCAGAACGTTTCATTTGTCCATAACCAACAACTACGACTTCATCAAGTAATTCTGAATCTTCTTTTAATATAATATTGAGTTGAGTGCGTCCATTTACCGGTTCTTCATATTTCTTGTAACCAACAAAAGTTACTTCAATCACACCGTTTGCAGGGACTTTAATTCTAAACTCACCATCTAAATTAGAAACAACGCCATTGTTAGTACCCTTTTGTAAGATACTTGCACCAATAATAGGTTCGCCGGTGATGTCTTTTACTACACCATTCACAGTTATATCCTGTGAAAATGCCCAGATAGGTATCAGGCAAAATAGAAATAATAGCCTAAAAGGCTTCATTAATTGATTTGTGCATTTCATAATGAAATTAGTTTAATGATAAAAACAAAACTCTCGTTTTAAAAATTTAAGGTAATCATTTGCGCTTTTTAAGGTCAACTACGTTTTCATCAATGTATAATATTAAAGGTTAAATAATTCATTTATCGATTATACAAATCTATCCCTTTTCATCATATATCATTTATTATATTGTTGCGGTTGTTACATGTAAATGTTACAACATTTATCTCTATGTTACATGATTTTGCCCTCCCGTTACATCTGTGGATATGCTTATCTATCAGCATTTTTTATTCGGTATAAAATATCGGATATATAAATATTATATCTATTTTTGTTTAAAACCTTGTAATACAATAAAACATGAAACGAAGATTATATCTATTTATAAACTTCATATTTATTTGTTTATGCCATGCAAACGCACAGACAGGTAAACTATATCATACCAACAATGATTTGTCGAGCAGTTTAATTAATCAGTTATTTCAAGATAAAAAAGGATTTATTTGGATTGGGACCGAATTTGGACTTAATAAATATGATGGATACCGGTTTACAAACTATATTCATAAAGCCGATGATTTAACCACCATTAAAAATAATTACGTAAGAACTCTATTCGAGACTAGCCATCAGAAACTACTAGTTGGCTGCATAGACGGATTAATGGAATATAATCGAGAAACAAATTCTTTCAAAGAGATTCCTCTAATTCGTAATAAAAAGCAAGTTTATCCTCATGTATCTCAAATATGTGAATTAAACAATGGCGAAGTGTGGCTATCGACAATAGGTCAAGGTGTTTTCAGATATGATTCATCACAAAAAAAGGGTTATTTCATAGATGACTTAATGAATCGTTTAGACTACTACTATTACAATAATATATACGAAGATTCTGAATACAACATTTGGATTGGTACAGAAAATAACGGCTTGATATTTTATTCTCCTAAGACAGACGAGATACAACTCTTTAAATATCCCGAAATCAACGACAACAATATATCTGCTATTATTGAAAATAACGAAGGAGAGCTATTGATAGGAACGAGAATAAAAGGTTTATCGAGATTTGATAAAGAAAAACGCACGTTCATTCCTGTTAAACATCCATCCGATAAAGATTTATCTATTTATTGTCTTGCCAAAGTCGACAACCAGGTATTGGTGGGTACAGACGGACAAGGTTTAAAACGCTACAATCAGGTAAGTAAATCGCTCGAAGATATTGGGTACAACAACTCGCCTATTGACTTCTCTGAAGGAAAGATTCATTCAATATTGCAAGACCAAAATAAGAATTTATGGATTGGTTTATTCCAAAAGGGAATAGTATTAATACCCAAGCAGACAAATCCGTTTCTTTACTATGGTAATAAGTCTATTTACAACAATCCTATTGGACAAAGTTGCGTGATGTCTATCTTTGAAGATAGGAACTCACATTTATGGGTTGGAACAGATAATGAAGGTCTATTTGAACTGAATAGCAAAGGAGAGAGAGTAAAACAATACAAGCCTGATGGTACACAAAATGCAGTTGCAAACACCATCATGGCCATATTCGAAGATTCTGAAGATAATTTATGGTTGGGTTCTTACACTAATGGGGTTGCTAAACTAAATAGAAAAACCGGAAAGTGCGAGTATCCATTATCTATTGCTGCCGAAAAGATATTCTCTATCACAGAGGATAATCACAAAAACTTATACATCGCCACCTATGGAGCTGGTTTTTATAAATACAATCTGCTAACCAAACAGCTCAATCATTATGAATCATCGAAAGATGAGAAAAATGATTTGCAACGAAATGAGTTGGTTAACGATTGGATTAGTTACATATATTGTGATAGCGACGGATTAATATGGCTTGGACACCATAAAGGCGTAAGCTGTTTTAATCCGAAAACAGAAAGCTTTATCAACTTTAAAGAGACAAATACATTAATAACAAACCGTGTGGGCTATGTTATTTATGAGGACAAGAACAACAATATATGGGCCGGAACAACCGATGGGCTCTATTGCTTCAATAAAAAAACGGAAAAGTTAGTAAGATATAGTACTCATGAGGGTTTGCCTAACAATGTGATATGTGGTATAGCCGAAGATAATAATGGAAACTTATGGATTAGTACTTATATGGGTGTAAGCAAATTATATCCTAACATGAATCGATTCATAAATTATTATGCAAGTGATGGTTTACAAGGCAATGAGTTTACACATGGAGCTTTCACGAAAGACAACAAGGGTAATATTTATTTTGGTGGTACACATGGCATTTCATTTTTCAATCCTCTTACCATTAATCCAATAAGTATTGATTCTAAAGTTCGCATTACCGATTTTTATGTATGGGGAGAACCGGTTTATAAAGGAAAGAAATCGGGCAATAAACCTATTATTTATCATTCTGTTTATGATGCCAATCTATTTCAATTATCGTATCATGATAATACGTTTACACTTGTTTTCTCTACGCTAGAATATAATAATCTCGAAAATATAGCCTATCAATACAAAATTGAAGAGTTAGGCAATACTTGGTCTATTACAGAACCAGGAGAGAATAGAGTAACTTATAATAATTTACCTGCCGGGAAATATACATTTGTAGTTAGAGCAGTAAATCATGGAGAGTATTCTAAAGTTTATTCTACCAAGATCATCATATTCCCCCCTTGGTATCAAACATGGTGGGCATATACTATTTATATTTTCCTCTTCATCTTATTAATTATTGGAATCTTTCAGATTGCACGTTCTAAAATCAATCATAAACGAGAGATGATGAAACGAGAACATGCCGAAGAGTTAAATGAGGCTAAACTACAGTTCTTCATGAATATATCACATGAGATACGTACTCCTATGACTCTTATCATTAATCCATTGGAGAAGTTAATGTCTGAAACAAACAACACATTACAAAAAGATACCTATTCTATGATTTATAGAAATGCACAACGCATACTTAGACTCATTAATCAACTGATGGATATTCGAAAGTTGGAAAAGGGACAAATGAGTCTAACATACCAAAAGACAGATGTTGTAGCTTTTATAAAAGATGTAATGCTTACGTTTGACTATATGGCAAAGAAAAAGGATATCACCTTTTCATTCGACCACACAATTGAGCAGCTTGATGCTTGGATTGACTATAACAATTTTGATAAAATCTTAATGAACCTTCTTTCTAATGCTTTTAAATATACTCCTAATGGAGGCAAGATTGACGTAAGACTATCTACCGGCAATAACCCTAACAATAGCTATGCTTTGAGAAGCTATTTCGAGATTAGTGTTATTGACAACGGTATAGGTATAGATAAGAAAGAGATAGATCGCATCTTCGAACGGTTTTATCAAATAAAAAATGATATCACACAAAGTACTTCGGGCACGGGCATTGGTTTGCACTTATGCAAATCGCTCGTTGAGCTGCACCATGGAGAGATAACAGTCGAGAATAATAGAGAACAAAGTGGTAGTTGTTTTACCATTCGCATACCGTTGGGTTTTGCTCATTTAAAAGAAAATGAGATAGATACTAATATCCTTTCTAATTTTAATGCGCAACAAAGCATAATCAATCAGTCTTATAGTGCAATAGAATCTACTGAAACTGAGTTTAATGAAGTTAAGAAGAAAACTAAATCGAACTATCACATATTAATCATAGAAGATGAAGCTGATATTCGCGAATATCTGAAACAACAATTAAGCGATGATTATAAAATAAAGACGTGCTCGAATGGAAAAGAGGCTTACGATTCTATTTTAATAAACCCACCCCATTTAATACTGAGCGATGTGATGATGCCCGAAATGGATGGTTTCACGCTTTGTCGAAAGGTTAAACAGAATATTAATATTAATCATATTCCAATTGTTTTGCTCACAGCAAAATCTAGGTCCGAAGACAAAGTAGAAGGTATGGAGATAGGAGCAGATGCTTATTGCGTAAAACCATTTAATATCGAAATATTAAAAAGTACAATCAGTAATCTAATACAAAACAGACACTTGCTGCAAACCAAATTTAGTGGTGCACAAGAGCAAGATGATAAATTGACTAAGATTGAGGTTAAAACCGCTGATGAACTGCTGATGGAAAAGATTATGAAGATAATCAATACTGATATTGCTAACCCGACCTTGAATGTTGAAACACTAGCCAATCAGGTTGGATTAAGCAGGGTTCATATATATCGTAAATTAAAGGAGCTAACTAATATGTCGGCGCGAGATTTCATTAAGAATATTCGATTGAAGCAAGCTGCCGCTTTATTAAAGGAGCGAGATCTAACCATTTCTGATGTGGCGTATGCGACAGGATTCGCTACCCTATCTCATTTCTCAGCCTCATTCAAAGAGCTGTACGGTATGTCGCCTACTGAATACAAACAAAACTACTATGGAGAAGTACCCACAAAAACTACCGTAGAAGAGGTTAAATAAAAACCTAGCATCCAACACATTACTCACGACAAAGCTATAAATATAAGATAGAGAACTGTAATCTATCGATAACAACATGGGGATGTTTTGCATAACAACACCCGGATGTTTTACACCACAACATGGGGATGTTTTA
>CAMTPH010000114.1 GCA_947074345.1 uncultured Bacteroides sp. | reverse complement strand
AGCATGCCACGCCATCTTAGTTCTTCTACAAAGTTCATCGTAACGATAATTTGTTTAATTATTTACTTTACGGGCAAAAATACGACTCTTTATTTGAACAAACAACTCTTAACGATTAAAAAACACTTTATCAATGTTTTGCATGGTTTGAGTCAATAGTTCATGAGCCGACAACGAGAGAATAGGGGCTGCCTGCTGATAGATATCAAGTATAGAGTGTTGAGAATCATCCGTTTCGAACAACAATCTACTTGAAGATACAGCCAACAATGATTGCACATTATATCGCTCACCAAACGAGAGATAAAAGCCTGCTTGAAGATATTGATTAGCCAATTCCGGTTTACCACGAAAGCCATGTATAATCCAAGTGTTGCGAGCTTTGAGCTGCATTTTAAGTTGCATAATTTCATTATGAGCCTTTACCGCATGTATTATCAATGGTAGATTTAGTCTATCAGCCAATTCTGCTTGAAGACGAAAAGCCTGCATTTGCAACTCCCATGGAGTATCACATAGCTTATCTAAGCCTGCTTCACCAATGGCAATAAAACGATTATCAGTCAATAATTGTTCCATCGACTCTATTTCTGAAGATAGCGTAGATGCAGATAGAGACCACGGATGCAAGCCGAAGGATGCATATTGAGTTTGAGGCAACAACGATAGAGTAGAAGGTGTACAGTTCCAGATAGCTGATTCGGGATGAATAGGCAGCGTATGGGTATGTATATCGATGATCGTTGTCATGGTACGATAGTTAGGGAACAGGATCGTAACCAGAACCTCCCCAAGGATGGCAACGCGATATACGCTTTACAGTCAAAAACAGACCTTTGAAAGGGCCATGCTTCTTGATGGCTTCGATGGCATATTGCGAACAAGTTGGGGTAAACCTACAAGATGGAGAGGTATGAGGAGAGATAGCAGCCCGATAGAAGTAAATCGGAGCCAAAAGGATGTATGACAAAACCTTTTTCATTCCATTTTCTCGATAATACGTGCTAAAAGAATCTTAATCTTAGCCTCTATCTCCTGAGTAGGGATAAATTGATCTGAGAGATAAATAAAAGCAATAGCCAGGCTTTGCTCTTTATTCAATAAAGTTTCGTGTAAGCCGAGTTTATTCTTCCGATAGCCTTCGCGTATTTGTCGTTTCACGTAATTGCGCTTTACAGCACGTTTGAAACGTTTCTTAGGAACGCTTATCAGAATAGAGGCCGGCGCCTCCTTAGACTCTGTTACCATGTATACTACCCGCAATGGATAAACTGAAAATGATTTAGACGAACCGCCTGCAAACATTTTATCAACAACTATTTTGCTGCATAATCTTTCAGCCTTGGGTAGAGTATAGCTCATGGAGTATATAATAAAATTACAGACTTACAATCATAACAATCCACAGGGAGAGTATGTTGTAAATCTGTAATTAAAATATCAGTGTATTATTTTCCTTTATTCGTTTCTTTGATAAAAATCTCCAAAGCAGCAGTCATAGACGGTGCTTTTACAGTTGGAGCTTCCAAATCAAGACGCAATCCGGCATCACGTACAGCCTGAGCTGTTGTTGTACCAAATGTACCAATCTTAATTTCGCTTTGATCAAAGTCTGGGAAGTTCTTCTTCAAAGAAGCAACACCAGCCGGACTAAAGAACACAAGCATATCATAATCAAATTCCTCTTCAGGAGTGAAGTCGTTGCTCACAGTGCGATACATTACAACTTCCTGATGTTGAATTTTATTCTTATCCAATAGATTCTTGAGATCATCATTGTGAACATCCGATACAGGAACTAAGAAATTCTCTGTTTTGTGTTTTAGAATTGAAGGAATCAAATCATCAACTTTACCGGTTGCACCAAAGAAGATTTTACGTTTACGATACTGAACATACTTTTGGATATAAAGAGCGATTTGCTCCGTAACACAAAAATACTTCATAGTCTCAGGAATCGTAATACGCATCTCTGAAGCTAAATGAAAGAAATGATCAATAGCATGACGAGAAGTGAAGAGAACTGCAGTAAAGTCTGTTAAAGTAACTTTTTGCTGTCTTACTTCTTTTGCAGAAACACTTTCAACCTTGATGAAAGGTCGAAAATCAATTTTAACCCCATATTTTTCAGCAATGTCGTAGTAGGGTGATTTTTCTGACGCAGGCTTTGGCTGCGATACAAGTACCTTCTTTATTTTCAAAGTCCTAAATTTTTATTATCAACAAACTGTTTAGCTCTGTCATACCACGATACAACAGCAAACATGGTATGATTTCTAAGGCACAAAAGTACAAAATTAAAAGCAAAAGGCCCTCGAATTTGTTGAAAAAAAGCTTTATCCACTTATAAAACATCAATATTTTAACAAATAACAAAAGAAATAAACCTAAAACCACCAAGTAGATCAGTTTTAAATCGAAGTAAATAAGGAGTAAAACGAACGGAAAAAGGACAAATCCGAAGTAGCAAACAAGGGTAAAATAGGATGAAATCCATACGGAAGTCTTATTCTTGTCAAAGAAAATCCAACCCAACAGTACATACATTAGCCATTTAAGCAAGATATAAACGGCACATGAAGCGATATATCCACCTAGAAGCAAATAGGGTGATACATTCTCCATTAGGCTGGGTGATATATCATCAAAGAAATTGAAGAAAAACAGCCCGCTGAAGATAGCTGTCTGCAACAACATCAGTATCAGAAAACGAATATCAATGCTTGCCGAGTTACCAAAGATGCTCGCACGATCGCGCTGATTAAAGAAGCTCTTAATCTGCAACAGAAGATGTCTTTTATTGCGCGACAACACGAATGATGAGATAAAGAAGCAGACCAACAAGATTAAAGCTATAAAATCGTCAGTACGAGGCAGGTACTGAAATGGTATGCCTTGTTCGCCAATGGTTTGTAAAAGCACAATCATCATATTGCAGCAAATTTACGGATAGACTCATCCCATCTTGGCGTGTTGTAGATTTGCTCTAAAGCCTGCGAAGGAGTAGTGGCTACAGTCCATATCTCGCCATGCTCTTTACGCATAAAATTTTGGTCAATCGCCTTGTCGAGCATAGCTAACAAAGGTTCGAAGAAACCATTGATATTTAATATTACAATCGGATTGAGGTACAAACCCAACTGTTTCCAAGTGATGATTTCGAGCAACTCTTCGAGTGTGCCGCATCCGCCGGGTAGGGCAATAATGGCATCACTCAATTTCGCCATCAATTGCTTGCGTTCGTGCATTGATTCTACCTCCACCAACTCAGTTAACCCCTTGTGATGCCAGTTTTGCTCAATCATAAAGGTAGGAATTACCCCTGTAACCTCGCCATCATTTGCAATAACTGCATCGGCCACCGCACTCATCAAACCAATACTTCCGGCACCATTCACCAATCGAATGTGGTGTTCTGCCATCAATCGCCCCAATTGGGCGGCTGCATCGAAATATACTTGGTCTATCTTGGTGCTCGAAGCACTATATACGCAAATTGATTTTATTTGGTTCATATGTGATAAGGGAGTAAAAACATCAATAAAGGTGCAAAAATAGAGAATTTAGATAAGTAATCCATACTTAATCTCAGATTTATATGGCTGATTTATAAAAGAGTTAGCAAGCAGATATAACCAATCAGCAGGGTTATTTAAGTAACAAACGAGGATAGATATAGACATCTCGTGAGATGATTAAATAGACTTAACTATGAAAACATGGGGATGTTATTGTAAACAACACCCGGATGTTTTGGTGCACAACATGGGGATGTTTTACACAACAACATCCGGGTGTTGTTAGACTTAACTTTACTAATTTAGCAGATTATTGATAGATAAAGAGCAGACAAAGCAAGGAAACGTACGAATATAGAGATGGCTCTAAACCAACTGACTTAAGGAGTATCAGATAGGTTTAAAGCCACTCACCGAAAAGAAAACAGCGTAATATGTATCGTTATACTTCGTCGGGCCAAGGGCAGGGTAAACCTGTTTCCTTAAACGAAGGACGTTGCCCATCCATCTTGCGAAGTTGTTTGCCTAGTTCTTTTGATAATCGTTTCACGATATCAGTATGTTGTTGCGCAAGGTCGTTGGCCTCACCTATATCTTGTTTAATATTAAACAGCTCTTTTTTGCCTGTGCCATAATAGTACACAAGCTTCCAATCGCCTTTGCGAATAGCGCAGTTGAAATTAATACCCGGTCCGTCGTTACCCCAATTGTTTGGCATATTCCAGATTAAAGTTCGGTTCATATCGAACTTGCCTTTACCTCCAAAAAGAGGCATAAAGCTTACACCGTCAATAGTTTGAGGTGTTCTATACTTATCTATACCAGCCATTTCAAGAATGGTGGGGTAGAAATCTTCGATGATAACAGGAGCATCACAACGAGTATCGGCTTTCGCCTTACCCGGCCAGCTAACAATCATCGGTTCGCGGATGCCACCTTCGTAAAGCGAGCCTTTACCGCTATTGAGCGGATAGTTTTGGGTAAACAAATCGCCATCGCGCCAATGAGCTTGTGTAGCCAAACCGCCATTATCACTCATAAAGATGATAACCGTATTGTCTGCTTCACCGCTCTTCTCAACCCAATCCATTAAATCGCCAAGACTCTTATCCATTCCCTCGATTAAAGTGGCGTAGGCCGCCTCTTTGGATGTTAACCCTTTGTCGATATACTTCTGATAGTAGCGCATATCTTTGTCGATAGGGATATGTATGGCATAATGGGCCATGTATAAGAAATAAGGTTGATTGTATTTCTTCGCTTTATCGAGCGCCTGAAGTGTTTCGAGCGTCAAAGCTTCGGTAACAAACGTATCTGTACCCCAGTACTTTTCTAGTCCGGGAACAGACATCAATGATGTTGGTTTGCCATCTTTGGTGTGTCCGTAGTTCTCTTCGCCTAAATAACTGGCCAATCCACCGGCTGCATGACCGCTTATATTGACATCAAAACCAAAGTGATTGGGACTTTCTCCGGGAGTATCAATCGCTCCGAAATGCCCTTTACCACAGTGAATGGTATGATAACCACTATTCTTTAATAGCTGCACAAACGAGGTTCCCACGAAAGTATGACTTGTACCACCCACCTGACTGATGCCGTTCACATTCCAATCGGGAGGGGTTAACTTATCATCGGGTCTATCGGTCGAAGTATTCTTCTGCAACGTCCAGTTGGTCACCCTATGACGCGCTGCATTGGCACCTGTAAATAAGCTACAGCGGGTAGGAGAGCTCACGCTGCTAGCATAAGCTTGGGTAAACATAACGCCTTGTTTCGCCAATCGCTCCATATTGGGAGTTTCGTAGGCTTCGTTATAATGAGTCTTTTCAGTCCAAAAGGGCAAGGAGGTATCTTGCCATCCCATATCATCGACCATAAATAGGATGATGTTAGGACGTTTATCGGTATCGGCTGCCTGTATCTGACACAAAGCAGCTGGCAATAAAGCTAAAGAGGCTAATAAAGGCTTATTCATAGTCGTTATTATCGTGATGTGTTGTATGTACTAAAGTTGATAATCTGCGGCATTGCAATGGTTTGTGGGGTAGTTAGACGCAGTTCGCGTGTAGCAACCGGTGCAAACTTAGCGATACGTTTATGTCCTACCGACTCGCCTTCACAAAGCTTTTGCCATTTGCCGTTAACTTTGGCTTCAATAACGTATTTGCGTATGCGCTCTCCTTGAGCAATATCTTCTTGAATGATGCAAGCATCGACAGTAGTCTCTTTATCTAATTTGAGCGTCAACGACTTCTTTTGTCCTTGTGTTTGGGCTAGAGGAGCACCATAACGATGATTAATCTCTGCTCCCCACTCATTCAGGCGAGAAACATCTCCCACAGGCATTAAACCCGACGGATCGGGAGTCAGACCCAATATCAAGGTAGCATTGCGCCCAACAGATTGTTCGTACATATCCATCAAATCGCTTACAGAGTGAATATTCTCTTCATCATTTGGCTCCCAAAACCACTCATGACGGCCATTAATGCCACGCAAAGGGGCATCGGCCATAGCCGGAACCCAATAAGCACCATTCATATCACCATGCTTCTGTAGTTGGGTATGGTCAACTGTCTTATCAGTAGCATTGCTGTGACTGAAAGGATAGGGGAATGTAGACCAACAAGGGTAGCCAACGGTTCCTGTTTCGGAACCTCCCCAACGAAGATCGGCACGATCTACATTGTGATAAAACAAGCAGTTGGGCTGATATTTATTGATAATAGGTTCTACATCGGGACCATCACCACGTGGGTCATCGGCACCACCATCAAACCAGATCATAAATAGATCGCCATAGCGTGTAGATAGTTCGGTAACCATCTTCTCGCACATGCGTTTATACCATGCTTGACGATTGGCAGCAAACTCTCCGCCACCCTGAGCTTTGAAGTTATGGATGCCCAACAGCGAATTCCAACGGATACCCACATAGATGCCCGGTTGAATATCGTACTTACGGCATGAGTTAACAAAGTCTTGTACGATATCACCTTTACCATCGCGCCATTTCACCGATTTAAGCGAGTAGGGATTGGCATCACTCTGCCATAGAGCAAAACCTGTTTCGTGCGTTGCAGTAAGTATAGCGAACTTACATCCGGCAGCCTTAGCAGCTTGAATCCATTGATCGGTATCGAGTTGAGTTGGATTAAATATATTGTAATCTTCAATTGGGTTGATACGATTGTTGCCTTGTCCGTAACGTATACCATCGAACACATGCAAGTCATAATGAAATATAGCACCCAATTCGGCTTCGTGCCACTTTAATTGATGAGGTTTAGGAACGACAGGAGTAGAGCTTTGAGCATAAGAACTCAAAGAGAGAGATAAAATAAAAAGCAGTAATGTCGCAATGCGTTTCATAAATAAAAATAGTATCAGATATAAGAGCTGAAGCACCATTGTGTATCAGCGAACGGCAAATATACAACAGAAATAATAAAAACCAACAAGAAGCTGTATATATATTTAAACGCTAAGAGTAGTATAAAAAAAGAACCGCTCTTCTCTTGCCTTCGCAACAGAATGAGCGGTTCATTATATAAATAGCTGTAAAGCTACGCTGATTACAATCCAAATGCAGATTTAATTTGATCTACATAGTCAAGTTTTTCCCAAGTAAAGAGTTCTACTTCAACAGTCTTATCGCCTTCGTAGCGTGACTCAAAATGCTTGGTTACAGTTTGTGGTTCGCGTCCCATGTGTCCATATGCAGCAGTTTCGCTATAGATAGGATTGCGAAGTTTCAAACGTTCTTCGATTGCTTTAGGGCGCATATCAAATAGTTCGTCTATCTTCTTAGCAATATCACCATCAGACAATTTAACGTTGCTACGACCATAAGTATCTACAAAGATATTGATAGGACGAGCCACACCAATAGCATACGATACTTGTACCAATACTTCGTCGGCTACACCAGCAGCAACCAAGTTCTTAGCAATATGACGAGCAGCATAAGCAGCACTACGGTCTACCTTACTTGGGTCTTTTCCCGAGAAAGCTCCACCACCATGAGCACCTTTACCACCATAGGTATCAACGATAATCTTACGACCTGTCAAACCAGTATCTCCATGAGGACCACCAATAACAAACTTACCGGTAGGATTAACGTGATACGTAATATGATCATTGAACAAGGCCAATACTTCTGCATGATTGATAGAAGCAATCACACGTGGCATTAGTATTTCAATTACATCTTTGCGAATGATGGCAAGCATCTCTTCATCAGCTTTCAACTGTGCAGCTTCAGAGCTATCAGCAGGCTGAATAAAGTCATCGTGCTGTGTAGATACAACAATTGTATCAATGCGCACTGGCTTACGATTATCATCATACTCAATAGTTACTTGACTTTTTGCATCAGGACGAAGATAAGTCATCTCCTTTCCTTCGCGACGCACGTCTGCCAATACCTGAAGTATACGGTGAGACAAGTCAAGAGAAAGAGGCATATAGTTTTCTGTTTCGTTGGTAGCATAACCAAACATCATACCTTGGTC
>CAMTPH010000113.1 GCA_947074345.1 uncultured Bacteroides sp. | reverse complement strand
ATTACTATAGTTCTTTCATTAAGTAGATTGACAAGTCTATTTAATGAAAGAATTATGCTTTATATAAATGAGTAAATTATTAAGAAATGACCATTATACCCAAGAGACATCTTAAAAAATAAATAGAGTAGTAAACAATACTATTTATTATTTGTTTAGAATATATGATAATATTTAAGTCATTAAATAAAATAACTATTTTCGCATAAAATATATTACTACACAAATTCAAGATTATATGAAAATCAAGTTTCTTATTATTATATTATTAATTCCATTTTGTACGGTTTTAGGTAAAAATAATATAGGTGACAAAGTCATTATAGCAAGGTTTGTGACAAGCCCTCCACAAGATTTTTCTCAACAAAATGAGAAATCAAGTTATTTTTCTGAAGAAATAGCCAAAAGTATAATGGGAGCATTAAATCGTCCATACGAATTAACACCCATAAAAATAAATAGTGATATCTATAAGAATGACAATTACTTATATGAAACCTTATCAAATTGCGATGTCGCAATGACTGTTGTTTTACCTGAAAACAAAAAAAGTGACCTATATTATAGCATCCCTTATTCAACTATCAATTATGACGTATTAGTACGCGATACAATGCATTTTAATGATTTTAGTGACTTCAACAACAAAACTATAATCATTAAACGCAACTCTTCTGTTCAAAAGAAAATTGAGAAGTTAGAAAATGAGCAATTTAAAAATATATTATATGTAAACACAGTTGATATGGGTATTAAATTGTTGGCTGAAGGAACAGGCGATTATTTAATATGCGATGAAGTATCTTCTAGACAATTATCTAAATTAAAGATTAACAACAATATTGCTTCTTATAAATCATCAATTCCGCCATTGAAGGTTGTCTTTGTTTCTAAAGATGAAGCATTAATAAATGATATTAATAATGCATTGGGCGTATTAAATTCTAAAAATACATACAGTATTATTTATAATAAAATGTATGGGCCTAAAGAACAAAAAGGTACTCAATGGTATATTTATAGCATAATACTCTCTGTATTAGCTATCTTGACTGTTCTTGTTTTCATCATATTTATATTAAGGAAGTTAGTACGGAAAGCTACTCGCGAAAGCAAAGAGGCCTTTAATAAGATTCGCGAATTAAATCATTCAATAAGCTTGCTAATACAAAACTCAAAAGTAGATATATACATATATGATATTAACGAAATGATATTATATACTTTAGAAGGTGACAACTATAGAAAAAAACAAATTACCGAAGATGAGCTAATCAAATATATACATAATGAAGATAAAAATACATATTACAAAGAATATCAAGACTTCATAGAGGGCAAATTAGAGTTTATGATAGCCCATTTACGCATATTTAATAAAATGGAAAATAAATTCTTCTTTTATGAATATGTACTCAAACCATTAAAAAAAGATTATTCGGGCAAGGTAGAACGATTTATGTTTTCTAGAAAAAATGAAACCGAGAAACAAGAAAGATTACAAGAACAAGATGAACTTATACAAAGTTTTAATCTTGCTTTGAAAGCTGCAAAACTAGGCCGTTGGGAATACAATATCACTACTTCTGAAATAAAAATTATCAATAACACGCTTAACGAAATTCATTTAAGTAAAGATGAGTTTGTGAACTTTATAATTCCAGCAGATCGTAAAAAATTCAATGATTATCTAGTAAAAACAATATTCCTAAAAGAGAAAGAGACAATCATTGTAAGATTTATATCACAAAATATAAATCAGAATATTATCTGCGAAATAAGCTCATTAATTAAATATGATTCACATCATAACCCTATCGCTCTATTTGGTATCATCAATGATTTATCTGATATTAAATTTATTCAAGATAAAGTATTTGAATTACAATATAATATGCAAATAGCTTTAGATTCGGGTGAATTGTCTATTTGGAGATATGATAAAATTAATAATGACTTTACAATACTTCATGGCACCAATTTGAATGAAGGACATATGTCGCATGATGAATACAATAAATTCATACATCCTGATGATAGACATTACTTATTAGACGGGATAGAGGATATCCTTAATAGAAAAACGGATAAAACAACCGTACAATTCAGAATGAATATTCAAGGTACCGGAAAATGGAGATGGTACTCTTGTTCTATGATTGCAATGCCTTCTGAAGATGAAAAAAGATACATTATTGGTACTAGAAAAGATATCACTAAAGAGGTAGAAGACAAAGATAAGTTAGAAGAAATGAACAAAGAGCTTGAATTGAGCTACAAGAAAATAGAATCTAACCAAGAGTATTTAAGAACTATTCTCGACAAATTACCTATTCCTATATTTATAAAAGATCCATTATCGCAAAAACATATTTACATTAATGAAGAGGCAAACAAATCATACTTCGTAACGCCGAAATTTAGACCTGAAGATGTACTCATTAAAGAACAATCTGATTATTGCAAGAGTGTAGATGAGCAAATCGTTAAAACAGGAGAAGAGTATTCCGCATATGAAAATTTGCATCTTTTAAACGGTCGCATTATAAATACGTTTGTAAAGAAAATATTAATCGAATATAATGGCGAAAAACAAATCTTAGTTGTAAGAAGCGATTTATCGCGACGCCATAGATCTCTTCTGTCTAAAAATATATTTTCGAGTAATCTACACATCTTGAAAGCATATACATGGAGTTATACAACAAAAGATTATATCATAAATTTTGGTGAAACGTTTATGTTAGATCAACGTAGCATCCATGATATTAATACCCTAGATAAATTCATGTCATTAATACATCCTGATGATAGAGAGAGTTGCAAAAAAAACATCAACGATTATTTGAAGAAAGGAAAAGGAGAATACTCGATGACATATAGAATGGATTTAACTCAAAAAGGGGTATATGAATGGTGGGAAAGTAAATCTATTGTTGAGACTATCAGAGATGCAAATGAAACGTATCTATTAATCTATGGTGTAGAGATTAATGTAAACGATAAAAAGAGTATCTTAATAAATAACTAATATAATAAGTCCTCCTAATGGTTTTCTAAAAACACATTAGGAGGACTTACTTAAATTTAGTAATTAAAGTTTTACCTTTTTCACTACTGCTTTTGACTCATTGTGAATACGGTCGAGAGCTGTAACAACGTAGCGTTTTTTACTTTTACCATTATTGTAAGGTAATTTATAGTGTTGATCGCGCGTAATAGCAACAATCTTAGATGCATCATCAAGATTTATATCTTCTTTATTGTCGAAGCAGTATACCACATATTGCACCGCTTTATCCATTTCACTCTTATACTTTGGAGCTGTCCAAAATAACATATAACCATCTTTTGTCCATACAGATTTTACCTTGCGTACTTTCTCTGGTGCTTTATTATCCATAAACTCAAATACAGGTACTAAAGCGGGATACTTATGATACTCTTGCATCAAGGCATCTTTGTAATTACCGGCATTATCTACTACCGAGCTAGCAGGCCATTGACAACTACCACCAATTGTTTGATAAGCACGTTGTAAAGCCATCTTACGAGGCAATTGGTTCATAGATGGATTATTAGGATCGGCATTTTGTACAGTATTCATTACCGACTGGCCAATAAACAAAGGTCTATTCTCTGTATTACGAGCCCACCAATGTATCAATGTTTCATAATCGGCACGCTTGTGACCAATCTCCCAATAGATTTGTGGTATGTTATAGTCTATCCAACCTTTACGAGCCCATAGTAGAACATCGGCATACAAATCATCGTAGTTTTGCAAACCGTTTGTATTACTACCTAATGGATCAGAACTAATATTACGATAGATACCAAACGGACTGATACCAAACTTCACCCATGGCTTCAGTTCTCTTACGGTTTCATGAATTCTTTTTATCAATACATCGACATTACTTCTACGCCAATCGTCTTTGTTGGCAAAGCCTCCACCATAACGAGCAAAGCTATCATTGTCAGGATATTCAGTTCCTGCTATTGGGTAAGGATAAAAATAATCGTCCATATGTATACCATCAACATCATAACGGCTTACGATATCGGTTATAACCTCGCAAATATGGTTACGGCTTTCAGGAAGAGCAGGATCAAAATAGAGTTGATTACCATAAGTAACAAACCACTCTGGATGGTTATTGTAAATATGACTAGGAGCTAATTGATGCGATAAATTAGTTTTGGTACGATAAGGATTAATCCAAGCATGAAACTCCATACCACGTTTATGACATTCATCAATCATAAACTGCATCGGATCCCAATATGGATTAGGCGTCTTACCTTGCTCGCCTGTTAAGAATCGGCTCCAAGGCTCTATTTTAGAATTATAAAGTGCATCAGCAGCAGGGCGAACTTGAAATATAATAGCATTAATGCCTGCTTCTTGTAGTGAATTTAATTGATTGAGTAAAGTTTGTTGAGCTTTCTCGGTAGACATGTTACTAAACTGTCCATTTACCGTTTGTATCCAAGCTGCTCTAAACTCTCTTTTAGGATATCGATTTGTAGTTTGTGCCATAGCTCCAAATACCCAAAACAGAGCTATCATAAACAAAATGCTTTTCAATTTCATATCTATGTTTATAATCTTAATTAGTATTGCAAAGATAACATAAACTATATCACAGCCAATATATATGCCAAGCTAATTAAAATATAACACTTCTTAACCGCATATTAAATATAGAAGGGAGACTAGCTGAGAATAAAATGATTAACTTTGCAAATTATCTAAATTTTCAAGGAGAAACTATATATGTCAGAAAGCAAATATATTTCCATTAAAGGTGCTAAAGTCAATAATTTAAAGAATATCGATGTTAATATACCTCGTAACAAATTGATTGTTATCACCGGACTTTCGGGCTCAGGAAAATCATCTCTAGCATTCGATACATTGTATGCTGAAGGACAACGCCGCTATGTAGAAAGTCTTAGCAGTTATGCTCGTCAGTTTCTTGGAAGAATGAGTAAACCCGAATGCGATTTTATTAAAGGTATTCCTCCTGCAATCGCTATCGAACAAAAAGTTACCAGTCGCAATCCTCGTTCTACAGTGGGTACTTCCACCGAGATATATGAATATTTACGTTTACTGTTTGCACGCATCGGAAAAACATTCAGTCCGGCAAGTGGAGAAGAGGTAAAGAAACATTCTATAGAAGATATTGTAAATTGTATGCTTTCATATCCTGAAGGCACTCGATTCACAGTTCTTTCCCCTATCCTACTTCGCGAAGACAGAACACTCGAAGAGCAACTCGAAATAGACCTAAAGCAAGGGTTTAACCGCATCGAAGTGAATGAACAAATGGTACGCATTGATGAGTACAAGCCTCAACCAGGCGATACTGTATATTTGTTAGTAGACCGTTTGAGTGTATCGAATACAAAAGATACAATCAGCCGCCTAACAGATTCGGCTGAGACGGCAATGTATGAAGGTGATGGTTCTTGTCTATTGCGCTTTTATACAGAAGATGGCAAAACAGAATTCCACATATTCAGTACTAAGTTCGAAGCTGATGGTATTAAATTTGAGGAACCATCCGACCAGATGTTCTCGTTCAACTCACCCATTGGTGCATGTCCATCGTGCGAAGGGTTTGGCAAAGTAATAGGTATTGATGAACACTTAGTTATTCCTAATCGCTCTCTATCATTGTATGATGGAGCAGTGGTATGTTGGCGCGGAGAGAAAATGGGAGAATGGAAAGATATGGTGATACGTGGAGCCGAGAAAGCAGGATTCCCTATATTTACTCCCTACTTTGAGTTGACTGAAGAACAAAAACGAATGTTGTGGGAAGGCACTAGATACTTTGAAGGTATCAATGCTTTCTTTAAAATGCTCGAAGAGAATCAGTACAAGATACAATATCGTGTGATGTTATCGCGCTACAGAGGCAAAACCGTTTGTCCTAAGTGTCATGGTACACGCTTGAAACCCGAAGCTACCTATGTACAAGTAGGTGGAAAGAACATTTCGCAACTAGTAGATCTACCAATCACCGAACTGAAAAAGTTCTTCGATGACCTACAGCTTAGCGAACATGATGTAGAGGTATCACGTCGTATCTTGCTAGAAATAAATAGTCGCATACGTTTCTTAATCGATGTTGGTCTTGGATACCTAACACTTAATCGATTGAGCAATTCATTATCGGGTGGAGAGAGTCAACGTATCAACCTAGCTACATCACTTGGTAGTAGTTTGGTTGGTAGTCTTTATATTCTCGACGAACCAAGTATTGGTCTTCATAGTCGCGATACTGACCGTTTGATACATGTACTTCGCCAATTGCAAGAGTTAGGCAATACGGTAGTCGTTGTAGAACACGACGAAGAAATCATTCGCGCTGCTGATTACATTATAGATATTGGTCCTAATGCAGGCCGTCTAGGTGGAGAGGTAGTATACGAAGGCGATATGCAAAACTTGCAAAAGGGAACTAATAGTCATACGGTTCGTTATTTATTAGAAGAAGAGACTATTCCCGTTCCAACTTATCGACGCCCATGGAATAATTATATCGAAATAAAAGGAGCGCGCGAAAATAACTTAAAAGGAGTTGACGTACGCTTTCCACTCAATGTAATGACTATTGTAACAGGTGTATCGGGTTCGGGCAAGAGTACATTAGTTCGCGATGTATTTTATCGTGCTCTCAAAAGAGAACTAGATGAATGTAGCGATCGCCCTGGCGAACATACATCGATTAGTGGCGATATACGTAACTTACGCAATATAGAGTTTATCGATCAAAACCCAATTGGAAAATCTTCGCGCTCTAATCCGGTAACCTATATCAAGGCTTACGATGAAATTAGAAAGCTATTTGCAGAGCAACCACTTGCCAAACAAATGGGCTACACAGCCGGATTCTTCAGTTTCAATAGTGAAGGAGGACGATGCGAAGAGTGTAAAGGTGATGGAACTGTTACTGTAGAGATGCAGTTTATGGCCGACTTGGTGTTAGAGTGTGAATCGTGTCATGGCAAACGCTTTAAAGCAGATACACTCGAAGTGAAGTTTCACGATAAAAACATATTCGATGTACTTGAGATGACGGTAAATCAAGCCATTGAATTCTTTACTGAATATGGTCAAAAGAAAATCGTTAAGAAGCTAAAACCATTGCAAGATGTTGGTTTAGGATATATCAAACTTGGGCAGTCTTCTTCAACCCTTTCGGGTGGCGAGAATCAACGTGTGAAGTTGGCTTTCTATCTAAGTCAAGAGAAGGCAGACCCTACTCTGTTTATATTCGATGAACCAACAACAGGATTGCACTTCCATGATATTCGTAAATTACTCGATGCATTCGAAGCGCTAATTAAGCGTGGACATACCATTGTTATTATTGAACATAACATGGATATGATAAAATGTGCAGACCACATCATTGATCTAGGCCCTGAAGGAGGTGATAAAGGCGGATACATATTGGCTACCGGAACTCCTGAAGAGATAGTTGCTTGCGAGCAAAGCTACACAGGACAGTTCTTGAAAGAAAAGCTACAATAATAAAAAATGAGAGAGGATGAAACGATTACAACGATTCATCCTCTCTTATTTTTAAACTAACTTATCATTGAGAATATTGATACATCTTCAATCCAAACTTTGGAACCATCGCCATCAGATGATCAAAGATATCCGATTGGATAACTTCATATGGATACCATGATTTGTTTTTAGAGAAGAAATAAATCTGAATAGGAACTCCATATTGCGTAGCCTGCAGTTGGCTAATAATTAAATCGCACTCTTGATTAACAATAGGTAAACTACGCAAATATCTCTCTATATACACCCGAAAGACTTGACTATTTACAGGCACTACACCTTCATCGGGTTTATAATCAGCAAGCAATGGAATGTCTTTCTTTAAACCATCTAGAAAGTCAGGGGTACAGAAATCAATGGTATTTAAGTCAAGAATGATATTCTTATTAACTCTTCGTCCTCCAGACTCCTCCATACCACGCCAGTTTATAAACGGAGAATTTACTAAGTCGACCGGTGGAACTGTAGAAATAGTATTGTCCCAATTTCTAACTTTCACCGTATTCAATGTAATTTCTTCCACATTACCATTAGCAGCTCCTGATGGCAGTTGAATCCAATCGCCCAACTTCAACATATTATTAGCCGAAAGCTGAATACCGGCAACAAATCCCAGTATTGTATCTTTAAATACCAACATGATGATTGCGGCAGATGCTCCCAATCCAGTCAATAATC
>CAMTPH010000112.1 GCA_947074345.1 uncultured Bacteroides sp. | reverse complement strand
GTATCATGCCTGAAAACAATGGTGAAATCATCCGTTTAGGTATTCCTCCATTGACCGAAGAACGCCGTAAAACATTGACTAAGCAATGTAAGGCTGAAAGTGAAACTGCTAAAATCAGTGTTCGCAATGCACGTCGTGAAGCTATCGATGCACTTAAGAAAGGTGTAAAAGATGGATTGGCTGAAGATGAGCAAAAGAATGCAGAAGCTAAACTTCAAAAGATTCACGATAAGTATATCAAACAAATCGATGATATGCTTGCCGAAAAAGATAAAGAAATTATGACTGTATAATTTTAATACGCTTTTGTTATAAAGCTGTATTAAATGGTTCAGACACGGATTACACGGATTTTGCACTACTGTTTTTCTTAAACAGTGTAATCTGTGCAATCCGTGTCTGCTTATTAAATTTATCCCAAACCCACACTATATGAAAGGATTAGTAATCAAAAATACCGGAAGCTGGTATCAAGTAAAAACAGACGATGGCCGATTTATCGAATGCAAGATAAAGGGAAGTTTCCGTCTGAAAGGTATTAAAAGCACCAACCCTATTGCGGTTGGCGACCGAGTAGACATTGATATCAATGCCGAAGGAACAGCTTTAATTACTAATATCGAAGACCGTAAGAATTATATAGTTCGCCGCTCGTCTAACCTTTCTAAACAATCGCACATACTTGGTGCTAACTTAGACCAATGTCTATTGGTGGTTACCGTTAACTATCCGGAGACTTCAACAACATTCATCGACCGTTTCTTAGCATCGGCTGAGGCATACCGGGTACCAGTAAAATTGATATTCAATAAGATTGATGCATACAACGAAGATGATTTGAGCTATTTGGATTGTCTTATCAACCTATACACCTACATCGGCTATCCTTGCTTTAAAGTATCTGCCAAAGAAGGAACAGGAATTCAAGAAGTTCGCGATGAGTTGAAAGGTCGCATTACTCTTTTCTCGGGTCATTCGGGTGTAGGTAAGTCAACACTTATCAATGCATTGCTACCAGGTGTCAATGTAAAGACAGCCGAAATATCATCATATCATAAGAAGGGGATGCATACAACTACTTTCTCTGAAATGTTTCCAGTAGATGGTGGTGGATATATCATTGACACTCCAGGTATCAAAGGTTTTGGTACTTTTGATATGGAGGTTGAAGAGATTAGCCATTATTTCCCTGAGATATTCAAGACTTCAGAGAACTGCAAATACAATAACTGCACCCACATACACGAACCGGGTTGTGCCGTACTCGAAGCAGTAAAAGAACATCGCATCAGCGAATCGAGATACAATTCCTACTTAAGTATGCTCGATGATAAAGAGGAAGGTAAATATCGCGCAGCACATTAAACTTTTCTTGAATGCGCATTAAACCTTCGTTAACCTTTTAAGTCTTATTATAAATACTATATAAAAACAATTGGATATGCGCTTAACCAGCATTTATATCCAATAAGCTGACATCAACATGAACAAGAAGCTCAAATGGGCCATTTATACTTTAATAGGCCTTGGCATTATTGCTGCAATTGTTTACTTGCTATTGCCCACAACTAGCAATGCGGATAATCAAACAAATGGTTTGCCAAAAACAACTTCAAATCAAAAACGCATTTTAAATGTAAATGCAAAAGTTATTCGTCCACAACTGCTAATCGACGAGATTGCTATTAGCGGCAATCTAGTTCCCGATGAAGAGGTTGATTTATCGTTCGAAACCTCAGGCAAGATTACCGAAATCAACTTTAACGAAGGTAGTCAAGTACAGAAAGGGCAACTCTTGGCAAAGGTCAATGACAGACCCCTGCAAGCACAACTACAGAAATTAGAATCACAACTTAAACTTGCCGAAGACCGCGTTTATCGTCAAAGTGCTTTGCTCAAGAAAGATGCTGTCAGTCAAGAGGCTCTCGAACAAGTACAAACCGAACTTGCCACTCTTCATGCCGATATCGAATTGGTGAAAGCAAACATTGCTTTAACCGAACTAAGAGCTCCTTTTGATGGGGTGATTGGTTTAAGACAAGTAAGTGTGGGTGCTTATGCTACCCCAAATACACAAATAGCAAAACTAACTAAGATATCTCCCCTTAAAATCGAATTTGCTGTTCCCGAAAGATATGCCTCCGATATTAGCCGAGGAACAAATCTAACCTTCCGTGTTGAAGGTAAACTAAAAGATTATGATGCGAAGGTATATGCGCTAGAATCTAAGATAGATCCAACTACACACACATTGCCTATTCGTGCTATCTATCCAAACACAAACGGTGAACTACTACCGGGACGCTATACAAGTGTATTATTAAAGCGAGCAGAGATTAATGATGCGATTGCTATACCTTCACAAGCCATTGTACCCGAGATGGGCAAAGATATAATCTATCTATACAAAGAGGGCAAAGCACAACCAATTGAAATCATCACCGGCATCCGAACAGCCTCCGAGGTACAAGCTGTAAAAGGAGTAGAAATAGGCGACACAATCATTACTTCAGGGACGTTACAGTTGCGTACTGCCCTACCGGTTACACTCGATAACATTGACTAACCACCACAATCGAACCTATGAATATATCTGAACTCAGCATACGTAGACCAGTACTTTCCACTGTTCTCACTATTATTATCCTTATTTTCGGCATCATCGGTTACACCTATCTTGGTGTACGCGAATATCCTTCGGTTGACAATCCGATTATTTCAGTCACTTGCTCCTATCCGGGAGCCAATGCCGATGTTATCGAAAATCAAATTACCGAACCATTAGAACAAAACATCAATGGCATTCCTGGCATTCGTTCGCTCTCGAGTGTCAGTCAGCAAGGATCAAGCCGCATTACTGTAGAGTTTGAACTCTCGGTAGATCTTGAAACAGCCGCCAATGACGTACGCGATAAAGTATCTCGTGCACAACGATGGTTGCCGCGCGATTGCGATCCACCAATTGTATCCAAAGCAGATGCCGATGCAATGCCTATATTAATGGTTGCACTACAAAGCGACAAACGTTCATTATTAGAACTGAGCGAAATTGCCGAACTTACAGTCAAAGAACAGTTACAAACCATTTCAGATGTAAGTGGTGTAGGTATCTGGGGAGAGAAAAGATACTCCATGCGCCTTTGGTTAGATCCTATTAAAATGTCAGGTTACGGAGTTACCCCTATTGATGTAAAGAATGCTATTGATCGAGAAAACATAGAACTCCCATCGGGAAGTATCGAAGGAAATACAACCGAATTGACGATACGAACTTTAGGGTTGATGCATACAGCCGAAGAGTTTAATAATCTGATTATTCGCGAAGACAACAATCGAATCATTCGCTTTAGCGATATCGGTCGTGCCGAGTTAGGACCTGCTGATATCCGCAGTTACATGAAGATGAATGGTATTCCGATGGTAGGTATAGCAGTTACTCCACAACCGGGAGCCAATCATATACAGATAGCCGATGCAGTATACGACCGCATGGAACGTATGCAAAAAGACTTGCCCGAAGATATAGTTTACGACTATGGTTTCGATAGCACCAAGTTTATTCGTGCATCCATCAAAGAGGTTAAAGATACGGTATTCATTGCCTTCGCATTGGTTATCGTTATTATCTTTCTATTTCTTCGCGACTGGCGCGTAACTCTTGTGCCTTGCATTGTTATTCCAGTTTCTTTAATCGGTGCTTTCTTTGTAATGTATGTAGCCGGTTTCTCTATCAATGTACTCTCCATGCTTGCTATTGTATTGGCAGTAGGGTTGGTAGTTGACGATGCTATTGTAATGACCGAAAATATCTATACACGTATAGAGCGAGGCATGAAACCCAAAGATGCAGGTATCGAAGGAGCCAAAGAGATATTCTTTGCAGTACTCTCAACCACCATCACATTGGTAGCTGTATTCTTCCCTATCCTATTTATGGATGGAGTAACAGGTAGACTATTCCGAGAATTTAGTATCGTAATTTCTGGTTCGGTTATAATCTCTTCGTTTGTAGCATTGACATTTACGCCCATGCTTGCTACCAAACTATTGGTAAGACGCGAAAAGAAAAATTGGTTTTATCGTAAGACGGAACCATTCTTTGAAGGGATGAATCATTGGTATAGCAAATCATTGAACTCACTCTTAAAAATTCGTTGGATATCGCTTCCTTTTATAGCTATTACCGTTGGATTGATTATCTATCTATGGACAAATATCCCAAGCGAGATGGCACCACTCGAAGATAGATCACAAATATCCATCAGTACGCGTGGACCCGAAGGAGTTACTTATGAGTATATGCGCGATTACACTGAAAACATCAATCAGCTTGTCGATTCAATTATTCCCGATGCCAAAGCTGTGACTGCACGTGTTTCGAGTGGTTCGGGCAATGTACGCATCACGTTGAAAGATATGAGTGAACGTAATTATTCACAAATGGATGTAGCCGAGCAGTTATCTAAAGCTGTTCAGAAGCAAACCATGGCACGTGCTTTTGTACAACAGTCATCTTCTTTTGGAGGAAGACGTGGAAGTATGCCTGTGCAGTATGTGTTGCAAGCTACCAACCTTGAGAAGCTACAAGAGATATTGCCGGAGTTTATGATGAAGGTATTTGAAAACCCCGTATTTCAAATGGCCGATGTTAATTTAAAGTTTAGCAAACCCGAATCGCGCATTCATATCAACCGCGACAAAGCAGGTATTATGGGAGTAAGCACTCGTAATATAGCACAAACATTGCAATATGGATTAAGCGGACAGCGTATGGGCTATTTCTATATGAATGGCAAGCAATACGAAATACTGGGTGAGATAAACCGTCAACAGCGTAACAAACCGGCCAATCTAAAATCAATCTATATTCGTAGTGATAAAGGAGAGATGATACAGTTAGACAATTTAATTGAAATGTCCGAAGGTATTGCTCCTCCTCAATTATATCGATACAACCGTTTTGTATCGGCTACTATTTCGGCAGGTTTGGCCAAAGGCAGAACCATTGGCGAAGGATTGGATGAGATGGATAAAATAGCCAAAGAAACACTAGACGATACATTTAGAACTGCACTCAATGGAGATTCAAAAGAGTATAGAGAGAGTTCATCGAGTTTGATGTTTGCCTTTATATTGGCCATTGTACTTATCTATTTAATTTTGGCAGCACAATTCGAAAGTTTCAAAGACCCATTAATTATTATGCTAACAGTTCCGCTGGCCATTGCCGGTGCTTTGGTCTTTATGAGTATAAGCGGTATTACGATGAATATATTCAGTCAAATTGGTATTATTATGTTGATTGGGCTAGTTGCCAAAAACGGAATCTTGATTGTTGAATTTGCCAACCAAAAGCAAGAGTTGGGCGAAGATAAAATGGAAGCTATCAAAGAAGCATCATTGCAGCGTCTACGTCCTATCTTAATGACTAGTGCATCAACCATTCTCGGATTAATGCCACTTGCCGTAGCATCGGGCGAAGGTAGCAATCAACGTATTGCTATGGGTACAGCCGTTGTAGGTGGTATGTTGGTATCTACTTTATTAACCATGTACATTGTACCCGCAATCTATAGCTTCATATCGACCAATCGCATTAAGTCAGTCTCAACAAAAAATTAGCTACCGTCATGAAAATAACAAGATACAAACATAGGTTGCTCGTGCTGATACTAGGATGTTTATTCATATCCAATGTTTCTGCACAAAACAGCGACCATCTATTTTCCACCGATTCACTATCACTTCAAAATTGCCTGAATATTGGGTTACTCAATAACTACTCCGTTCGCATTGCGCACAATGAAGCACAAATAAGTGCCAACAATGCTACTTTGGCCAATGCCGGATACTTACCAACAGTCGATTTAACCGGTAGTTATCGTACCACAATAGATAATACCAACACGACATTGAGAAGTACAGGCGAAGTAAGTAATCTAAATAGCGTATTCGATCAAACATTAAATGCAGGTGTAGCTCTCAATTGGACTATCTTTGATGGATTTAATATATCTACAAACTATAAAAAGCTCAAAGAGTTAGAGATTCAAGGCGAAACAAATACACGCATTGCTATCGAAGATTATATAGCCGGGTTGACTGCCGAGTATTATAACTATATTCAGCAGAACATTCGTTTGGCCAACCTTCATTATGCTGTTCAGTTGTCGGCCGAACGATTGCGTATCGTTGAAGAACGTTATCGCATAGGTAACTACTCTGGTTTAGATTATCAACAAGCCAAAGTAGATTATAATGCCGACCGTGCCAAATACCTAAAGCAACAAGAAGCATTGCAGTCATCGGTCATCAACCTTAATGAATGGATGGCCAATAAACAAGTAGATGCACCGCTTCTGATAAAAGACACACTGATTATTTTAAAAGACGAGTTGCAGTACGATTATCTACTTGAAGGAACGTTAGCTACAAATGCCTATTTGCTTAAGGCAGATCAGAACACGGCAATAGCACAAATGGATTACAAGAAGGTATTGTCGCGCAACTATCCATATATTAATTTAAACGCCGGATATGGATACACCTTCAACAAATATGATGTCAATGCAAACAGTCGCCGCAGCAATTACGGTTTCAATGGCGGGGTAACAGTAGGATTCAATTTGTATGATGGTAATCGTAGACGCGAAAAGCGCAATGCCAATATCACCATTCGCAATACCCAATTGCGACGCGATGAGTTAGAACAAGCACTACGTGCAGATTTAAGCAATTTGTGGCAGTCCTATTTAAACAACATAAGTCTAGTTACTCTAGAAAGACAAAATCTAGTTACCGCAAAAGAGAACTGCAGCATTGCCATGGAGCGTTATTTGTTAGGTAACTTATCGGGTATAGAGATGCGTGAAGCACAAAAAAGCTTACTAGATGCCGAAGAGAGACTACTCACTGCAGAGTATAACACTAAACTGTGCGAAATATCATTGCAACTAATCAGCGGTAAAATACTCAGTTATTTATAGTAAATGACTAATTTATTCACTTCATATAACAATAATTACAATACATTGCTACTCTATTAATATATCTTTGCCATACTAAAAACATACTATTATGAAAAGAGTTACCTTATTTACCTTTGCCTTAATCAGCACTATGTTTATCATGGCACAGGATAAAATGTCTTATAAAGACTGGGTGAAAGAAGCACCCAAGTTTGAAGACGCTTTCTTTACTACTCCCGAAGCTGCACGCATCGCCGAGAATGTTCTTCTTTATCAACAAACTACAGGTGGATGGCCTAAGAACATTCGCATGCAGAATGAAATGACTCCTGAACTAAAAGAAAAAGCCATTAAACTAAAAAATATCACGAAAGAAAGTACCATAGACAATGGTTCTACAACAACTGAGATTCGTTTCTTAGCTAGAATGTACAATGCTACCGGCGATGAGCGTTACAAAGAAGCTGTGTTGAAAGGCATCGATTATCTATTCAAATCTCAATACCCTAATGGTGGATGGCCACAATTCTGGCCTCGCAACAAAGGTTACTACACACATATCACCTACAATGACAATGCCATGATTAACGTAATGGACTTGCTTCAAGAGGTATATGAAAAGAAAGCTCCTTATACTTTCGTGCCTGAAAGTGTAGCGCAACAAGCTCGTGTATCATTTGATAAAGGTGTTGAGTGTATCTTGGCTACTCAAGTAAAACAAAATAATAAATTGACTGTTTGGTGTGCACAACATGATGAGGTAACATTTGAGCCTGCAAAGGCAAGAGCTTATGAACTTCCATCACTTAGTGGACAAGAGTCTGATGATATCGTTCTTTTATTAATGTCTATTCCTAACCCATCTCCTGAAGTGATTGCTGCTGTAGAAGGAGCTGTTGAATGGTTTAAGAGCTCACAAATTAACGGTTTAAAGAAAGAATACTTCACCAATGCTGAAGGCAAGAGAGATTATCGCATGGTTGAGTGTGATGATTGCGAACCACTATGGGCACGTTTTTATGAGCTCGATACTAACCAACCTTTCTTTAGCGACCGCGATGGAGTGAAGAAATACGATATCTCTGAAATAGGATATGAAAGACGTAATGGTTATAGCTGGTACAACAGCCAAGGACAGAAAGTCTTGAAAAGATATGATAGATGGAAAAAAAAGCTAGCTAAGTAAGAGAAACTATTCCTAATTAGATATAATCATAAAAAAGCACGGACCTTTACAGATTCGTGCTTTTTATTTGATGCGCACAAGATGCGCTATGCGTTCAACTTATTTGCAGCTATCGCCTGGACAACGAGGTTTGATTTGTTTGAAGAAATCATTGCCTTTGTCATCAACTAAGATAAATGCAGGGAAGTCAACTACCTCAATTTTCCAGATAGCTTCCATACCCAATTCAGGATAAGCCACACATTCAATGTGCTTGATGTTATTTTGAGCTAAGATAGCAGCAGGACCACCAATTGAGCCTAAGTAGAAACCACCATGCTTTTGGCAAGCATCAGTTACTTGTTGACTACGGTTACCTTTTGCAAGCATAATCAAACTACCACCATGACTTTGGAATAGATCTACATACGAGTCCATACGGCCAGCTGTAGTTGGGCCCATTGA
>CAMTPH010000111.1 GCA_947074345.1 uncultured Bacteroides sp. | reverse complement strand
GTCCTAAACCAATGCCTACCAATAAACATCCTGCTTTGAGGGCTGAATATGAGTTTGTATTGAAGTTGATATCACCCGATGAGGCCGCTGATGGTATCATGGAGTTAAATAACGAGGAAGAGAAGATTGTGATGCTGATGAATGCAGTCAAACTCCTTACGCCCGATGAAAAGGCTCTTATTACACTCTTCTATTTAGAAGAGAAGAGTATGGAAGAGATTGGACTGATTATGAAACTAACTATTGCTAATGTAAAAGTACGTTTGCATCGCACCCGAAAGAAGTTGTATTTAATAATGACCCGTGAAGATGGAAGAATCAAAGGTTACTAAAGATAACGTGCTGAAACAGGCACTACAGCGAAGACAAACAACCGATTTGCCTTCTAATTTTACGTATCGCATGATGCAGCAAGTCTATGTTGAAGATGCACGAAAACGAAAACGTGCCACTCGCTTGAATTATATAATGATGGCGATGGTTACAGCATTTATGTCAATACTAGCTGTATTGTCTTTTGTACTTTACGCTGATATTAGTTTGAAACAAATTATACAACCCTTTCAAGAGGCATTTCAATTGAGTACAGGATGGGGATTCTATATCTACATATTTCTTTTAGTAGGTGTGCTGCTATTTGTTGATAGCGCAGTACGACGATGGTATTATAAGAAACATGCTAAATAATAACTACGAAAAAGCTCCGATATCAATACAGATATCGGAGCTTTTCATTTTATCTTTTCGAGAAGATTATTGAATTAACTTTTCAGCATCCAAGTAATCAGCTTCGATATCTTTGAAGTAACGGTAAGTACCTACTTTTATCTCTTCGGTAGCTGCATCATCACATACAATGATTCCTTTTTCGTGCATTTGCAAAGCACTAATTGTCCACATTTGAGTGATTGCACCTTCTACAGCATGACGTAAAGCACGTGCTTTGTTATGACCATTCACAATAATCATCACTTCGCGAGCCGACAATACTGTACCTACACCTACAGTTAAAGCAGTCTTAGGAACTTTGTTAATGTCATTATCAAAGAAACGAGAGTTTGCGATAATTGTATCAGTAGTCAATGTTTTTTGACGAGTACGTGATGCAAGTGATGAACCTGGTTCGTTGAAAGCGATGTGACCATCAGGGCCAATACCACCCATGAATAGGTCGATACCACCGTATGATTTGATTTTCTCTTCGTAACGTTCACACTCAGCATCTAGATCAGCAGCGTTTCCGTTTAAGATGTTTGTGTTTTCTGCTTTGATATCAATATGTCCAAAGAAGTTATTCCACATAAATGAGTAATAGCTTTCTGGATGATCTTGTGGAAGACCCACGTATTCGTCCATATTGAAAGTAACTACGTTCGCAAAAGAAACCAAACCTTTTTTGTTAAGGTCGATAAGTTCTTTGTACATTCCCAATGGAGAAGAACCTGTAGGACAACCTAATACAAATGGTTTTTCAGCAGTAGGGGCTGCTTTGCGAATTCTTGAGGCAACGTAATGTGCAGCCCATTTAGAAACTGAATGATAGTCGGGCTGAATGATTAATCTCATAATCTTGATTGTTTATAAGGGGTTAGTAATGTTATTTTCTGTCTGCTATAAGGCGTTGAGCCATATCTCGGCCTAGTTTTTTACACTGTGCGTGAATGATATCGTTCATTCCTTGTTTCATCTCTACAGTATCACCTACTAGTTCATACTTGCTTTGAGTAGCAAAATCGACCATTCGTTTTACGGCTGCTCCTGCCCATGTGAAAGAGCCAAACAAACCTAAGTAACGGTCTTTGATTTCGCGAACTAATATTTTTGATAATAATGATTCTATCTCTGGATAAATTTGATTGCTATAAGTAGGCGAGCCTACAATCAAACCTTTGTATTTAAATATATCGGCAATAATGTATGATGCATTGCTCTTGCTAACGTTGTGCATCACAATATTCTTAATACCTTGTGCTGATAGTTCTTCGGCAATCACTTCGGCCATTTGTTCGGTATTGCCATACATACTACCATAAGCTATAACTACACCTTCTTCAGACTCATATTTGCTTAACTTATCATAGATGCTTCCTACTTTAAGTATGTGATCGGTCCATACAGGTCCGTGTGTCGAACAAATAGCTGTCATAGGCAAACCATTCAGTTTTTGAAGTGCTCTTTGTACAGGGCTACCATATTTGCCAACGATGTTTGAATAATATCTTACCATCTCATCCCAATAGATATCGGTATTGATGCGAGTATCTATGAATCCTCCATTGAGTGCACCAAAACAACCGAAGGCATCGCCTGAGAATAATACACCTTCTGTTGTATCAAAACTCATCATTGTTTCGGGCCAATGTACCATAGGAGTCAAGTAAAAAGTGATTTTGTGATATCCTAAGTCAAGAGTATCACAGTCTTTTACTAGAAGTTGCTGACCGGTTACGCCATAATAACCTTCAATCATACCAAAGGTTTGTTTGTTGCCAACGATGATTATATTGGGGTATTGTTGTTTAATTAAACGGATAGAACCAGAATGGTCGGGTTCCATATGGTTTATGATTAGATAATCGATTGCGCGATCGCCAATGATTCTTTTAATCTTATTGATGTAGACTTCAAAGAAATTGATATCTACTGTGTCAACCAATGTTACTTTCTCATCATCAATTAAGTATGAATTGTATGATACACCATAAGGTAGTGGCCACATGCCTTCAAAAAGATATTTACTACGGTCGTTTACTCCTACGTAGTGAATCTTTCCTTTGATCAATGAATTCTGTTCCATCTTATAATTAGATTTTGTTTAGTTACAGTTCTGCAAATATATCCATTTTTTTCTTAAACCTCGAAACTCTTACCTTGATAAGATTCTCTTTCTTTCATTCTTTTTTGAATACGGTTTGTGATTTCAAAGTTCTTCAATCCCCAATCGGGTGCAATCAATAAGTTGCGAGGAGATTGAGATATGAATCTTTCTATAACAATGTCTGGACGAAGATGTTCTACATAATCTATCACAAGGTCAATATACTCATCTACTTGATCGAACAAATGAAAATCTTGTGGATTATTTTCATGTTCTTTAGCCATCTTTGTGCCACGTATCAGCTGTAGTTGGTGAATCTTTAAAGTAGTGATAGGTAGTCTAGATAATATTGTTGCTTGTTTTACAATTTCATCATGTACCTCACCAGGAAGTCCTAATATGATATGTGCACCGGTCATAATGCCACGAGCTGCAGTTCTTCTTATGGCTTCTTCTGATTCTTCGAATGTATGACCGCGGTTTATTCTTTTAAGTATTTCATTGGATGTGCTTTCTACACCATACTCCACAAGTAAGAACGTCTTTTTATTTAGCTCTTCGAGATAATTCAATAAGTTATCGGGCATACAGTCTGGACGAGTACCGATAACCAATCCTACTACTCCAGGCACACTTAGAGCTTCTTCATATTTCTTCTTTAGCTCTTCTATATTCTGATAAGTGTTAGTATAAGCCTGAAAGTAGGCCAAGTATTTCATATCGGGATATTTGCGAGCAAAAAACAGTTTTCCTTCTTCTAATTGTTGTGTGATGGTTTTCTCGGTCTTGCAGTAATCGGGGTTGAATGTTTGATTATTGCAATAAGTACAACCTCCTAATCCTTTCGTTCCATCTCTATTAGGGCAGGTGAATCCTGCGTTCAATGATATTTTTTGAACCTTAAACGGAAAGTGTTTCTTTAGAAACTGAGAGAAGTCATTGTATAGAAATGGCTGCGACATATGATAATCTTTAGAATAGAATGCAAACTTAATTAATATAACGTCTACTTCAAAATAGAGTTTACTTAAATGTCCATTATGATGCCTCCTATAAGTGTAGAGGCTATGATTATTGCAAATATTAGTATAATTACAAGACTATAGATAAACATCAATATGGTTCTGCCTAAGGTAGATAGCCAACTCTTTCTAAATAGCTGTTTGTAGTCCAATAAATACAGTGCAAAAATAGCCCATTCGGGTATATCGAATATATCAGATACTTTAGCTTTATGACTAAAGGCCAGAATAATAATACTTAGTAGTAATATCTGGCAAGCTATGTATGTTTGGGCAAATAGCAACTCAGTGAAATTATAATTTGTTTCACTCTTTTGCTTTTTGAAAGCCCAACGGGTAGCTAGTGCAAAAATGGGAAGAATCATTAATATGCTTAAAGCTTTATTCTGATTAAGCCATTTAGAAACCATATTCATAATCTCCCCTAAATAGCCTAAACGTTTTGTCTTGTTAACTTTTTCGAGAATCTTAGATGTTTTGGTATCAGGATAGTGTTTATTTAAAGACGTAGAATCTGCTAGTTGGTTATTCTGTATTTCAACAAACTTGGCTTCTGTTTTATCATTGTATTGTTCGTTAGAGATGCTATCATTAACTTCTTCAATCTTATCTTTTGTCTCTTTATTTGTTTTTATAGCTGTGGGATCTATAAATTGTGCCCATAGTATGTATACGGCAGACAATATGAATAGCATCTGAAATGGACGAAAGTAGCGTATGCGTTTGCCTTTTAGATAATCATATATCAGATAACCGGGTCTAAAGATTAACTCTAATAATGTTAATCCAAAACCTCTATCCATACTGCTAAATCCGTTTAAAGCATTTTGCAATATATTGCTAAACCTCAATCGAGCTGTATTCTTGTCTTGACCACAGCGATTGCAGTAATTGCCGGTATATGTTTCTCCACAGTTCTTACAAACAGTTTCTTCTTTGTTGGGACTTTTTGTCTGAAAGCCATTAACTTGTTTAATGCGAAGCCAACGATAATACAGCTTTATTTTTCTAAATCTATCTGACTTTTTCTCTTTGCTGATTAAAGGAGTCAAATCATTCATTATTAATAGATGGGGATATCCCTCTAACTCCTCTTTAGTCGTCATGCCATGCAACACTCCCGCAAAGTCAACTTGTGCTTGTTGGGCCGCTTCAGCATCTACTACGCTATCACCAATATACAGGATATCTGATTTGTCCACTTGCAATTGTTCCATTGCTATTAAGAGTCCTTGAGGTGATGGCTTATGCTCTGTTACATCCTCACCACCTACTATAATATCAAAGAAGTCATCGGGTAGATAATTGCTCAAAAGATCTTTAATGCGGTAACGATATTTTGTAGAGATAATCCCAAGCTTAGCTCCATTCTTCTTTAATGTTTGTAATACGGTAAGCGTTTCAGGATAAAGAAACGTATTGATATTCATATACTGATTAGCTTCTTGCTCGTATAGTTTTTTATATTTCTGCAAGATCTCCATGTTTAACTCGCCCGTTAAAATGGAAAAAGAGTCTTCTAATGTTTTACCGATGGTTCGTTTAACCTCTTCATCTGTTACATTATTGTATCCATGATTCTTTAGCACATTCTGAAAACAGATTACTATTCCTTTTGATGAATTGGCAAGTGTATAATCAAAATCAAATAAGTAAGTAGTGTGTCTCATTATCCTTTATTTTGTACAAAATTATAAAAAAAGTGCCTCTTCATTTCTGAAAAGGCACTCAATGTATATATCAAGATTGATATTATAATAAGAAACCAAGCAAGATACCTGCTGCTACTGCAGAACCGATTACACCGGCTACGTTAGGAGCCATAGCATGCATCAATAAATAGTTGGTTGGGTCATATTCCAAACCTACCACTTGAGAGATACGAGCCGAGTCTGGTACAGCAGAAACACCTGCATTACCAATCAACGGATTAATCTTGTTATCTTTTCTCAAGAATAGATTGAATAGTTTCACAAACAATACACCCGAAGTTGTAGCGATAACAAATGAGAATGCACCTAAACCAAAGATTTTAATTGAATCTAAAGTTAAGAACTCAGAAGCTTGAGTTGAAGCACCTACTGTTACACCCAACAAGATAGTGATGGTATCGATAAGTGGACCACGAGCTGTTTCAGCCAAACGACGTGTTACACCACTTTCTTTTAGTAAGTTTCCGAAGAATAACATACCCAAAAGTGGCAAACCTGAAGGAACCAAGAATGTAGTCAACAACATACCTACGATAGGGAATATTACCTTTTCAGTATGTGATACCACACGTGGAGGTTTCATACGGATTAAACGTTCGTGTTTAGTTGTCAATGCACGCATAATAGGAGGTTGGATAACCGGTACCAATGCCATATAAGAATAGGCTGATACCGCAATAGCCCCCATTAAGTTAGGTGCCAGTTTGGATGATAGGAAGATAGCCGTAGGACCATCTGCTCCACCAATAATACCGATAGCACCCGCTTGCATAGGATTAAATCCAATAGCCAAAGCAATCATATATGCACCAAAGATACCGAACTGAGCAGCAGCACCAATCAACATCAACTTAGGATTAGATATCAATGCAGAGAAGTCTGTCATTGCACCAATCCCCAAGAATATGAGTGGTGGATACCACCCGGAACTGACCCCGGAGTATAATATATTCAATACAGATCCTTCTTCATAGATACCAATCTTAAGACCGGCATCCATATTAAAAGGAATATTACCAATCAACATACCAAAACCGATTGGAATAAGCAACATCGGTTCAAATTCATAGGCGATAGCCAAGTAAATAAAAACTAAGCCAATCAAAATCATTACAAGATGTTGCCATGTTGCATTTGAAAACCCTGTGTATGTCCAGAAGTCGGCTAAGTTTGTTCCTAAAAAGCTTAAAAAATCTCCCATATTATTCGATTATTACAAGGTCAGTACCCTCAAGTACAGAGTCACCTTTACTTACATTAATAGCAGTTACTTTACCATCTTTATCTGCATTGATGTTGTTTTCCATCTTCATAGCTTCAAGAATGATAAGAGTTTGTCCTTTTTTAACTGTGTCGCCAACGCTAACTTTTACGTCAAGGATTACACCAGGAAGTGGTGACTTAACACCTGATTTACCTCCAGCAACAGCTGGTTTAGAAATAGGTGCGCTTGTAGGAGCAGCAGGAGTAGTAGGACGTACAATCGGACGTGCTACAGGAGCAGCTTTAGGAGCCTTTTCCATTTCTACTTTATACGGAGTTCCGTTCACTTCTACGTGTGCTATGTTATCTTCAATATCTCCAATGCAAACCTTGTAAAGATTACCATTGATTTTATATTTATATTCTTTCATTGTTATACGATTTTATTGTGTAATTACTTTTTAGGTGTTTCGCGCAATGTATAAATCTTAGAACTCCATGGAGAGTAAGTACGTTTCACACGGCTGATAGTAAGTACTGTATCTTCCATATCGTGAACGTCATTTTGCATTTCATGCATCGCCATAGATATAGCAGCAAAGATTTCTCCTGGTGCCTCACCCAATTTCTTCTCTTTGGCTTCTTTTAAGTCTGTAATTCCTTTTGCTCTCATTGCATTACGCTTGCTAAGGGCTACAGATATTCTACCAATTATTTTGAAGACAATGAAAAGTAATAATAGTCCTGCGAATACAACACACATAGCCGAAATGGCCATACCAACACCCGAACCATCTTTTACAGCAAAGTTTTCCATTTTGGCATTGCTGTCCATAGTTAAGTTGTTTGTATTTGGTGTAACATATTTATTCTCACCGCCATCTTTCACTTCCCATTGATCGTCTGCATCACTAATACGAGCGTACGATTGATCAGCTTTTAATATACCTGAAGGAATAACTACTTCATCAAGAAGTTTATTACCTGAGTCAAAAAGACCAATCCAGTTATTGCTTTCAGGGTTGAAAGTGAAGCTAGTGTGGAATGTTCCACGCTTTGGTTCACCATCTGCCCAGAAAAGAGCGTGTTGACGAGGTTTAATAGAAGTCAATACATCACCTTTAGGGATAAAATATGTAGTTGTATCTCCAGGTTGGCTACTAACTTTTATTAGGTGGGCCGAAAGGTCGGCACTACCAAACGATTTATTGAATATCTCAATCCAAGCACTGTTTTGACCATAATCATCTTGCATGTTCGCTTCGTTCTCAAGCAAGACTTCGTTGATCAACAGCTTATTGTTTGATCTTTGCTCTTTACAAGAAGTGCAGAAAACCAAAAGCAATAATAGAGTAGAGAATATTCCAAAATTAGTTTTATTCATAATCAATCTTGTTTTTATTATAAATAAGCTTTATTACAACGGAATATTACCATGCTTCTTAGCAGGATTAGATAATTTCTTAGTTTGCAATTGTTGCAATGCACGGATGATACGGAAACGAGTATTGCGTGGTTCGATAACATCATCAATGTAACCATATTTAGCAGCATTGTATGGGTTAGCAAACAATTTAGTATACTCAGCTTCTTTTTCAGCCAAGAATGCAGCTGGGTCAGCTTGTTCTTTCGCTTCTCTTGCATAAAGTACTTCTACTGCACCAGCACCACCCATTACAGCGATTTCGGCAGTTGGCCATGCATAGTTCATATCACCGCGAAGTTGTTTACAGCTCATTACGATGTGTGAACCACCATATGATTTACGTAGTGTAACAGTAACCTTAGGTACAGTAGCTTCACCATAAGCATAAAGCAATTTAGCACCGTGAAGAATTACACCATTGTACTCTTGACCTGTACCAGGAAGGAATCCAGGAACAT
>CAMTPH010000110.1 GCA_947074345.1 uncultured Bacteroides sp. | reverse complement strand
CCACCCATCAATTCTACCAAACCGTCTACTTGATGTGGAACAAACCATGTCCATTGCCATGCTGTTCCTTCGCAATAATCATCTTCTCTATGTTGAGATGCGCGAGGGTTAAATGGTGTACGCCAATTGCCTTTGCTGTCTTTACCACGCATAAATCGTACTTCTGGATCAAAATAGATTTTATATGCTTCAGCAAATTTCTCATATCGTTCTTTGTTTGCGGTATCGCCTAAACTATCGGCCAACATAGAAATACACCAATCATTGTAGGCATATTCTAGTGCTTTGGCTACCGATTCATGCTCTTTATCAAATGGGATATAACCTATTTTGTTCTTCCAATACTTAGAAGTTGGCATTAGTCCATGATGAATCAACAAAGGAATAGTTTTAATACCGGTTGTATCGTATTCGGCAGAACGCAAACAAGCTTTATATGCTTCGTTAACATCAAAATTGCGGTATCCTTTTGCGTAGGCATCGGCAATAACCGAAACTGCATGATAACCAATCATTGTTGCTGTATAGTTTGCAGACAATTCCCACATAGGCAATATTCCACCTTCTCTATATTTTTGAAGCAATGAGCGAATGAAAGCTTCATTGCGATCAGGCTCAATAATAGTCATTAGTGGATGTAGTGCTCTGAATGTATCCCACAAAGAGAATACCGTATATTGAGGATCATTTATATCGCCTTGTTTAACAAGACCATCCATACCCAAATATCTGCCATCGGCATCTGTAAAAAGGAATGGTTGCAATCCGGTATGATACATGGATGTATAAAAGATTGTCTTAAGCTCATCATTGACGGTTTCTATATCGATCTTTGAAAGATAATCATTCCAAGAGTCTTTTGCTGCTCCATGTACTGCTTCAAAGTTCCAATCTTGAATACTACTTTCGAGATTCTTCTTAGCTCCTTCTTTATCGACAGCCGAAACTGCTACTTTCACTAATACCTCTTCATTAGCTTCGGTTTCGAAATGCAGAAGTGCTTTCGACATAGCATAAGGTGCCTTTACACCTTCCAACTTAACCGTATCTGTTATCAACGTATAGGTAAAGGGTTTAGAGAATTTCATATAGAAATAAATAGGTTGGTCTGGTGCCCAATATGAAGTTCTCTTGCCACCCCATATCTCTGTATCGCTTAATACGATGATTTCCATATTATGATTTCTCTGACCTTGCAGGTTGTAATCTAAATCTACAATAAATCCTGCTTCCTTGCTTTCAGGGAAAGTATAACGATGTAAAGCTGCACGTTGTGATGCTGTTAATTCGGCTTTTACACCATATCTATCTAAAAAAACACTATAATATCCAGGTGATGCAACTTCATTCTCATGAGAGAAAGATGAATTATATGCAGTTTGTTGATGATTAGGGCCTAACCATTGATACTCTTGAACACCAACAGTAGGCATAATCATTAAATCTCCATAATCGCAACATCCAGTTCCACTTAAATGTGTATGTGAGAAACCATTAATAGTAGAATCGCTGTAGTGATAACCCGAACAAGAATCCCAATCATAAATACGAGTATCTGGACTAGGTTGTATCATACCAAAAGGTACAACTGCTCCTGGATATGTATGCCCATGACCACCTGTACCGATAAAGGGGTTGACATGGTCAACATATGTTTTAGCATCATGGTTGGATGTGCAGGCTACTAAAAAAATAGCCACACATCCACAGATAGTTTTTAATAAATTCATTGCAATATAAGGTTAATGTGTTTTTCAGCTTATCCTAATGTTAATCGACTATTAATTCGTCTATAAACAAAAATCCTTTCTCCCCTTTAGCACTATGCCATTCGGGTAAGACACTTGTTGTTTCGACTAATATTTTGATTTTTTGTACTTCAACTTCATCAAAAGTACAACCATATTCTTTTAATCCATCAACAAGATCTTTGGTAGCAACTGGTATATCTAGAGACGACTGCAGAACAAAAGGCTCATTTGGTTTGGCAGTCCACACAACTACTTTTGTTGGAGGAAGCAACCATTCGCCTTCTTGAACCATAACTCCTACTTTGACTGTTGATACATTTGTTGGTTTACCTAAATCAACAATCACCTCTACAGGTTCATCTAAATAACCTAACCAACGACCTGTAGCATAATTGAAATCTCCACGAACACCATCAGTAAGAATAGATGCACCATCGTATACAAATCGAGGAGATGGGTTGGCTACCAACTCGACTAAACAACCGGTTGCCTTATTGAATACAAAATCACGCTTAAATATACGCGAATGTTTGTGTCCTCTTTTTACAAAAGCTTTCAATGTAGATGTTTCATTGATCTCTATTGGGCCTGTATATAAAAGACTATTAATGGTTGGATCGGTACCATCTAACGAGTAGAAGATAGAGTCATCATTTAATGTCGTCAAAGTAGCATAAACGGTATTTTTCTTATTTTCATCTATCGAATAACTACCACTAATCTCGTATATGTGATTTGCATAAGTCAGACCTAATTCATCATAAATATCAGTGATATGTGCTAAACGAGTTAAAAAATGATCCCAATCTTTATGCTCAGGTTTAGACCATTGTACTTCGCTCAAAGCAGCCAAGCGAGGCAATAACATATATTCTAATTGCTCATTGGATGTAATATATTCAGTCCAAAGATTGGCTTGAGTACCAATTATAAGTTTGCCCTCTTCGGCATTCAAATCAGCAGGAATAGGTTCGTAAGAATATACTTTTTCTACAGGAACATAACCGCCATTTGCTAAAGGGTCACTATCAGTATTTCTTGTTTGATAAAGATCAAAATACAAGTGCGATCCAGGAGTCATTATTACTTTATGGCCTAAACGTGCAGCTTCAATACCTGGCTTTACACCTCTCCAAGACATTACAGTTGCATTAGGTGCTAACTCACCTTCTAGCATCTCATCCCAACCAATAATATTACGACCTTTACTATTCAAGAATTTCTCTACACGTGCCATCGTATAACTTTGCAAAAAGAACTCGGCACTATGTTTATCATCGGCTTTAATATTCTCGCTTTTAATACGATTCTGACAATTAGCACATTTTTCCCAACATACTTTGGGACATTCATCTCCACCAATATGTATATATTCTGAAGGGAAAAGATCCATTACTTCTGTCAATACACCTTCGATAAATTCAAACGTATATTCTTTGCCTGGGCACAATACATCGTCACGTACACCCCATTGTCCAGAAACTTCATATGGTCCTTCGGTACATCCCAATTTAGGATATGAAGCTAATGCAGCCATCATATGACCGGGAAGATCTATTTCAGGAATAACAGTTATACTGTGATTATCTGCGTAGTTTACAATTTCTCTGATTTGGTCTTGAGTGTAAAAACCACCATAAGAGGTATTATCATAATTGTCCCACTCTTTACGAATCATTGTTTTGTGTCTAACACTACCAATCTCTGTAAGAAGCGGATATTTTTTTATTTCAATTCTCCATCCTTGATCATCAGATAAGTGCCAATGCAATGTATTTAATTTATGCAAGGTCATTATATCAATAATCTTTTTCATTTGATCGACCGAGTAAAAATGACGAGCTACATCAATCATCAAACCACGATAACCAAATCGAGGAGTATCGGATATTGTCAAACAAGGAATCTCAATATGACTCGATTCAACTTCGCCATTATAGATCTCTTTTGGCAGTAATTGTTTTAATGTTTGAATTGCATATAAGAATCCGGCAGGTTGTGATGCAGCAAGTACAATATGGTTTGATGTAATATCTAATCTATAATCTTCAGAGCCAATCTCTGTACTTGCCTTTTTGAAAACGATACCATTCTTTTGTGAAATCTCATTAGAAGCGGTATAGATTATCTCAAATTGATTATTGAATAAACGATTTAATTGAGCTATAAATGAGTCTATAGTATATCTACTTTTTGCATCTAGATCATTAGATATATAAATGGAAGTTGATTTATCCAACACAAAATGGCCTTCATTTAGTGAAATCTCATTTGGCAATGGAATTAGTGATAAATTAGGTGTCTCAGGTTTAGAGTTACACGAATACAACAATGTCAGACATAACAGAATGGACATAGTTGAAAAAAGATGTTTAAATAAATTCATAAGAAAAGTGTGATATTTAGGTTTGTTGTAGTCTAAAGGAAAGAATATCAGATTAAAAAAGCAAAAAAGATGTGCGATGAATCTAGCAATCATCGAATTCCCATCTTTTAATTTATCATATATATAAATGAAACTTATTATTTTGAAAGCGAATCTATTAACAATGTGATGTTAGCAGTAAACAATCTCACTGATATTGCCAATAATATAATACCAAAGAATTTGCGGATAATATAAATACCGCCTTTACCTAGAAATCGTTCAACGCGTCCGGTCATACTAACCACAAAGTATACCCAAATCATATTTAATACTAAGGCAATGATAATATTAACACTTTCATATTCAGCGCGAAGAGATAAAAGCGTAGTAAATGCTCCAGCACCTGCTAGCAAAGGAAAAACTAAAGGTACCAAAGTAGCCTCTTTAATGGGCCCTTGGTTTTTAAAGATTTCAATATCAAGAATCATTTCAAGCGACATTAGGAAAATAACAAATGCACCTGCTACAGCAAAAGATTCGATATCTACATGAAACAATTTTAGCATCATGTCTCCTGCATAAAAGAAGCCGATAAGTAAAGCAAAAGATATCACTGTTGCTTTAATTGCATTTACATCTTTTCCTTTTTCTTTTAAATTTATAATAATCGGAATTGAGCCAATAATATCGATTACAGCAAATAAGACAATAAAGGCACTTGCCATTTGCTGAAAGTTGAAGTTCTGCAACATAGTTATACTTTTTTGATACAAATATAATATAAATAAGAGATAATGCAATGAGACATTTTGAGGAAAGCACCATTACAATTAAGAAATAATAAAAAAAACAAAAAGAGTGTGCGCAACAAAACATATAGTATTGATTATCGCTAACTTTGGAAGAAATTTAAACACTAAACCAATAGTATGAGTACAATGTTTGATACTTTATTACAGCTTCCTCTTTTTCAAGGATTATGTCATGAAGATTTTAATAACATTCTAGAGAAAATTAAATTCGATTTTGCCCAACATAAAAAAGGGAATATTATAATCGAGCAAGATGCTCCATGCAATCATTTGATTTTTTTAATAAAAGGAATTATTGCAGTTGAAACTATTTCAAAAGATGGTACCTATTCTTTTATTGAACATATTGAAGCGCCTGCAGTAATAGAGCCACAAGTACTTTTTGGGATGCAGTTAAATTATACTGCTACATATTATGCCAGCACTGAGGCTGATACTGTTGCCGTATCTAAATCATTTATCATAAATGGATTATTAAAATATGAAATATTTCGATTAAACTATCTCAATGTTATTAGTAATTATGCACAAAATGCACACAATAGATTATGGTATAACTCACCAACTAATGTAGAAGAAAAAATCATCAATTTTATATTGACTCATGTCCATAAGTATCCTGGAACAAAAGTTCTAAAAACTAAAATGGATGATTTAGCACGCAATCTAAATGATACTCGATTAAATGTATCTAAGGCATTAAATAGTTTAAATGAAAAGAATGTTATAGAGCTAAAAAGAAAAGAAATAATAATACATGATGTATCAAAATTGATATGGGTAAATTCTAAAGTAGACTGTATTATTTATTAATAATTATACGTAAAGTATAACAACATTAATAACACATCAAATCTAATAATTTAAATCAATGGATTGCAATATCGTCTCTAATGCAGCATGTAACAACATTTTCTCTCATTCTTTAATGACCTTCTATGATGAAGCAAATTATCATATCGTCATTAACAATATATTAAAGGATGTACTGAATTTATACAATGCAGACCGATCTTATATTTTCCTATATGATTTAGAAAATAAGGTACAAAAATACAGCTATGAAATATGTGCTGAGAATGTATCGCCTCAGATAGAGATTATTAAAGAGATACCACTTGACAACAGCCCATTCATAAATAACATATTATTTAATTACAGTTCATTTATCGTTAACGATATTGATAACGTGAATGATTTACCTGAGATTGAATATGAAATTCTTAAATCGCAAGACATAAAATCTTTGATTCTAACACCCATCACCCATATGAATAAAATATTGGGATACATGGGAGTAGATATCGTAAAAGAATATCGCAATTGGAGTGACCAAGACACAACACTTATATTTCTTTTAGGCCAAATTGTAGGAGCTAGCGTTGCGAGAAACAAAGAGAATGAAAAGGAACTTAGTACTACGCATGGGAACAATATTATTCGTGCTCTTGAAAGTATATATAATGATATTCCTATTGGTATAGAGCTATATAATTCATCAGGTTGTGCCATAGATCTCAATAATACTGATATGAAAATCTTCGGTATTGAAGATAAATGGAAGGTCATGGGATTATCTATCTTTGACAATCCTCTTTTTCCCGATCAATATAAAGATTTGCTTCGCCAAGGAAAGGGATTTGACTTAATTTTCGACTATGACTTTTCAAAAACAACAGAGTATTTCAAAAGCAATTATAAAGAAGAAATTAAATATATAAATTGCAAAGCCCATATCATCAAAGATAAGAATGATAAAACTCTTTATTTTATTCTTTTCAATTCTGATATAACCAGCTTACGTGAAATGCAACAAAACCTCATTATTTCAAAAAATAAAGCAGAAGAAGCTGATAAACTAAAAATGGCCTTCTTAGCCAATATGAGTCACGAGATTAGAACTCCACTCAATGCAATTGTAGGTTTTTCCGATATACTATTACATACTGACGCCCAAGATGAGAAAGAAGAGTATAATAAAATCATCTCAACTAATAGTGAGTTATTATTAAACTTAATAAATGATATTCTTGATTTGTCTAAAATAGAAACAGGCGCATTAGATTATAATGAGGAATTAATTGATTTAAATACTTTATTTGAGGAGTTTGAAACTTCATTCAAATTACGCCTATCCAAAAAGATCAACTTAATATTAAGAATACCTGCAAATAAATATCGCATCCATTTCGACAAGAAAATCACATCCCAATTACTAAACAATTTCTTATCGAATGCCGTAAAATACACAATAGAAGGAGAAATTGAATTTGGCTATTACATTCAGGATAATGGCATAAAAATCTTTGTACGTGATACTGGTATTGGCATTTCAGAAGAGAATAAAAAGAAAATATTTAATCGATTTGAGAAAGTTGATAACTTCGCTCAAGGAACAGGATTGGGATTATCAATATGTAAAGCAATAATAGATATAATAAATGGAGAAATAGGTTTTGAATCTGAACTAAACAAAGGTTCATATTTTTGGGTATGGATACCTTGCAAAATAGAATCATAATCTTTTTCTATACGATCTAATTATAATCACATACCAAAATATATAAAAATAAGAAACGAGGCTAATTACTAAGAATTAGCCTCGTTTCTTATTTTGAATAAATCCAATTTATTCCCACTCGATAGTAGCTGGTGGTTTTGAACTTATATCATAAGTTACACGGTTTACACCTTTCACTTTATTTATTATATCATTAGATACCTTACCCAAGAACTCATAAGGAAGATGCGCCCAATCTGCAGTCATTGCATCAGTAGAAGTAACAGCACGAAGAGCTACAGCACGTTCATAAGTACGCTCATCACCCATTACACCAACAGACTGTACTGGCAACAAAATTACTCCTGCTTGCCATACTTGATCATACAATCCCCAGTCACGTAAACCTTGAATATAAATATCGTCGGCATCTTGAAGTATTCTTACTTTTTCACGAGTAATGTCACCTAAAATACGAACAGCTAAACCTGGTCCAGGGAAAGGATGACGGCCTATTAAATGCTCTGGCATACCCATTTCACGTCCAACCTTACGAACTTCATCTTTAAATAACAAACGCAATGGTTCACAAAGCTTCAAATTCATCTTCTCTGGCAAGCCACCTACGTTATGATGACTTTTGATAACAGTACCTGTTATAGATAAAGATTCGATACAGTCAGGATAGATAGTTCCTTGTGCCAACCATTTCACATCTTTAATTTTGTGAGCTTCCTCATCAAAAACATCGATAAAGCCTTTACCAATAATCTTTCTTTTTTGTTCTGGATCATTAATATCAGCTAATTCAGAGAAGAATTTCTCGCTTGCATCAACACCAATCACATTTAAACCCAAACATTCGTAATCTTTCATTACGTTTTTGAATTCGTTTTTGCGAAGCATTCCGTGGTCAACGAAAATACAAGTCAAGTTCTTGCCGATAGCTTTATTTAACAAAACAGCAGCAACAGATGAATCAACACCACCACTTAACCCAAGAACCACTTTATCATCGCCAAGTTGTTCTTTAAGTTCGGCAACAGTACTCTCTATAAATGATGCTGGAGACCAATCTTGCTTACAGCCGCAAACGTCCACAACAAAATTCCTTAGCATTTGAGTACCATCTACACTATGAAATACTTCAGGATGAAATTGTACACCCCAAATTTGTTCATCATCGATTTGATATGCCGCCACTTTAACTTTATCAG
>CAMTPH010000109.1 GCA_947074345.1 uncultured Bacteroides sp. | reverse complement strand
TAGGCAGCAACAATTCGTTTCCTTCGTCGTCGAGCAGAAGAATCTCTTTTTTCCAGATTTGATAAACCTCTGCACTTATAATTGTACCTACTTTATCAATATATTTATTGTATAGGCTATCTTTCTCAAGTTCTAAAATTTTAGAAGCCAATGCTTGACGTAGGTTCAAGATAGCACGACGACCTAATTTCGCAAATTCGAAAGAGTCTGTTACTTCTTCGCCTACTTCATAAGATGAATCTATCTTTTGAGCCTCAGTCAATGAAATCTCCATATGAGGATTTTCAAAATCCTCGTCGGCTACAACCTCACGGTTACGCCATATTTCAAAATCACCCTTGTCAGGGTTCACAATCACGTCATAGTTCTCGTCAGTGCCGAACGTTTTAGCGATCACACTACGGAATGCCTCTTCGAGAACGCTTACCATCGTTGTTCTATCGATATTTTTCAGTTCTTTAAATTCCGAAAAGGTATCAATCAAGCTGATTGTTTCTTCTTTTTTGGCCATAATTATTTAAAACTAATTAAGTATTTCGTATATTTTATTTCATCATAACGGAAAGTATCGTCTTCTTCAACCAGTTTTGGTCTTTTAGAGCCTTCTGCTTTCACTTTCTTTTCTACACCTACCACAAATTGCTCATCGGTTACTTCTTTGAGTACACCCGAGAACTTGCGACCGGTCTTAGTAAGTACTTCTACCTCTTGTCCTATGTGATTGCGGTATTGTTGAACTACCTTAAACGGCTGTCCGATACCGGCAGAACCAACTTCAAGTTCATAATCTTCCTCTTCGCGATTTAGCTTAGACTCGATAAAGCGGCTTAGCTCTACACAATCTTCAATCCAAACACCTTCAGCGTGGTCTATCTCAACCACAATACGGTCGTCCGGGCTAACGGTTACTTCAACCAGAAAGTAGTCTTTCCCTTCCAACCACTCATCTACAATTTGACAAACAGTCTTTTTTTCTATCATTGTTAGCATTATAAGAACAAAAAAAGGAGCTCAATCGCCCCCTCCCTTTCATCCATTTCGGTTGCAAAGATATAAATAATCTCTTCGGCTACAAAATATTAGGTAAAAAAGAAACACTTTGTTGTTAAAAAACAAGTTGATTTGATAAACTATACAGATTTTTAACGTAATAGCACTAACAAACTAACCATTTTGTCTCTTTTTTGATTACCAAAAGAGACCTTGCGCGGCTCATTTTTTAGCCTCGCAAAGCCTCTTGTTGTTCTAAAAATCAAGCTGCAAATCTCGTTTTCTTGGCAACTCTTTTAAGTCGTTTAGCTTACTGCTAGTTGGTATGTTCTTTTACCTTGTTGGGCTGATTGTCAATGATGGGGGTAGCATCCAAGTCTATTTTCTTGAACTCTGCAATTAGTTTGGCTTCATCGAGTCTCTTTGTCGAATAAACAATCTCTACTGTTTGGTCGGGAATGCTGCATTTCACTTTCTTTACTCCGCGCATTGGTCCAAAGTGGTTCTCAATCTTCTTTACACAGTTTTTGCATACTAATTTTACATTGAACAAAACTTGTGCTTCATCTGCCTTTTGTGCCGATGCGTTGATGGCGAATAGTGATATGATTGCCATCAACATCACTGTCTTTAAATTGATCATACTTTTCATAATTGATACATTTAATTTGTTGTTTTACAAATAGGTTTATTCTTTTCTGTAATCAGATAGCTGTTGTTTGCTATCTAATTGCCTGATATGCTATGATATACTTGTTGTTTATAGAAACATACGCATGATAACATGGGGATGTTGTCTATCAAAACATCCGGATGTTGTATACTAAAACATGGGGATGTTGTGGTGTAAAACATCCGGGTGTTGTTACTGTTCGTTCTATTACTTTATATCGTTGTCTATACTACTTCGGGTTATTATATCAGTTTTGGTATTGACCATCTTAAACCAACATAAAACTTAGCTCCATATAGCGGGCCCCATATCATCGATGCATCAAAGCGATCGCCCCAAGGATTGGCAGCGTCGATTATCGGGTTCTTCTGCTGATAACCGGTTAAGTTTTCGCCTCCTACATACAAACTCAGTTTCTTGTAGTTGAAGGTTACTTGACCACTTAATGTAACAAACGATGGGAAATTAGGTTTCCAAAGCGGATCGACTGTTCCTGGATCGGGCATTCGGCCACCACCATTGAACTGTGAGGTAGCATCGAACTGCCACATTCCTCCGGGCGTTTGATAAGAAGCCGTAAGCAATCCCTTGTATTTGTTGGTCAACGGTTTAGTCATCAGTTTACCATCGTAAGTACTCTTGGCATCGGTGATGCGGTATGCCCCCGTTAGCAAGAAACCCTTGAAGAATGGGTACGATACCTCTATCTGAGCATTCTGAGCATACGAGCGTCCTTTCAAGTTCGAGAAGGTTACACGCGTAGGGTCTTCCATATTGGCAACTACTTGCTTGTCGAAGTCGGTATAGTAATACTCGAGCATTACAGACATGTCTTTGCCGAATAGCGGGAAGGTGAAATGTGCACTTGCACCGTAGTTCCATGCCGACTCAAAGTTATCTAACCCTTTGTCGAACACCATGGTGCGGCTACTGGCCAATAGATAACTGTTTTCGACCAATACATTGGCTATGCGATACCCGCGACCTACCGATGCGCGCAGACCTAATAAATCGCCAAATGGGTTGTACTTCAAGTGCAATCGGGGAGTGGCAAAGAATCCGTGGTCTTGACTATAATCGCCACGAATACCTGCTAACAGGGTGAAGCGGTCGTAATAGTTGAACGTATATTCTGCATATGCTCCACCAATGGCGTCGTTGCGCTTTAGGTGAAGGTTGTTTACGCCAATTGCTTTCTCATCTTTCAGCTTTTCGCGGTAGTTATCATAATTCATGCTAAGCCCCGTACTGATGCTGTGTCGTGAGTTAAACTCAGTCTCAAACATGAGGTTCGCGTATAGGTTTTGTTGGGTTACATCAAATATCGATCGGCCAAAGCTTGAGCGCTGATCGTGATAAGTACCCGATAAAATCAAGGCGATACTCGTATTATTGTCTTGATTGAGCACGTATCCGTTTTTGGTAAATATCAATCCGCGGTTGGTGGTGATATCTATTTTATAGGGATTTTCGATGTGGCTGTTGTGTGATAGCTGTCCGCTCTCGCGTTTCTCGTGCACAAAGTTCGCTGCTGCTTGGAAGATGTAGTTTTTGTTTCTGTAAAACCAGCGATTCATCACGTTGAATTGTTCTGTTTTTGGCATATCCAAGAAACCATCATCGTTAGAGTCGTGCGACATTTGTTCGCGCGAGTAGTGCAACATCAACCCGGTAGCCAGCTTCTTGTTTAGGTGGTAGTTCATATCTACATTCCCTTCTAGGCGGCCTGTATGGGCAGCAAACAGATTAACGAATAATGGGTCGGCAAGTTGGGGTTTCTTATAATCAATATTAATTTGCCCTGTAAGCGCTTCGTATCCGTTTTTGACCGATGATGTTCCTTTAGACACTTGAATGCCATCCATCCATGGGCCGGGCACGTAGCTCAACCCGTAAGGCGAAGCTGCCCCTTGCAAGTTTGGAACCTGTTCGGTAAGCATCTGCACATAAGTACCTGCTAGTCCTAAGAGTTTAATTTGGCGCGCTCCGGTAGCCGCATCATTGTAAGCCACATCTACCGAACTGTTTGTTTCGAAACTCTCGGCAAGATTACAGCAGGCAGCTCTAAAAAGCTCATCGGTCGTTATCTTTTGTATCTGCATGGCATCGGCACGCGAGTTTAATGTACCTTGACGACGAGCAGTAACAACCACTTCGTCGAGGCTGACTTCGCCCTTCAAAACAATCTTTAAATCTTCTTGAGGCTGGTGAATCTCCAATGTATCCGACGTATAGCCGATATATGTGGTGATAAGTCGATGCGATTTGTTGGTGAGTTCGATGTTGAATTCGCCATCTATATTGGTTACACCTCCTTGCGATGTGTTCTCCCAACGTAGATTGGCACCAACAATGGCTTCGCCTTCTGTATCAACAACAATTCCTTTAATAAATCCTTGCGCAAACAAGGCAGTAGTAGCCGTCAGTATAAATACGGCAAGTAGTAAGATTCTATGTAATTTCATTATTCTATTCCAAATTAATTAATGCGACAATTCTATCGAGTCTGAACGGTACAGATTCGATAACATCAAATAACATGGAATGATTTAAATAAGCAGAATTGCATTCATTGCAAGTATTTCTCGCCCGCACACATTGGGTGGAGAGTCGCTCACAATAATTGGATACTCTAAACCACTACTTATTTCAGGATTGAAATCAAATAGTTGGATGATAATAGGTAGCGGAGCCACAAACGAAACAGTATAATCGTATGTCTTGACAGGTTTAAGCTGCACGTACTGATGTTGAGAGCAGTTACGAGAAACCTTGCTTATCTGTAAGCTATGATTCGAATTGTTGTCGGTTGTGGTTTGCGAACAGCAGCTCATGGATTTATTGTTAGATGTGCTGCAGCAAGTTTGTCCCTCAGAACAATGAGAGGTTAGGGCATGAGAAGAACAGCTAGCCGTATTGTGTGAAGATGAAGAGGACTCAAACATCTTATTACTACAGCAATAGCTCAACAGGTTTATACCGATTGTGCCGGTGGCAATAATCAATATAAGCATCAGTGAAGTTATTTTCATTGTTCTTTTCACACAGCAAAAATAGCTAACAATCTGAATAATCGCAACTTAATGACTAAGAAGTTAACTTTGTTAAGATAGTATAACTAAAACAAGCCATATAGTCGAATGCTATATGGCTTGTTTTAGATTATGTGATATGTTGAAATGTGTGTTTACTTAAGAGGATAGATTATAACTTGGCTTGCAGGAAGATTAGGTATGTACAACTTATCATTTGAGATCGTAATATCTGCTGGACCAGCAAGACTAAGATTATCTAATGGTAAATACTCTACATGCATTGTTGCTAAATCTATATAGCCCACCTTTGCACCAATCCAATTGGTAAAATATAGCTTATCATCTTTTAATGCCAATCCGTCATATTGACCGGGTTGATCTATAAGTTTCTTATATACAGGTGTATTTATATTTTCGATAACATAAATAACATTGGCATCTGTTGTAACTTCATCTGCTGCATAAGAAGCGACATACATCTTATAACCGTCAATAATCAATCCATTAGGGCCAGGAATAGTTACAAACTCTTCAAGATGCTTCTCGTTAAGATTATAAGGATCAGAAATATCCAACGAATAAATCTTGTCTGAGTTGGTGACACTAATATAAGCCGTATGGTCTTTTATTGCAATGTCGTTAACAAAAATGCTTCCCGTAGGAAAATAGATTAGCTGTGGAGGGCTCTTTTTGTTTTTTAAATTGTATACTACTATCTTACTTACATCAGCAACATAAAGAAAGTCATCTTTAATTGCCATTCCTTTAGGACCATTCAGATATTGATCAGGGGCGATGAATACTTTCGCTTCATTGTCCTCAATAATAGAGATGTAGCCTTTTCGCTCATTATTCAACGGGTTTAAAGCTTCTGTTCCAAAATTAGATACAAGTACAGATGTGTCATACGCAACTGTTCCTTCGCAAAACCTTAATCCGTGTGTAATAATAGTAACGCTTTCTGTTGGTTTGTTCTTTTGTGTGCATCCTACCATTGCGAATAACGCAATAAATAGAATCAGTTTCGTCTTTTTCATAAATATTCCGTCTTATAAGTATATTGAATCTTCAAATATAGTAAAAATGAGGTTGTTAGAGTGTTAAATGATTCGTTTTTTTATATCTCAATTTGGAAACAATGACAAATTGTGAGAGTAAACTAATAGATTATCCATTGTCTATATTCGCTGAAATGATGTATCTTTATACCCATATTAAAAATATAGACTTATGGCACATCGATTGAATACAAACAAACAATTTATGGTAGGGAACGGCATTCTTGCTTTTGCAGTTATATTTGTGGTAGTTATATTTGTATATATGAGCCTTAAAACTGATGCAAACAAACGAACAGAGCGCAACTACCAGGAACTGTATACAATATCGTTGGTGAATGGTTTTGAAGGACTACCCGTTGAAGTGCACATTAACGATAGTCTGATATTCGACAACTACGTTACAGTACAACCGCTTACATTTGTAATAAATCGCTTTGCCGAAGAGAGCGCTTTGTTGATTGTTGACAAGAATACAGAAACAGTCTCAACTTTCAATCTTAGCGAAAAGGGTGGTACTTATCGTTTGGAGAAAGATAAAGGAGGAGTAAAATTGCTTTCTCAATAAATAAGAAAGAGATACATCTTTGTATAATATAATGAAACCGGCTTTATAGGCCGGTTTTATATTTTCTAAGCTCTTCGCGCAAAGCGAGGGCTTTATTGTTAGTAGCTTTGTTGAGCAGTTTCCAAAACTCAGTACCATGGTTCATCTCTTTGGTATGACAGAGCTCATGAAGCAATACATAGTCTATAAGATGGGCAGGAAGCAACATCAAGTAGTAGGATAAATTAATAGACTTGCTCGAAGAACAACTTCCCCAACGCCCTTCGCTTCCATTAATCTTAACGCCTTTATAATCGAACTGATGATTGGAAGCTAATGCAGATAATCGTTGAGGTAGTATAACTTTAGCATTCTTTCTTAAAGCTTCGGCTATTACTTTCTGTAACCATTCTTGCAATTTATCATCGTTGAAGTCAATATTTGCAGGACAAACAATCTCTGTCTTACCTAATTCGGAGTGAGCCATGAATTGACTTCGCTGACCGGTTATCAATGATAGTTTAAAGAATTGAGCGTCGATGCGATAGTTTATATCTATACTTCGTCTTGTTACTCGCTCTTTCATAGATGCAAGTTTAGGACGCAACTTCTCAATAGCCGACAATACCTCTGACTTGTGTGTACCTACAGGAACTGTAACTTGTATAGAGCCGGGTTTGCCTCGAAAGGTAAGCTTGCGAGCACGTATATTTGATTTGACGATTATATCTCCTAAATGAATATCTTTAATTACTCCGTTCATTGTCTTGAATGTAGTTTTGCACTACAAAGAAACAAATAATAGAAAAAATAGCACAAGCTTTGCAACTTTTTAAATATATGATACGTCTAATTAACATGAACCTATAAAATTATCAATATGAACCATGTAAGTCGTACAATCATTCTTCTACTCACTACATTTATATCTTGGGTTAGTGCTTTTGCAAATAACACAGTTGAAGGAACCATCGCTGAAGACAATGTTATCACTCGAACATATAACGTTTATGACTTTAATGCTATATCTGCATCTACCGTTTGCAATATTAACTTTGTGCAAACCACCGATGGTACATCTTCTTTACAGATTAGAAGCACTGAACGTCAATTAGCTAAAATGAAGGTAGAGGTTAAGAATGGTGTGTTATGTTTGAATGAAACAAGACGCAAAGGCGATAAGGATAAAGTTGAAGTTATAATAACTGCTCCAGAACTTAACAGTGTTTTTTCAGAAGGTGTTGGTAATTTTGTTATTAAGAATGGTTTAAAAACAAATGTTTTAAAGATCAAATCTTCAGGAGTTGGAAGTATCACTATTAATAGTCTTAACTGCGATAATCTTATAGCTACACTCGATGGAGTGGGCAATATAGTCGTTAATGGTACTGCCAAAGATGCATCATTCAATCTAACCGGGGTAGGTAGCATTAAAGCCGGCAATCTCAAGGCTGATAAGGTAAAAGCATTCTCTCAAGGTATAGGTGAAGTAAGATGTTATGCCATTAAATCTATTGATGTTTCATTGCAGGGCATCGGTAGCATTTACTATTCAGGTAATCCTGAAATAAAGAATTTGAGACGCGATGGAGTAGGTAAGATTAAGCAAAACTAATGAAATAGAAATTCTCTCTTTTTGTATATTAGTTTACAAAACTGTAAATAAAACAAAGAGGTTTCCGTGAGGAAACCTCTTTGTTTTTCTATCTATATCAATGCGATAAAAGTAAAAAGGCTACTGCTCACGCAGTAGCCAATCTATTTAGTTAGCAATATGTTTTAGAGAATTGAAAATATCAATAACTCATCGTGTTTTAATAAGCATACTAACTATATATAAAGCAAATGAAAAATCTATATCTTATGAAGATGGTTTCTCAGTGTTCAGTGACTCGGCTAAGCGAGAAATAAACTCTGCATTCATCTTTCCTGTGAAATTGATAAGAGCGAAACCACTGTTTTGTTTCATAAACATCACCATTTCGATGATTTCTCCCCTTCGTTTGCGCACCATTATCTTGCAATTGCCACCTACTTCATCGTAAGATAAGTATGGTACAAATAGATCGGTGTTTCTTTCGCATAAATCAATTGCACTATCGTAATAACTCTGACCGTCTATTAAAGACATGCACATCTGCATACTCTTTAGTTCGCCTATTATTTCGGCCATATCGTTGTTTATCTCTGCAGAACTTTCCAGTATCTCATGCATCATCTTCGGACTAATAGTCACATAGACCAATGCTGAATCTCCTTGGTGTTCGCTTTTAAAACGAGAAGCGAAATCTTGCGAGTAAGCTACGTTTGAGAGTATAAATAAACCAACTATGACTAAGAACCTGCTCATTCAATTATCTCTTGTGGTTTCTCTAACTGCAAGCTATCAATTGATTGCAATTGTTTTGATTTATTTATACTCTCTGATATCATTATTAAAGCTGAAGAAACTTGCTTATAGGCAGCTTCCGGATTATCGTATGTATCAACATAGTTCTCATAATCATATCCATTCATCTCGTCTTCGAGTATGGTGCGATGAACAACATTGCCTA
>CAMTPH010000108.1 GCA_947074345.1 uncultured Bacteroides sp. | reverse complement strand
GAGCGAATTGTGCTTTAGCAGCATTCTTAGCCATTTCTACAACATCTTCTTGTTCTACTTTAACATCGTTAGCTTTCACTAATTGTTCTTTGATTAAGTGCCAAGTTAGTTCTTCAATGCTCTTATCGAAGTTTTCGTTTACAAACTCTTCACCTTTTTCTTCGTTGTTAAGCAACATGATCTTTTTCAACAAAGCATCTGGGAATTCAAGTTTACCAACTTTTGCGATTAAAGCAGTACGCACGTCAATCATAAATTTGTAATCGCTATCAGCTACAAATTGAGAAGCGATACCTTCTTTTACTTTAGCGCGGAATTCTTCTTCAGTTGTTACCACACCTTCGCCAAATACTTGGTCAAAGATTGTTTGATCCAAATCACCTGCTACATAACGAGTGATTTCTTCAATTTGGTAGCTGAAGTTAGATTTCAATTCAGCAGCAGCTTCTTTTTCGATTTTCAAAAGAGATGCGATTTCTGCTTCGTTGCCGTCGTAAGCTGTGCTTGGGTTGAACACCAATACATCGTTTACTTTAGCATTGTTGAAGATAGCTTTTTGGTCATCGTTTTTCATGTATGAAGGCATCAATACAGCACCTTCTACTTGAATACCACCTTCTTTTACGCTACCGTTCTCGTCAAGTTCAGCGATAAGACCTTTGATCATATCGTTATCTTGATATGAGTCAACTTTCTCATGCTTACCGTTGCGTTGAGTATAAGCTTTAACTTGATTTTCTACCATCTCGTCAGTTACTTCGATAGTGTAATAATCAACTTTATCGTCTTTGCTTACTTCTGCTTTAAATTCAGGAGCCAAAGCTATATCAAAGAAGAATTCGAATTCTTCCATTGTATCAAAGTCAATAACAGCTTGTTTTTCTTCGCTTGGCAATGGTTCGCCAAGAATGCTCAAGTTGTTATCTTTAATATAACCATAAACAGCATCAGAAAGAGTTTTATTCACTTCTTCAGCGATTATTGATTTATTATACATTTTCTTTACCAAGCTCATAGGCACCATTCCCTTACGGAAACCTGGCATTTGAGCCTTTTGACGCATTGATTTCAACGCCTTATCAACTTTTTCTTGATAATCAGATTTCTCAATCTTTACAGTAAGCAAACCGCTTACTTTGTCAATGTTTTCAAATGAAACGTTCATCCTGTGACAATTAATTATTTGATTTATACTATATTCATACACAAATGAGGATGCAAAATTACTGCTAATCTTTCATTTTACAAAAAAACATGAGATTTTTATTCCTTGTCTTTTTGATTTCATATTTAATATAAACAATATTATTGTCAATTTGTAGGACAGGCATCTATTAAAAAACTGCAAAATATCTATCATTTAGTTCTTATAACAAATCTAAAAACTTACAAACAGCGCATAACTGGACAAAACAGCCAAAACGCAAACATTATTTAACAGATAAAACCAAAATTGAGCTGGTGCCCATTTGCACTGCCGATAAATTATAGAATAAAACAGGCCCCAAGAAAGAAAATTGACAATAACAGCAATCATCATTCAATTATACACGAGATTATCATCGAAAATAAAACGCCAGCACTTGCCAATAGTCGATAGTTTAAACAGATCAAAAGCGACTGATAATAAAATATATTACCCCACAAAAAACAGCAATCATGTTACAAATAATCTATAAATGGGTTTCATTCACATCATTCATTAAGATAATCTATCAATATAATTACAAAAAATAATAGAATTTTTAGAAAAAAAGTTGCAATATCATTTTTTATTCCTTTCTTTGTCAACATAAAGATGATGCTTTAGTTTCTCGATTGCGATAACAAGGTTTTAAACTGCACATAAACACGCACTAATACTCTTTGTCGTTTTAATCCTTATAATTAGCATCATTAAAAAAGAGTTATTATTCAATTATTTATTTTATCATTTTCACTATGAACATTTATGTTGGAAACCTTAATTATCGTGTTAAGGAAGCAGATTTGCTACAAGTTATGGAAGAATACGGAGCTGTAACTTCAGTTAAAGTAATTTTAGATCGCGAAACAGGTCGCTCAAAAGGGTTTGCTTTCATTGAAATGGAAGACGAAGCTGCTGCTGCAAAAATCATTGCAGAACTAAACGGTGCTGAATACCACGGACGTACTATGGTAGTTAAAGAAGCTAGACCAAGAGCTTAATACATAGGTATATTAAAAAACCTTCCTAAGAAATTAGGAAGGTTTTTTTGTATCTATTCGTATAGCTTACTTATCGGCTAATAACTGGAAATCTTTTCTACGCAACACGAAACTGTTACTCAAATATTTCTCGCGCACAATTTGGTTCTCTGCCAACTCTTCGGGAGTGCCTTGAAATAGAATCTTACCTTCAAACAACAGATAGGCTCTATCAGTAATACTCAATGTTTCTTGCACATTGTGGTCGGTGATAAGGATACCAATATTTTTATCTTTCAGTTTCCATACAATTTGCTGAATATCTTCTACCGCAATAGGGTCTACACCGGCAAATGGCTCATCCAACATGATAAACTTTGGGTCGATAGCCAAACAACGAGCAATCTCGGTACGGCGTCTTTCACCTCCCGACAATTGATTACCTTTATTCTTGCGCACCTTCTGAAGACGGAACTCAGCTATCAAGCTTTCTAGTTTATCTTTTTGATACTCCAAAGGTTTATTAGTCATCTCAAGTACCGAAGCAATATTATCTTCTACGGTCATTTGACGAAACACGGATGCCTCTTGAGCCAAATAGCCAATACCTGTTTGCGCACGTTTGTAAACAGGAAAGTTTGTTATTTCTAAATCATCTAGAAAGATGCGTCCTTCATTAGGAGTGATAAGGCCTACAGTCATATAGAAAGAGGTGGTTTTACCGGCACCGTTAGGCCCCAACAAACCAACAATCTCACCCTGCTTCACATGTATAGAAACATGGCTTACTACTGTACGCTTACCGTATTTCTTAACAAGGTCTTCTGTACGAAGCACCATCTTGCTTTCTTCCATATACTAGTTATTTTGCAACAAAAATAGCAAAAATAAGCCGAAATAAATTACATTTGCAAACAAATATACTACATATGATTAAAGCATTAAAAACTGTTGGACGATACATGATGCTGATGTGGCGCACTTTAGGTACGCCAGATAGAATGCGCATGTTCTTTCGCCAATATGTCAACGAAATGGAAAAGCTTGGAGTAAACTCTATCGGCATCGTACTACTTATTTCGTTCTTTATCGGGGCAGTTATCACAATTCAAATCAAACTTAACATTGAAAGTCCATGGATGCCTCGTTGGACAGTAGGTTATGTAACTCGCGAAATTCTTTTACTTGAGTTCTCATCTTCCATCATGTGTTTGATTTTGGCCGGTAAAGTAGGCTCAAATATAGCTTCCGAATTAGGAACCATGCGGGTTACTCAACAAATAGATGCACTTGATATCATGGGGGTAAACTCTGCCAACTACCTGATTCTGCCTAAGATTGCAGCCATGATAACCATCATGCCTCTTCTGGTAACATTCAGTATATTTGCCGGTATTTTTGGAGCCTTTGCTACTTGCTGGGTAGGCGATGTTATGAATGCTACAAACCTAGCATATGGTCTTCAATACATGTTCGAAGAGTGGTTTGTATGGTATAGTATCATTAAATCATTGTTTTTTGCTTTCATCATAGCTAGTGTTTCTTCTTTCTTCGGATATACTGTTGAAGGTGGTTCTATTGATGTAGGTAAGGCATCGACCAATGCTGTGGTATGCAGTAGCGTACTGATTCTTTTTGCAGACTTATTATTAACCAAACTTATGATGGGATGATTGAAGTAAAAAACCTATGCAAGTCTTTTGAAGATAAGGATGTATTGATTGACATCAATGCTACTTTTGAGAATGGCAAAACAAACTTGATCATCGGACAAAGTGGTTCTGGAAAAACTGTATTAATGAAATGTATCGTTGGTTTGCTAACACCTGATAGTGGCCAATTGCTTTATGATGATCGCAACTTCTTGACTCTTGGCAAAAAAGAGAGAAAGCTATTGCGTCGCGAAATGGGTATGATATTTCAAAGCGCGGCTCTTTTTGACTCAATGACAGTGCTTGACAATGTAATGTTTCCGTTGAATATGTTCAGTAGAGATACATTGCGCGATCGCACCAAAAGAGCTATGGAGTGTTTGGATCGTGTAAACTTGATTGAAGCCAAAGATAAATTTCCTGATGAGATTAGTGGTGGTATGCAGAAGCGTGTTGCAATTGCTCGCGCCATCTCATTGAACCCTAAATATCTTTTTTGCGATGAGCCTAACTCGGGGTTAGACCCTAAAACATCGCTTGTTATTGATGACTTAATTCATGATATTACTCAAGAGTACAACATGACTACCATTATCAATACACACGATATGAACTCAGTAATGGGTATTGGTGAGAAAATCATCTATATCTATCAAGGTCGTAAAGAATGGGAAGGCACTAAAGATGAGGTATTCAATAGCAACAATGAATTGCTAAACAACTTTATATTTGCTTCTGATTTGCTACGCAAAGTGCGCGAGGTGGAAAGAACTGAGGAAGGTATAAAATAAACTACAAAATAACGAGAGAAGGGATTTGTCAATGTACTGGCAAATCCCTTTTTTGTTTACCATAAGGCATTGATATATCATCATTCTATACAGATGGTCTAGCATATGCTACAATTGATTATTGAACTAGTATATTTGGCGCGATAACTGTTAACTATTATCGTGCTAAGTGTACTACTCTACATTGCCTGTAATTAATGGCATAACAACAGGATAAATAATTGTAAACAAAGGAGTTGACAGATTAACGAAAATACTTACCTTTGAGATAAATATCGCATAAACAAAACAATAAATCTTATGAATAAATTTAGATTAACCATCTTCTCAATGTTACTTTGCAGCGGTTCTATTGCAGCATAAACAACCGTAAACGAGCAATCGCTCGACTCACTATTGCGCAGCATCTATCAGAAAGATCAGAGCATAAGGTATGATATTATCTCACATTTTCAGACTGGCAATACGGATAGCATTATCTTTTATTCCGCAAAGATGAATCAAGTAGATCAAGAAAATCAACGGGTTGTTTTTGATTTATTAGACACCGCGGGGTGGCCAACCAACGTTTCAGATAATGCACATAGAGCTATTTTCTTAGTCATCGACCACGCAGATGATTGTTCACAGAAAAAATATTTGCCAATGATGGCGGAGCAAACAGCAAATGGACTTGTCAGCAAAGCTAATTTAGCCACTCTGCAAGACCGTATTTTAATGCATGAGAATAAAAAACAAATCTATGGTACTCAAACAAAATCATCGACAATTGTTATAGGCGATGACAAGAAGTCTATAATATATATGTGGCCTATCGAAAACCCGGCGAGTATCGATTCACTGCGAGCAACAGTAGGGCTTCCATCTTTAGCGTCATATATTGAGCTTTTCAAAAGTGAATATGGAGAAGATGTTATTTGGGATCCATCACTTACACACGATGAAGTAATCGGAAAATTGAATTTGAATAAATAAACGGAAGTAGCTATAACAATAATTCCTCCTTCGGTTAGAGTGGCTCTATCTGAAGGAGGAATTACTGTTAGTAATATAAGCTTATTATTTTAGAAACTTCTTTGCCAAATATCTTCTGATTGGCTCATCGTAATATTTAAGACACAAATAGGCCACCAATACATTGAGCGCATATACGCCTAAAGCGACTTGCCATGTTGCTGCGAAAGTGAATAGTTGATGTTCTATTAGCCAAGCATAAAACAAGTACATGATTGGATAATGGATAGCATACAGTGGATAGGATATATTACCTAAGAAGGTGCATATACCTTTCGATTTAGCATCGGTTATTTGTCCCGACGCACCTACTATCAATAATATAGGGAATAGAACAGCGATACAGAATGTTTCGAAAATACCATTTAAGTGAAGTGGTATTAATTCTACATTTTCAATAAATGGTATCGCGAATATTGCGATTAAAACAAGCGTGCATATCCAAAATGCACCTTTCACTTTAACGGGTTTAAAATTGCGAGCTATCAACATACCCATCGAAAATGGAAACATCAAACGAATCATACCTCCAATAAAGTTTACCCAATCGAGTGTCCATCCTACTCCTATCATGCCATATCCCGAAACATCGAAAGTAGCATACAAGAACAAAGCGATACCCATTACAACTACCAATGTGGTAAGTGCTTTATTTGATAAACGACGTATGAAGAGTGCATAAAGTATATTGCCGATATACTCAAAAAATAGCGACCAACTTGGGCCATTCAATGGAAACATCTCGCCATTGCCTCGAACCTCGTAATTGGCTCCGGGTATGGCAGGGATAAAAAACATAGTGCAAAGCATAGATAACATCACCATTGACAATCCGATCTTAGTACCATCCCACTGCACCGAACCTTGCATCATAAAGGTTATAGCACCAAGCACGGCTCCCATTACAACCATGGGCTGAAGGCGTATCAATCGGCGTTTAAAGAACTCTTTGTTGGTGAGGTTTTTCTTCCAACGATCATCGTAGGCATAGGCTATAACAAAACCTGAAAGGATAAAGAAAAAGTCGACTGCCAAATATCCATGGTTTAGTGTTTCGATATGTGTACCACCAGCGAAGGCATAACCTTCAAAAATATGATACCACACTACTATGAGTGCAGCAACGCCACGCAATCCGTCGAGTATATGATAGTGGGCTTTTGTGTCTGTAAAAACAGAAGGTGAAATGTTAGACATCTTTCGTAATTATAGGTTAATAAATGTCTGACAAAGATATGTGATGGTAGATGATTTTTTATTGCCCTAAAGCAAAAAAGAAAAATCTATTTATTTTTTAGCGCGTACTCTACTAAGTGTATAGATAGATATACCGAGAAAAGCAGCAACGTATTTCAGCTTAACTCTATTTATCAATCCGGGATATCGTTTAATGAAACTTTCGTAACGTTCATTGGGCGATAATTGTAATCGTTCTACAAAGATATGACTGAGTTCTTTGTTTACATTTTGGTGGAGCACTCTCCCCCAATTGGCTATGTCGATGTGGTTTTGATAGAGAACATTTAAATCGTCGATAGAGATAACGTAGATGGTGCAATCGGTCAACGTCTCGACACTTTCTATTGAAGGTAAATTGTAGTAGAGCGAATCCATACCAAAGGTGATATCGCCTTCTTTGCTAAACCAAGTAGTGGTATCTTCGCCATTGTGATGAAATACCGAACGGGTTATTCCTTCTTCTATAAAATAGACAAAACGACCTATTTCGCCCGAACGCACCAAATAATGATTCTTTGGATAATGCTTAACGATGAGTTTCTCTTGAAGCGCCTGCAAGGACTCTTGAGAGACGGGATGGGTCTTTTGAATTTTGTCTATTATATTTTTCATGTACATTGGAGATGAATGCAGTTACTATAATAACAGGTATATAGTAAAGGAGGGTATTCAAATTGATTTCAATATTGAATACCCTCCTTGTAGGTTTTTATTTTTGACGAATGAAAATATTAATCGGTGTACCGGTTAAGTTCCATTTATCGCGAATTTTGTTTTCTAAGAATCGTTTGTACGGCTCTTTAATATACTGTGGCAAGTTAGCGAAGAACACAAAAGAAGGAACTTTTGTATTTGGCAACTGCGTAGCATATTTAATTTTGATATACTTACCTTTGTTTGATGGCGGTGGATATGCTTCAATCAATGGCAACATCTCTTCGTTCAAACGAGCTGTAGGTATCTTCATGGTACGGTTATCAAACACCTGACGAGCTTCTTCCAATACCTTCAAAATACGTTGTTTAGTCAATGCAGATGAGAATACGATTGGGAAGTCTACGAATGGAGCAAAGCGAGTACGAATTGCTTCTTCGAATGTTTTCATCACTTTGGCAGTCTTATCTTGAACCAAGTCCCATTTATTGACTACAACCACTAACCCTTTTTGATTCTTTTGAATCAATTGGAAGATATTTAAATCTTGTGCTTCAACACCACGTGTAGCGTCAATCATCAAGATACAAACATCCGAGTTTTCGATAGCACGAATTGAACGTATCACTGAATAATACTCAAGATCTTCGTTCACCTTATTCTTCTTACGAATACCGGCTGTATCAACCAAATAGAAATCGAAACCAAACTTGTTGTAACGCGTATAAATTGAGTCGCGAGTAGTACCGGCAATCTCTGTTACAATGTTTCTTTCTACACCAATAAAAGCATTGATGATTGAAGACTTTCCAGCGTTTGGTCTACCTACTACGGCAAAACGAGGAATCTCTTCGTCAATGATTTCTTCGGTTTCTTTTTTGAACTCACCTACAATAACATCCATCAAATCGCCTGTTCCGCTACCCGAGATAGCTGAGATACAATGAGGATCGCCCAAGCCCAATTTATAGAACTCTGGTGCGCTATAGTGTAGTTCGTTATTGTCTGTTTTGTTAGCAACCAAGACAACTGGTTTTTTGGCTCTACGCAAAATGGTAGCAACCTGCATATCTAAATCTGTTATACCATTCATTACGTCAACAACGAACAGAATAACATCGGCTTCGTCTACAGCCAAAAGTACTTGCTTACGGATTTCTTCTTCAAATACATCATCCGAGTTAACAACCCAACCACCAGTATCAACAACTGAGAATTCGCGGCCTAACCAGTCTGATTTACCATATTGTCTATCTCGTGTAGTCCCTGCTTCTTCGTTTACGATAGCATGACGGGTTTTTGTTAAACGATTAAATAAAGTAGACTTTCCTACATTAGGACGTCCTACAA
>CAMTPH010000107.1 GCA_947074345.1 uncultured Bacteroides sp. | reverse complement strand
AGCAATTTAATTAAATAATGAGAAAACTCTTTTTATATTTCACAATCTTGTTTTTAGCTACATCCTGTATTAAGAGTATTAATTTGTATGAAGGTTCTGAAAAGGAAGAATCTCCTGAAGTAGACATAGAGGTTAATAACAATTTAATTTACGAATATCCATTTCATAGTGAGACTATTAATCCGATAGCTGAAATCATAATAACAACTAATCAGCCTATCGAGGATATTACTAATTATAAAGTAGAAATACCTGCTCTTAAGTACAATAAATCGTGGTTATTACTATTAACCCAAGATGATTGTAAGCAATCGGCATTTTGTAGAACATGGGCACATATTAATGGGAAACCAGTTTCTAATTCAGAAGCTTATTTCTTCTCTGATAATGAGATATATCTTTATTATGACTTCTTACATTTGCTAAAAGATGATTTGCCTCCAAACATTCTTTCTCCCCGAAAAACATTGGGCTCAACTGATGGTACTGGTAATGAAGTTAGATTTACCTTTACTACAACTTTGGCTCCTGAAGAGAAATGGATGGATAAACAAACAACTGTAAATCCTGGGTTTAATGATAACTATTATCGATTCTTCATGCAAAGTGGTTTGAATTGGAGTAATGTACGTGAAATGCTTAATTATGACAATGGTATTGCTTTTCATGATTTAATGGCTGATGATATTAATAATCACAATGACCTAATTAAGCATTACGACATTGCGCAGGATATCATTTTAGACAAATTAAACGGGCGTGGTTGCAAAATGCTGGCTGAACCAAATGGCAATAAAGCTTATATTGAGGCTGCATACAATAATGCTGATATTCAAACTATAACATCTCAAGGTAATTACAGCGAAGATTTATATCCATTCAAAATTAATGGAAATATAGAAAAGAGTGTTTGGACTCGTTCTTTTGATAATTCGCCTAATTACTTTAAAACAATGATTTTAGAGAATAATCTTCTTCCTAAGGAAGAACGAAAAGCTATTTGCGTTGGTGTGCACAATACTGATAATGATTGGTGCAATTTCATCACTTGGGTAAATGATGAATATGGCAAAGATGGTGATGACTCTGTTTGGTTTACCTCGCAAGAGGAGTATTATGAATATACTCATTATCGTTTGAATGGTGAGAAACCGATAATAGAACAAATTGATGATTATTCTTTTAGAGTAATTGTAAAATTCCCATCTAACACCTATTTCTATTATCCTTCTACAACCATTAATGTTAATGGAGTGAATATTGATGATATTAAGACTATTAATGGCAACAATACTACAATCGGACTATCATATAACAATTTCAAAGATGGCTTAATGATAAATATTGACTGTAGGAGATATTTAGTGGAACGTGCAGAACACTATATCATGGTTTATGAACAAGATAAATCTAATACAAGCAAAAAGAATGATGCTATATATTTTACCAATATTCTAAAAGACTCAAATTTAAAAACTACTTTATTGCAACGAATAAAATGAAACACATTTGGATTGAAATACTGTTTTGGGTAGCTTTTGCTATCGTTTTCTATACATATATAGGTTATGGTATAGTATTATTTATAATGGTAAAAGTGAAAGAACTATTCTTTAAAACCGTGACAGATAATCTCCAGAAAGAGACTGTTTTGCCAGAGGTGACACTGTTTATTACCGCATTTAACGAGGAGGATGTAGTTGCTGAGAAAATGAGTAACACATTGGCTTTGGATTATCCTGCCGATTTATTAAAGATTGTATGGGTAACTGATGGTAGCACCGACCAAACCAACAATATTTTGAAAGATCGTTGGAATGAACAAGTGACTGTACTTTTTGATCCGCAACGTAAAGGTAAAACAGCAGCGATCAATCGTGGAATGCAATTCATAAACACTCCAATCGTCATCTTCACGGATGCCAATACCATGATTAATAAGGAGGCTATTACAGAAATAGTAAATGCTTTCAATAATCCTAAAGTGGGATGTGTGGCCGGAGAAAAGAGAATTTTCAATAACGTAGTTAGTGATGCCGCTTCGGGAGGCGAAGGATTATACTGGAAATATGAATCAACTCTAAAAGCACTAGATTCTAGACTTTACTCGGCAGTTGGAGCTGCAGGCGAATTGTTTGCTATCCGCAAAGAGCTATTCGAAACTATGCCAGAAGATACTTTATTAGATGATTTTGTGCTTTCTATGCAAATAGCAATGAAAGGTAGCACTATTGAGTATTGCTCGGAAGCTTATGCTATAGAGAACGGATCGGCAGATATGCATGAAGAAGAAAAACGTAAAGTTAGAATTGCAGCCGGTGGTTTGCAATCTATTTGGAGATTAAGACCATTATTGAATCCTTTTAAATATGGTATCCTAAACTTTCAGTATGTTTCGCATCGCGTATTGAGATGGTCTGTTACTCCCCTATTTTTATTCATGCTTTTGCCTTTGAATATCGTTTTAGTATATACATCAAACAGCCTATTTTACCTGATTATTTTAGTTCTACAGTTATTATTTTATGTTCTAGGATATTGGGGTTACTATCTTTCTACAAAGCAAATAAAGAATAAGATTTTGTTTGTTCCATACTATTTCTTATTCATGAATATAAATGTAATAAAAGGTTTTAACTACCTAAGAAAGAAGAATAAAGGTGTTGGAACTTGGGAAAAAGCGAAGAGAGCATAGATCTTGTTTATTGTATGTGTGGGTGAATATTATTATTTCTTGTACTTAACTATATTGTTTAAAGAACAAAGTATTAATTAATCGCATGATAACTGTTAACTATTATCAGCTTAAATCTATATACATAATATGATAGTCGTTAACAGTTATCAAATCATTATTTCACATAATGTATATATTATATAGTAAAAGCGGTAGATATGTTTTAAGCATAACATATCTACCGCTTTTTAGATTATCTCAATAGAAGATATTTACTCTAATTCTTGATAAGAATCTTCTATATATTCGAACTGACCTTTACCGATTACAAGATATTTTATCTGATTCACACCTGCAGAACCGGCTGAGTTATAAGTATCGTAATTGATTGTAACTGTAACATCAATACCAGGAATAACGTCTAAGTCTGGATGATAATGTTCTAGAGAGTAAACGAATATACCACTCTTAGCATGTTCAACTATCAAGGCTTCAACTTCCGAATCTGATAGATTGCCATAAGGTGAATATAGCTTCCATTTAGCTATTGTAACATCTACATTGCCATAGTAAGCAGAGATACCATAATAGAATTCTGCTGTACCATATGAATCAATATATTCTTCTCCCTTATTAGCTTTTACACCATCGACAGTTACTTGCATAAATTCTTTTGTATATGCATCGCCTTTCTTTAAATTGATAACAATACTAGGGTCATAATTCCAAACAGTACCATCAAATACAAATTGATCTGTAACTACTTCAATATTTGTATTAGCTGTCCATACGCCCGATGTATATGTATACTCTTGTGATGCTATATCTGTTGTAGTACCATTATAGTAATAATATACAGCTGCTATAGTTTCTCCCTCTTGTGCATAAGGCAATTCCATGCTTAAGAACTGTGGTAGATAACTTTCGGGTTTATTGGTAGAAGAGAAATTATTATTTGATAATCCCATTTTTGAATAGTCTGAAGGAGAAACCATCGCAGTTCCACTTGCTGCCACCCAACTTCCATTATTATATTGATACATTACATAGATTTGTTCTGTATTAGCAGCACGTGTATAAACAGCTCGTGCAGCAGGTGTTGTAGCTTCTTCAACAGAAGTTATCATCGTATTCATATACTTGGTACTGCTTCCTGTTGAACCGATTGTATATCCTACTACTACCACTTCTTTACCATTTAATTCAGCGTCTACACTTCCTGCAATAGGATAAGAAACAGAACCAACTACTGTAGCGCCATCAACCGTTACATTATAATAATTACCATTGATAGTTAATACACCTTTGTAACTAACATAACGTACATAAGGAGCAGTTGCATAGTTGTCAACCTCGTCTATAGACATGCTATGAGGCGTTGGATAGGTTGTTGTACCTGTTCCTTCTGCTATTTCAGTAACGATAGCAGTACTTCCAAATTGTTTTAATCCACCATAAACAGAAGTTGTTCCGGTTACTTGTACTGTTGTACCAATGGGCAATTCTGTTGCTTGATATACTAATATACCATGTGTACCATCGTTAAGCAAGAAACCTCGTGAATAGGTTGCTATAATTTGACCCTGTACAGTATACTCTCCTGCATCAGATAACTGAACAACACCGATAGGAGTTGTAGGAGTATTATCAACTTCAGCAATCGATGTAATCATGGTATTGACATATTTACCACTTGAAACACCAATAATATAACCTGTTACTGTAACTTGTTTGCCATTTAATTCTGGAGATACAACTCCTTTGAAAGGATATGATAGACTACCTATTGCAGTAGAAGCCCCTTCGATAGCAACATTATAGTAGTAACCCGAAATAGACAAGGTACCTGTATAAGTTACATGATTAAGAGGTGCAGATGAGGAATTGGCTACATAAGTATCCATTTCGCTAGCTGACATAGCCGTTGCTTTTGGATAAGAGAAGCTTTCAGCACTAGCAAGACGAGTTATTTCTAATCCAGAAGCACCAAACTGTTTTGCACCGCTGTATGTTGAAGTTGTTCCTTTTACTATAATCTCATCACCCAAAGTTACATTAGGTAAAGCATTAGCATAAACCAAAATAGTTGCTGTACCATCCGATAATAAGAATCCTCTAGCATAAAGAGCTGCAACATTTCCTTTAACTGTATATTCGCCTACAGGTCCTTCAACAGCATCAATAACACTATTGTAGCTTTCAACTTCAGGTTCACCGGTTGATGATGGATCAGTAGTAGAATAATTGTATTGAACAGCTAAGTATTGACCTGATTCAGGATTAGATATTGCACTTCTAATAATGCGTGGCAAATAAGTAGCTGCAGGTTTAGAAGGATAGAAATAATCAACTCCCTCTGTATCAATAACTGATGCATAATCAGCTGCTGTCAATACATAAGTCTGTGCTTCATCTATTTGAGCTAAATATTCTGGAGCATCAACAGATTCATTATAAGTAACTTTAATTGCCGAACCAGCATCTGCAGTATACCATTTGGCTGCAAGAAATGCGGGCACATATTGTTTGGCTGTTATAACATCTGATAAACAGAAATTACTAGCAACAGCACTTAGTTGACTAGTTACGTCAGCTTCTTGAGCTATTTTCTTATTAGTACTATTGCTTGCAATTGCTGCATAATCAGCATCAACAAGCGTATAATCTAACTTAATTACATCTTCGGGCGAAGTAAGTTCTTTCAGACCATCGAAGTTCTTGTCATTATAATTGCAACTGCTCAATACAATTACTGCAGCTACAAATAAAGATGATATATATTTATTCTTCATAATTGCTTTTCGTTATTATAATTAGAAACCAATTTTCAATCTTATATTAAATGTACGTCCAAAACCATAAAACACATTATAGGCTGTTTGCCAATCATGTTTATTGCCGTCCATAGCATCAGTAATATATGTTTGATTGAAAAGATTATTTATATTTCCCGAAATTGTAGCATTTACTTTACCGAAGTCAAAACGATAATAAGCATTTAAGTCAAATGTTGAAGCAGTAGGAATACGCCATGGTGTAGCAAAATTCTTAGTACCATTTAATACAATATCACTTGAGTTCAATTGCCAATCAGCGTAATTGCGAGCATACAAAATCCAGTCTAAGCCAACACCTAGTGATTTGCTAATACGTGCATTAGCACCTAATCCTGCGGTTAACTGTGCAGATCCACCTTCTTTAACTCCTTTCAAGTTAAGTTCCATAGTAGAAGGTGTTAAGTTGTTTTCTATAGCAGGAACAATTACAGTTTGCTCTTTACCATCTGATGTCAAAACAGTTCCATTAGCAATAAATTGTCCTTCTACTGTAAATTGACCGCTTGCATCGTTATCCCAATACCAATCTCCCAAAGAGAACATACCATTAATATCTAACCAATAAAGAGGTTTGAAAACAAAATCCATCTCTATCCCTTTGTGTATAGAGTTTACACCTTGCATATTAATAACAGCACGTGTATCAGCAATATTTAAAGATGGATTATAAACTTGATTCAAACTACCTTCATAGAAAGTAACAGTTGATGATTTAGCCATTGTTTTATCTTTCCACTTTGTGTAATATACATTGACATTAGCCGAGAATATTGATGATTGGAAGCCATAACCCAATTCAACAGAGAATATTTTCTCATTTACAGCATCTTTATTCAATGCGTTACTGTTTGTACTATTCAAGAATACGCCACCCGAGAAAAATGGAGCACGACTGATATGTCCGATATTAGCAAACACATTGTGATGATCAGTAATATTATAATTGATACCACCCTTAGCAGACCAACCAATAAAGTTAGCTGTTGAAGATTTTGCGTGTTGTTTGTCATAATAGAATCTATCATAACGCCAATAACTATTGTTCGAGATAGAAGCTGCTGCAAATGCACTCAATTTATCTCTACTATATTCTACTTGACCAAACAATCCTTCAGAGACAACAAAGCCGTCGTAATCACGATATACAACATCGCCTACTTGCAATTTCTGATTGATAAATGAATTGCCTGCCAAAGCTGCAGAGTTGTTTACTGACGAAATTGATTTGCGAGATGAAGCATCAATATAATAGTTACCACCGTATAAGTCCTCTATCTCGTTTGTATGTGTGCCTTTATAGTATCGTATATCAATACCACCATAAAAATCAAAATCTTTGTACTTAGAAGTATAAGTAGAAAGTAATCCGTACCAGTTATGATAGTTTATTGACTTTGACATTACCATTACAGATCCTACTTCACTCTCTTCGTTCAGTGCATAAATATCATTGTATGCAAAAGTTCCATCAGGATTGCGGAAGGTCATATTCAGAATACCATTGCTACTTCCATACCAATTATTACGATCAGCTGTTGTTATACCTTGACCGCTAAATCCAAAACCGCGTCCAATAGATGCATATAATGCAGTACTCAAACTTGAAGTTTGATTGATTTGCCATAGATGGTTAAGAGATAATTGAGGCTTATTGTATTGATTGCGTTGTGAAGTTTTGCGTTGGCCATCAATACCAAATCCATAAGTAGGATTGTATCTATAAGGACTTTGCCCATTCATATACTTCCTACCATATTCTTGCCATCCTTCAATAGTCAAACCATCTTGTCTATTACGTTGGTTGTGCCATTGTGGAGCAGCAAAACCTGTAAATGATAGTTGATGATTATCATTAATCTGCTTAGCAATATTCACGAACCAGTTATATCCTTCAAAGTTAGCACCTTGTATATATCCGTCTCCCCAGGTTTTACCTCCTAATAAAGATAAAGCCCAACCTGATTTAGAAAGTCCGGTTGATACATTAAATAGAATTTTATTGTAGCCATCATTACCCATAGCATAAGAAACTGATCCACCTTTTTGAGTATCAATTGAACGAGTGATGATATTTATTGATCCACCCACTGATGGTGAAGATACTTTGGCAGCACCAAGACCACGTTGAACCTGCATAGAGCGAGTTACATCTGATAATCCTGCCCAGTTACTCCAGTATACACCTCCCCATTCCATATCATTCATAGGAACACCATTGATCATTACTGCAACATTTTCAGATTTAAAACCACGTACAGTAATTTTAGAATCACCATATCCACCTCCTTGTTTTGTAGCATATACACCAGGAGTTGATTTTAATACTTCAGGGAATTCTTGAGTACCCAATTTCTCTTCAATAAATGCAGGTGTGAGAGTTGAAACAGCAACTGGAGTTTTACGTGCAATCGCGACTGATGATGTAATAGTCACATCGCTAAGGGCAAATGCGTCTAGTTGTAGTTTAATGACTCCCAGATTTACTGTACCACCAGCTTGAGTAATTTTCTTTTTGTAGTCTTTGTACCCCAGATACTTAATTACAAGTGTTTGATTTTGGTTAACTACTTGGGTAAAATACCCATCAATGTCGGTTACGCTACCATGTGAAGTACCTTCTATTGATACAGCGGCCCCAATTAATGGTTCATCTGTCTCAGCGTCTACAACTTGACCTTTCACCGTGGTTTGTGCAACTAAGTTGTTTGCAGAACAAACGCAAAGTACTATAACCAACAGGAAATGAATTAGGCGTACTTTCATAATTCTCTTTGTTAATTAATAGATGTTAATAATTGATAATTGTTATTCGGACAAATATAATTAATAACTTTTAATATAATGTATAAAAATACGTCTATTTTTTAAATGTTTTATACCATATGTAGCACTATAAAACAAAAAGAGTCCTACAGTTTATGTAGGACTCTTTTCGGATAAATATATGTTCTAATAATGATTAATCATTCATTAGTTTTCTATAACGAACGCGTTTTGGCTCTTCATTACCTAATCGTTTCATCTTATTCTCTTCATATTCTGAATACGAACCTTCAAAATAGAATACGTTAGAATCACCTTCAAATGCAAGAATGTGTGTACAAATACGATCTAGGAACCAACGGTCGTGCGAGATAACTACTGCACATCCAGCGAAATCTTCTAGACCTTCTTCTAATGCACGAAGTGTATTAACGTCAATATCATTGGTTGGCTCATCGAGAAGCAATACGTTACCCTCTTCTTTCAATGCCATTGCCAAGTGAAGACGGTTTCTTTCACCACCAGAAAGCATGCTACAAAGTTTCTCTTGATCACCTCCTGAGAAGTTGAAACGAGATAGATAAGCACGTGCATTGATATCTTTTCCACCCATACGAATCAAATCATTGCCACCAGAAATTACTTGATATACAGATTTATTAGGATCGATATCTTTATGTTGCTGATCAACATATGATACTTTTACAGTTTCGCCAACTTCAAA
>CAMTPH010000106.1 GCA_947074345.1 uncultured Bacteroides sp. | reverse complement strand
AAAAGTACTTAGCAAGAAAACAGAATATCATATGGTATAAAATATGACCTGTGCGTTATAGAAATTTATGATTTGATATTCGACAATTAATGCTGCACCGGCGATAGCAAAACCTCGATAATCCATTCGATAAAGACAATTTATCAAGATGGGATAGCTGTCGTGTGTACAAATATAGTATACAATTCCAAAAATAGTATTTTATATTTTATTTTTTGAGATGCAAAAATAGACAATATAACAACAACATGTTTATAAATAGGCCAATTATTTGACAGAAAAAAAGGATTAAACGAAATATGTATCATTTTGTTAATATGAAAAGAAAATCACAAAACAATTAAACTATCTTTCAGATTATCACATAAGACAGGCGTATACATTATAATTTGATATAAACAGACGATTTTCTATAACATACATAAACATATCGGCATTTATTATTTAATTTATGTTATCAAATACACATTTTAATATATCATAATGAAATTAAATCACTATGTTTGCAGGACAATATGAAAGTCACAAGAGGTTTTATTGAACATTTAAGCTAAATAGAATGAAAAAAAGAGAACTTTTTAACAACAAAACAGAAGAAATATCATACCAACAACTAAATAAAATCGGACTATACAACCCCGATAATGAGCATGACGCTTGTGGTGTAGGTATGATTGTAAATATTCATGGCCAAAAGTCTCATGACATAGTTGAATCAGCACTTAAGGTATTGGAAAATATGCGTCATCGCGGAGCCGAAGGAGCTGACAACAAGACTGGTGATGGAGCTGGTATTATGCTTCAAATACCTCATGAATTTATCTTATTACAAGGAATTCCAGTTCCTGAAAAAGGGAAATACGGTACAGGACTATTATTCTTTCCAAAAGATTCAAAAAGCCAAGCAGATATACTTAGTATAGCTATTGAAGAAATCGAAAAGGAAGGTCTAACGCTTATGCATTTACGCAATGTACCTACCTGCCCTGAAATATTAGGTGAATCAGCGCTTGCTGCCGAACCTGAGATTAAACAGATATTTGTTACAGGTTTTACTGAAACAGAAACTGCAGAGCATAAATTATATTTAATCAGAAAGAAAATTGAGAACAGAGTTAGAAATTCTGCAATAAATAAAAAGAATGAATTCTACATCGTTTCTTTATCGACTAGAAACATCATTTATAAAGGGATGTTGTCTTCGATGCAGTTACGTAACTACTTTCCTGATTTAACAAATAGCTACTTTACAAGTGGATTAGCTTTAGTACATTCAAGATTTAGCACAAATACATTCCCTACATGGGGATTGGCACAACCATTCCGTCTTTTAGCACACAATGGCGAAATCAACACCATTCGTGGTAACCGTGGATGGATGGAAGCACGCGAAAGTGTATTATCATCTTCACAACTTGGAGATATCAAGGATATACATCCTATCGTACAACCAGGAATGAGCGACAGTGCATCTCTCGATAATGTTCTTGAATTTCTTGTGATGTCAGGATTAAGCTTACCACATGCTATGGCAATGCTAGTACCAGAATCATTCAATGAGAAAAATCCGATTAGTGAAGATCTAAAAGCATTCTATGAATATCACTCTATTTTGATGGAACCATGGGATGGACCAGCTGCATTGCTTTTCAGTGATGGACGATTTGCAGGTGGTATGTTAGACCGCAACGGATTAAGACCAGCTCGTTATTTAATTACCAATAATGACACAATGGTTGTTGCCAGCGAAGTAGGAGTAATGAATTTTGAGCCAGGAGACATCAAAGAGAAAGGCCGCTTGCAACCAGGTAAAATCATCATGGTTGACACTGAAAACGGTCAAGTATATTATGATGGCGAATTAAAACAACGTTTAGCAGAAGCTAGACCATATCGCAATTGGCTTTCAACAAACAGAATTGAATTAGATGAACTTAAAAGCGGCCGTAAAATATCTCAAAGTGTAACAAACTACAACAAAATGCTTAATGCTTTTGGGTATTCACGCGAAGATATTGAGAAGGTTATCACACCAATGGCCGCAACAGGAGCTGAACCTATTCACTCAATGGGAAACGACTCTCCGCTTGCTATTCTATCTGATAAGCCACAATTATTGTATAATTATTTCCGTCAACAATTTGCGCAAGTAACTAATCCTCCCATCGATCCAATTCGTGAAGAGTTAGTTATGTCTCTTTCAGAATATATTGGAGCTGTAGGAATGAATATTTTGACTCCAAACGAAAGTCATTGCAAAATGGTTCGTTTAAATCATCCTATTCTAAACAATACACAGCTTGATATATTATGCAACATCCGTTATAAAGGATTCAATACAATAAAACTACCTTTACTTTTTGAAGTAGCTAAAGGAAAGACAGGACTTCAAGATGCAATAGCTGATCTATGCAAATTGGCTGAAGAATCTGTTAATGAGGGTGTAAACTACATTGTATTATCAGATCGCAATATAGACGAAAAATATGCTGCTATTCCATCATTATTGGCTGTAAGTGCCGTACATCACCATCTAATTTCAGTTGGTAAACGCGTACAAACAGCTTTGATTGTTGAGAGTGGAGAGATTCGTGAAGTTATGCATGCAGCATTACTCCTAGGCTTTGGTGCTAGTGCCTTAAATCCTTATATGGCTTTTGCAGTTCTAGAAAAGCAGGTTGCAGAAAAAGAGATACAACTAGACTATGCCACTGCTGAGAAGAATTACATAAAAGCAATTTGCAAAGGTTTGTTCAAAGTAATGAGCAAGATGGGTATTAGCACAATTCGTTCATACCGAGGCGCAAAAATCTTTGAAGCAGTTGGTCTAAGTGAAGAATTAAGTAATGCATACTTTGGAGGATTAAACTCAACAATTGGCGGTATTCGCCTAGATGAGATTGCAAAAGATGCAATTGCCATGCATAACGAAGGTTTTGAAAATGAGAATGTAGATAAAATACTACCTAATAAAGGTATCTACAACTTCCGTAAAGATGGCGAAGAACATGCTTGGAATCCAGAAACTATTAGCACACTTCAATTGGCTACACGCTTAGGTAGTTATAAGAAGTTTAAAGAATATTCATCTCTTGTAGATGACAAAAAAGCACCAATTTTCTTACGCGATTTCTTATCGTTTAAGAAAAGCCCAATAAGCATCGATAAAGTTGAACCAGTAGAAAGCATATTACGTCGTTTTGTAACCGGTGCCATGAGTTACGGTTCTATAAGCAAAGAAGCGCATGAAGCAATGGCTATTGCAATGAACAAAATTCATGGCCGTAGTAATACAGGTGAAGGTGGAGAAGATCCAGTACGCTTTACACCGCTAGAAGATGGTACATCATTGCGCAGTGCTATCAAGCAAGTTGCATCTGGCCGATTTGGTGTAACAGCAGAATACTTAGTAAATGCTGATGAAATCCAAATCAAGGTAGCTCAGGGTGCAAAACCAGGAGAGGGAGGTCAATTACCTGGTTATAAGGTTGACAAGATCATTGCAAAAACGCGTCACTCTATTCCTGGTATTTCATTAATATCTCCTCCACCTCATCACGATATTTACTCTATCGAAGATTTAGCACAGCTTATTTTCGATTTGAAAAATGTAAATCCAAAAGCGAAGATTAGTGTTAAACTAGTAGCAGAAAGTGGTGTTGGTACAATTGCAGCCGGTGTTGCAAAAGCTAAAGCCGATTTGATTGTTATTTCGGGTGCTGAAGGTGGTACAGGAGCCTCTCCTGCTTCATCTATACGATATGCAGGTATTTCTCCAGAACTAGGATTAAGCGAAACTCAACAAACACTTGTTTTGAATGGCTTGCGTGGACAAGTAATGCTGCAAGTTGATGGACAATTAAAAACCGGTCGTGATATTGTATTGATGGCGATGCTTGGTGCAGAAGAGTTCGGTTTTGCAACATCTGCATTAATTGTTTTGGGATGTGTAATGATGCGTAAATGCCACATGAATACTTGCCCTGTGGGGGTTGCTACTCAAAATGAAGAATTACGCAAACGCTTCATTGGCCGTAGTGAGTATCTTGTTAACTTCTTCACATTCTTAGCTCAAGAAGTTCGCGAACACTTAGCAGAACTAGGCGTAGAACGTTTAGATGATATCATTGGACGTACGGATCTAATAGAACGTAAACCGGAGGATAAATGCGAAAAGCATCAACTTATCAATTTCGATAAAGTACTTACCCGCATCAATAACAATGCTGCTATTAGAAATGTATCAGAACAAGATCATGGCATTTCAAATGTAAAAGACGTAGAAATACTTCATGCAGCTCAAGATGCTATTGAGAATCAAAAAGAAATTTCTTTAGAATACACAATCGCTAATACCGATCGCGCAGTTGGAGCAATGCTTTCGGGTGCGATCGCAGCTAAATATGGTGAAGCAGGCTTGCCTGAACATACTATAAACATCAAATTCAAAGGTTCTGCAGGACAATCATTTGGTGCTTTCCTAACACCTGGAGTAAACTTCAAATTAGAAGGTGAAGCTAATGATTACCTTGGAAAAGGGTTAAGCGGTGGTAGAATATCTGTACTACCTCCTATCAGAAGCAATTTTGAAGCAGAACAAAATACAATTGCCGGAAATACATTGTTGTATGGCGCAACAAGTGGTGAAGTTTATATTAATGGTCGCGTAGGTGAGCGTTTTGCAGTCAGAAACTCTGGTGCTATTGTTGTCGTAGAAGGAGTTGGTGATCACTGTTGTGAATATATGACTGGCGGACGAGTTGTAGTGCTAGGTGAAACAGGACGTAACTTTGCTGCTGGTATGAGTGGTGGTGTTGCTTATGTTTGGAATAAAGACGGAAACTTTGATTATTTCTGTAACATGGAAATGGTTGAACTTTCTTTAATCGAAGAAGCTAGCTATCGCAAAGAACTACACGAATTAATTCGCCAACATTATTTATACACTGGCTCTAAATTAGCTCGTACAATGCTCGATGATTGGAATCGTTATGTAGATCAATTTATTCAGATAGTACCTATTGAATACAAGAAAGTACTACAAGAAGAGCAAATGAAAAAACTACAGCAAAAAATTGCTGATATGCAACGCGATTACTAACCGATAAAAGAAAAAGAAAAATGGGAGACTCAAAAGCATTTTTAACTATACACCGTCAGGAGGCCGGATATCGCCCCGTACATGAACGTATTACTGATTTTGGAGAAGTAGAGCAAACTCTTAATACAAATGATAGAAAACGACAAGCATCTCGATGCATGGACTGTGGAGTTCCGTTTTGTCATTGGGCATGCCCTCTAGGCAACAAACAACCAGAATGGCAAGATGCATTATATAGAGGCAAATGGCAAGAAGCTTTCGAAATACTTTCGAATACTTGTGATTTTCCTGAATTCACAGGACGAATATGTCCTGCACTCTGCGAGAAGAGCTGCGTTCTAAAACTATCATGCGATGAACCAGTAACGATTCGTGAGAATGAAGCTGCCATCGTCGAAGTTGCCTTTCGCGAAGGATATATAAAACCAATTATACCTAAGCGCAATGGAAAGAAAGTTGCTGTAGTTGGTGCCGGTCCAGCAGGATTAGCTGCTGCCAATCAATTAAATCAAAAAGGATATACGGTTACAATATTCGACAAAGCTCATGCTCCAGGTGGTCTTTTAAGATATGGTATCCCCAATTTCAAATTGAATAAAAATATCATCGATAGAAGAATAAAACTTCTAAAAGAAGAAGGCATTATCTTTGAAATGGGCGTTGAAGTTAATCTCCAGAAATTACCTGAAGGGTTTGATGCATATTGTTTATGTGTAGGTGCAGAAACTCCACGTGATTTAACAATCCCAGGACGTGAGTTAAAAGGCATACATTTTGCTTTAGAGATGCTTTCTCAACAAAATAGCCTATTAGACGGCATCACATTTACTAAAGATCAATTAGTGAATGCAAAAGGCAAAAAAGTCTTAGTGATTGGTGGTGGTGATACCGGTTCAGACTGTATTGGTACTAGCGTACGCCATGGAGCATCTAAAGTGACACAAATTGAAATCATGCCACAACCACCTGTTGGACATAACCCTGCAACTCCTTGGCCGCAATGGCCAGTTGTACTGAAAACAACTTCGAGTCACGAAGAAGGATGTTCACGCAGATGGTCTTTAGCATCAAATCAGTTTATTGGTAAAAACGGTAAAGTAACAGGTGTAGAGGTTGAAGAGGTAGAATGGATACCAGGTGAAAATGGAGGAAGAATGACAATGAAGCCAACAGGTAAAAAAGAAATTATCGAAGCTGATATGGTTCTTCTTGCAATGGGATTCTTAAAAACTGAGCAACCTGAATTTGCTGACAATGTCTTTATAGCAGGTGATGCTTCAATGGGTGCCAGCTTAGTAGTTAGAGCGATGGCTGATGGACGAAAAGCAGCTGCAAACATTGATGCTTACTTAAATAAATAATATAAACTAGTAAAACACTTAAATTCAAATCTCATGTGTGGAATTGCAGGTATTTTCAATATAAAAGAGCAGACTCCTGAATTGAGGAAAAAAGCTCTGCGCATGGCGCAAAAGATACGTCATCGCGGTCCGGACTGGAGTGGAATCTACTGTGGTAATAGTGCTATTTTGGCACACGAAAGACTATCTATTGTAGATCCTAAAAGCGGTGGACAACCTTTATACTCACCAGATCATAAACATATATTGGCTGTTAATGGTGAAATCTATAATCATAGAGAAATTCGCAATCGCTATGCACAAAAATATCACTTCCAAACCGGAAGTGATTGCGAAGTGATTCTTGCTTTATACAAAGATAAAGGAATCGATTTTCTTGAAGACTTGAGTGGTATTTTCGCTTTCGCTCTTTATGATGAAGAAAAGGATGAATTTTTGATCGCCAGAGACCCAATCGGTGTAATTCCATTGTATATAGGAAAAGATGCTGATGGTAAAGTTTATTTTGGAAGCGAACTAAAAGCGTTGGAAGGTTTTTGTGAATCTTACGAGCCATTTCTTCCTGGACATTACTATTATAGTAAAGAAGGGGAAATGAAACCTTGGTACAAACGCGACTGGATGGAGTATGATGAAGTTAAAGACAATGAAGCAAGCGTTGAAGCAATCTATAATGGATTGGAAGAAGCTGTGCAACGTCAGTTAATGAGTGATGTTCCATACGGAGTTTTACTTAGCGGTGGGTTAGATTCTTCTGTAATATCTGCAATTGCAAAAAAATATGCAGCAAAACGTATTGAGAATGATGGCGCAAGCGATGCTTGGTGGCCACAACTTCACTCTTTTGCGGTTGGTTTAAAAGAAGCACCAGACTTAATTAAAGCTCGCGAAGTAGCAAGCTATATCGGTACTGTTCATCATGAAATTAACTATACCATCCAAGAAGGCCTTGATGCCATTCGCGATGTTATTTACTATATTGAGACCTATGATGTAACAACTGTTCGCGCTTCTACTCCTATGTACTTATTGGCGCGTGTTATCAAGTCAATGGGTATCAAAATGGTTTTAAGTGGCGAAGGTGCTGATGAAATCTTTGGCGGTTATCTTTATTTTCATAAAGCACCCAATGCGAAAGCATTTCATGAAGAGACTGTCCGTAAGTTATCTAAACTACATATGTACGACTGCTTACGAGCAAACAAAAGTCTATCTGCATGGGGAGTAGAAGGTCGTGTACCTTTCTTGGATAAAGAGTTTCTTGATATAGCAATGCGTACTAATCCTGAAGCCAAAATGGCACCTGGTAAAGTAATTGAGAAGAAAATTGTACGTGAAGCATTTGCTGACATGTTACCCGAAAGTGTAGCATGGCGCCAAAAAGAACAGTTTAGCGATGGTGTTGGATATAGCTGGATTGATACACTCAAAGAAGTAACTTCGGCGGCAGTTACTGACGAACAAATGGCCAAAGCCGCAGAACGCTTCCCTATTAATACACCAATGAATAAGGAAGAATATTATTATCGCACGATCTTCGAAGAACACTTTCCTAGTGAAAGTGCAGCAAAGAGTGTACCTAGTGTACCTAGTGTTGCTTGTTCTACTCCAGAAGCTCTAGCATGGGATGCATCATTTCAAGGACAAAACGACCCAAGTGGACGCGCCGTTAAGGGTGTACACGACGAAGCTTATTAAGAAATAAAATCTAATACTTATACATTAAAAAGGTTATAACTCTGTTATGTGCAGATTTATAACCTTTTCTATTTTCTATCAGAAAAGACGAGTTATAATATAATCATTATTAAAAATAAGAATGCACCATTTAATATTGTTCCATGCTACATGGAACAGTGTATTCTGTACTAGAAAACGTTGTTTCATGTAACATGAAACAAAAAGAAGATATTTATATATCAGTGTAAATTAGAACTCGCTTAATACCAATCTTAACTCATCAATCGTAATATCACTTATCTTTCTCCAAAGCTCGTATTGATGATGCATTAATATAAAAGTAGGAACACTTTCAACATTATATGTTTCAGCTAACATTTTATTCTCCCCAATATTAACCTGCACATATTTTACAGTTCTCTTTTCATATGTATTAATAGCCTCTTGCAACCATTCGTAATGAGGACACCAATCGGCATAAAAGAAGATAAACACCAAATAATTAGTTTCTTGCAAGTCTGATAGTTGTTTTTCTACATCCATAGCCAGTTACATTTGATTATAATATAAAATCAACAATCTATCGAATTCAAAAGTTTAATGGAAAAGGGATGAAATTGAGTAAAAACAAAAAATCCATTTCTGTATTACTCATACAAAAATGGATTTCTTTGAAGCGGTGCGTACGGGACTCGAACCCGTGACCCCATGCGTGACAGGCATGTATTCTAACCAACTGAACTAACGCACCAATATGTTTTTATTAGCAATTCCCTCATTGCGGTTGCAAATATACGCATATATTTTGAATCTGCAATAGTTACACATTAAAAAAATTACATATTTTATCTAATTACATGAAAGTGAGTACCTATACAATTTATTATTTTATATTTGCATCCTATACAAAAC
>CAMTPH010000105.1 GCA_947074345.1 uncultured Bacteroides sp. | reverse complement strand
TTACAGATGATGGATTTAGATTTACATCTTGACGCATCAATTTACGCATATAATACCCAGTACGTGTAGACGTTTCAGTTTTATTCAACGCATCGTTTGTTGTACCATCAGCAGCAGTATAAATAGTGGTATTACTTGGTCCAGCAGTATTACCATTGTATAATACATAAAGAGCTAAACGTGGATCACGGTCTGAGTAAGGATTAGTCGAGTTGTATTGGCTATTGCTAGCAGAAATTGGATATCCATTAGCCATAGGGAAAGCATCTACTAAGTTTTGAGATGGATTTAAACGTCCTTTACCATAAAGCGTTGGAGGGAAGTGATCTTCCTCAAGAGAGCTACTACTTTCTGAGCCCGAGCGCCATAAGATTTCTTTGGGATTATCTCCAGCTTTCAATGCCTCAATGTCACCACTGTTAGCATACCAAGTATGGCCAGTATTATCCAAACCACTCACACCACCTATTCTATTGAGTACAGTAGCTGCATATTGTGCTGCATCTGTCCATGTAGTTGTAGTTCCAGTTGCAAATGCTGGGCTAGCTGCAAGCAAAGCTGCTTGAGCACGAATACCTTCAGCTATTCTACCTGTCATACGCAAACGCACTAGGTCGCCAAACACACGCGTATATTGAGCTGCTGTTACACCTTTATTTTTATATTTAGCAGGAACATTTGCATCATTTGCTATATCACCAAAATCTACAGGTAGCAACTCAATAGCCATATTAAGGTCTGAATATAATTGCTTCATGCAATTATCAAAACTAGCACGTGGTTGATTAAAATCTGAAGATGTAGTTTCAGGCTCAGTAATAAGAGGCACTCCAAGGAGCTCACCATTTTCAGCCCATCCACCATGTGACTGAAGCAAGTAATACATGTACATACCTCTAAGTCCGTATGCTTCACCTTTCATACGATCATTAAACATCTCAGCAACTAGTTCATCAGCAGCCCAATTTACTTTGTCGGCTTCTGCAAGAAAAAGATTTAAATAATGAATGGCAGAACGACAAGAAGTCCAACGGTCCATAGGATTGTTGTCTGCCGCCCAAGAACCAGATGCCATCTTACGATAGTTATTAGCATTGTCATTATTTACAGCATCATCTGTAGCCACATCATTGAATGACCAACTATCTATTGGAATACGTGTATATCCATTAGCAAGAAGACCTTGTGCATAGCTAGCATTGTTATAGATATGATCTATGTCCAAATTGTTTTCAATTTGAGGAGTAAACATATCCTCACAGCTTACAAACAAAAGAGATACCGCTAAAAGTTTTATTATATTTTTCATGATAATTTTATTTTTAAATACGGTTTAATTAGAACGTAGCCTTTATTCCTAATGCGTATGAACGGCATTGTGGAGAACTACCAATGTTCATTTCCATATATTCTCGTTCTTTAGAGAATGTCACCAAGTTTGCACCATATACATAGGCTTGGAAACCTTTTATGAAGCATCTGCGCAATACATTTTGAGGTAAATTGTATGTCAATTGCACTTTAGCCAAATCAAATCGGTTAGTTTTATAAAGCCAAAAGTCTGATGCTTGGAAGTTATTATCTCCACTCAACGTTGTTAAGCGTGGATAAGTAGCAATGTCTTTAGTTTCTTCAGTCCAACGATCACGAACAACTTCCGAATACTTACGGTCACCATAAACCCACCAGTAAGAATTGTCTTTATAGGCTTTAGCTCCCATATTACCAGTTAGCAATGCAAATAGAGTAAAATCTTTCCAGCTAGCTGTTAGATGAACCCCCATTGTAAACGGTGCTCCATACCATCCACCTTTTCCTAAGTAAACTTGGTCTTTTGAGTCAATAACACCATCGTTGTTTTGATCTACATATTTAATATCACCAGGTTTTACAGTACCATAGTTTTGTGTTGGAGAGTTATCAATATCAGCTTGATCATAGAAGAAACCTGCATTTTGCAATCCAAATAATGCATCCAATGAACGACCTTCACGTTTTTGATAATCGTACTCAAAGTTCTCATCACGTTTTGTTGCTTTATGTTTCATATATGTACCAGCTACACCTAATTCCAAGTTAACCTGACCAAACTGCTTATTAGCTTTTACATTAAAATCAAAACCAATGCGTTTGTTATTGTTATAATTAATGTAAGGCACAAATGAAGATTCTGGCCAATAGGTTGAGAAGTAGTTTGGATAAATAGTAGAAGGCAATGTTAACAAGCCGTTCATCTCATTTACAAAGAAGCTCATGTCAACTGTCAATAATCTATTCCAGAATGAACCATTAATCCCAGCATTTATTTCTTTTCTTTTAATGAAAGTCAAATCTAAATTTTTACCTCTACGTGCATCAAAAGACTGTTCTACTGCACCATCACACCATCCCCACCATGTACCGGTAGATGTGTAAATGTTTTGATACATATAAAAGTTGTTTATATCTAAATCTGTATGAAGAATACCACCAGAAGCATAGATTTTCAAATCGTCTACCACTGAAGAATTTTTTAGGAAATCTTCATTGCTCAATCTCCAAGCTAGAGATAAAGTTGGAGAAAATGCATTGCGATGACCTGGAGCTAACTTAGCTGAATGAATTTCTGCACCACTAAAATCTGCAAAATAACGACTCTTATAGTTGTACCCAAGTTGAAAACCAAGATTCGCATTACAAGTATTATGATATTCTCCAGAAATAGATTGTTGAAATCCTGTTGCTAAAATCATAGCAGTCAAATTGTGACGTCCTTTAAAGCTTCTTTCATAGTTGAATTGACCAGAAAAGAATACAGTTTGTCTACTAGAACTACCACTAATATCTTGAGTACCGCTTTGTTCATCTTTACCATATTGAGTCAATCCAGTTATAAGATCTCCACCTGAATAATTATTCCATGTAGCTTCATAGGTTGCATAATTATTGCTAACAGTAGTATTATAAGCGGTATTATAGTCAATAGCAACTTGTGCACGGAACGATAATCCTTTCAACAGTTGATCTAAATCTAGCTTCACGCCAGCATCAAATTGTAATTGGCGATTGGTGTATTTAGTATTACCAGCCACATACATTGCAGCAAATGGGTTTGTTTGATCTAATTGAGTACCACCCAACAAGTATTGACCATCAATAAGGTAGTTACTGTTGTTTACTAAGTTCATAGATGATTCATCACTACCTTCAATAAAGCTAATAGGGATTAGCGGTGAAACTCTATTGGGACGTAATGTTGATGAATTTGCCCAATAGTTAGCACGATCTCCTTTAACATCATAAAAAGTAGCATTCGCGTTTACCCAACCTGTTACCCAGCTATTCAAACGATAATCAATATTACCACGCATATTAATACGGTTAGCGCGATTATTTTTGCCTTCGCCAAAGTTGATTAAATCATCATTTGTATTCCAACCAATATTAGTATAAAAGCTAGCATATCTTCCACCACCAGAAAACTCAGCAACGACATTAGTCGAATTATAAGCCTTCTTCAAATAATCTGAAGAAAAGAAGTCAATACTTGGGTAACGATAGATATTTTTACCCGATCCATAATTATAAATATCCGCTGTAGAATACAAAGGATCTAGCCCATCATTTGTACGAGCCTCATTGTAAAGCCCCATATATTCGGCAGACCCTAAATATTTAGGATAGCTCTTAGGCACAAGAAATTCGCTAGTAGCGCGTACATCTATTTGAAGACCTTCAGAGATACCACGTTTAGTGGTAATCAAGATTACACCTTTAGCAGCTCTACTACCATAAAGCACCACAGCTTGTGCACCTTTTAGGAAGGTTATTTCTTCAATTTCAGAAGGAGTAACGTTGCCAGCATCACGTGGCACACCATCAACTAATATTAAGCATCCATCCATTCCCCAAAGATTGCCTGTATAACCTCCGGCAAAAGCTGTCATTCCACTCAAGCTATAAGTAGAGAAGTTTTTATCCATCAATTCAGGTATCTTCACAGCAGATATACCACCCATCAAATCATTCTTATTAATTTTTCGAAAGGCAACCTGTACGTTTTCATCGTTCACCGCACTCAATGTGTCACTCTCAGCCAAGTCATTTTGTGCCATCAGACACAAGGTTGAGAAAGCAAACATTGTGCACACAATGATTTTTGATTGTATATATTTCATTGCTTTTTCTTTTTTGTTTAACGTATTATTTTAGCTATTAAAATTACCACCCTGGATTTTGAGAAAACTCAAGATATAATGTGGTATCACTCTCTTTAAGAGGTAGCCAATAGTGTTTGCTACTTAAATTGCGTGTTAGAATAATACTTTCACTAAATCCACTAACTTGGTTTTGGGTAGCATCTTCATTATTAAATTCACCTACACGTACAAACTCTTGTGATGTTTTAATTGTATAAGGGTATTCTGTTAATAGCAACCAACGACGTAAGTCATTAAAACGGTGACTTTCAAATGCCAACTCTACAGCACGCTCTCTTCTTAATTCACTCATAAAGTTAGTTAGTGAGCCTGTATATTTCGAATTTACAGGATCAATACCGGCACGTGCGCGAATTGTATTTACAGCAGCCTCAGCTGTTAGTGAACAATTGTTTGATTTGCCAGATGCTCCACCACCATATTGAGCAGCAGCCTCAGCATACATTAAATAGATATCTGCCAAACGCATCCAACTAAGGTGTACATGGTTTGCATTACCATAGCCATAACCATCATCGTACTTATTACAAGTAGTAGGGATAAATTTATAAAGCAAGTAACCTGTGCGGCTTCCATAATTTAAATCTCTAAAGTTTCCACCTGTATAAAGGTTAGCATATCTGTTATACTCAGCATCTGCAGGCATTGAACCTTGCACCACTTTTGCACCATCATACACAATGTCATGATAAAAACGAGGGTCACGATCTTTCCATGGGAAGTTCTTATCAAAACCTGATGCAGGATCTTCTAGTGGCAAACCGTTAGCCATTCCATAGTATGCTACATAGTTGGCTGTAGGTAGTGAAAATACACCACCGTCTGCAAGTTCTCTAGTTTGAAACTGTTTACTGAACCCCCAGTTTGTACCATTTGGCTCGTATGATGGACCACGGAATATAGCTTCAGTAGAACCAGGCATCAACCAGTTTTGCTTATTTGTATAAAATAGATCTGAGAACTTTTCAAATTTAACTAATGAATATTGAGTGCGTCCGCTTTCAACTAACGTTAGAAGCTCTCCAAATGCTTCAGCAGCTTGCTTACATAGTTCTGTGTTATATGTAGCACTACCTGTAGACTCTTGATTCATCAAAGGACTAGCTGCCCAAAGTAAATTCTTGCCTAAGTAACCTAAAGCCATGATTTTGTTGATACGCAGTTGATTTTTGCCCAATGTACGTTTACCAACTGTTGTTTGATCCCAATCAATTGGTAATAATTCTGCTGCTCTACGAAAATCGGCAGCAGCCAAAGCAGCTGTTTGGTGATAGTTAAGGCGCTCCAATCTCAATGTTTGGTCTGAAGGAAGTACTTCATCGATGTATGGCAAACCACCAAAATATTGCATCAATTGGAAGTGAAACCATCCTCTAAAGAAGTATAATTGGCCTTCTACCATTTCACGTTCTTCAGCAGTAGCGTCAGTCATTTTACTTAAGTTCTCTATACCCATATTAGCTTTACGGATACCATACCAAGCCATAGGCCATAATGATTTACCAAAACGATCATCATTTGTAGTTTTCATATTACGGCGATCCATCCAGCCCGATTGCCAGCCATCGTAACCAGATTGCCAACCCCAAAAATCACCAAGGTCTACTTTATAACACATGTGGTAATCAATACCCACATTCATTATTTCATCTTCACCCCAGTTGAATGAGTTTGTCCAGTATCCTTTTGCAAAATCAGGAATACAGTAATAGAGTTCTTCAGTAAACCCTTGAAAGTTTGTGAAGTTCTTAAATGCATCTTTGCCAGATATAGAAGAGTCCGGTGAACGGTCCAAATAATCGGTACAAGCAGTTGTTCCTGCCAATAGGAAGGCAACAACGATACATTTCATAATTTGAATATATTTTTTCATGTTTATCAAAGTTTAGAGAGAGAATTTAATACCAACGTTTACGCGTTTCATCGTAGGGTATGCACCTTGTGAAGCCAAACCTGTACCGGCTGTATTCGATTCACGATCGTCTGGCATGCGCGACCACATCCATAGGTTATTTCCATTTACATATAGACGCAAATCACCCAAACCTATTTTCTTCACCCAATTATTGGTAAATGTATAACCCACTTCAATGTTTTTCAAACGAATATAAGATCCATCATACATATATCGCGTTCCATTAATAAATCCATTTGGAGTAGAGTTCCAGCGAGGAAGAGGCACATTGCCTGTTCCACTCTCTGCATTCCAGTATGAGCCTTCGTCAAAAGCCACATTCAAGTTACCATTGAATGTACTAAACGAAACATAACGATTTACATTTGATACACCATACAATTGAACGAATCCAGTGAAACCTTTCCATTCAAAACCGATTGTACCATTGTAAGTATTTTGAGGAGTACCGGTAAAACCATAAGGAGCATTGTCATTCGTATCAATTACACCGTCACCATTATAGTCAATGATATTATATGATCCTGGTAGTTTTTGATTATCCATAGTATTATGTTGTGTACTACCATAGATTTCATCCCAGCTATTGATATAGCCATGATCTATATATGAGTGTGCTTGACCAATGGCATAACCTGCATTTTTCTTGTAAGCAGCAAGCAAGTCAGCATCATCATAACTCAAGATTTTATTCTCAGCATGTGTCATATTAAAGTTACCCCACAAGCGAAGTTTATTTGCAAACTCATAGTTAAGACGTAGCTCAATTTCATATCCTTTTGTTTTCACTCGTCCTAAGTTGGCTACTGGTGCAGTTGCTCCATAATATGATGGGATAGCACGATTACCACCAGCAACAAGAATGTCAGAACGTTTGTCGCTAAAGATTTCTACCGTACCTGCAATGATTCCTTCAAACAAAGAGTAGTCGATACCAAAGTTTGTCTTAACAGCCTTTTCCCAGTGTACATTAGGGTTACCAATAATTGATTCATAATACCAAGTATATGGACTCCTTTCACCTTGCATTGGATTTAATCCCATCAATGCAGTGCTACCATAAGCCCATTGTGTTTCGTAAAGCCAGCGACCAACTACGTTATCATCACCAATTTCACCATACGAAGCTCTTACCTTCAACATATCAACTACTTTACGCACTGGCTTAAAGAATTTTTCTTCACTAATCATCCAACCCAATGCTCCTGAGTTGAAGAAGTGAAAGCGATTTTCCTTGCTAAATTTTTCAGAACCATTGTAAGCGCCATTGTATTCCAAGAAATATCTATTATCATAATCATAGGTTACACGGAATGCCCAGTCTTCACGATAACTTGGGAATACACTACCACTAGCACGCTCATTGCGGTTGAACACGCCCATTGCAGCTATTGTATTCTTACCAAATACACCACCCCAGTTTACTTGAGCTTGATAGAACAAGTTGCGTGTAGTAGCCCAATCGGCAACCGAACCACCTTGAGTAGTCCATGCTATACCCTCTTGAAAGTCAAACTTATTATATCCATCAAATGCTTGTTTATAAAACACTTCTCCAGTTGCAGGATTAATCCATTTAAACTGCGTATCATTATAAAGGTCATTGATACCACGTCCTGCTTCAAAGAATGAATTATCCCAAGAGATTGTACCACGCACACTAAGACCTTTCAAAAGGAATCCTAGATCTTGCTCTAATGTAAAGTCAGTATTAATACGTGTGGTTGTTTTCTTTTCTACACCACTCAATGCCAAATTTACAACTGAGTTTGGTGCACCTTGAGTATCGTTAGGATAGTAACCCCAGCTACCGTCTGAGTAAACAGGTAAAAAAGCATCATTTGGCGTACTATAGGCTGCTTGCCATAATTGTGAAGCGCCAAAAGAGTCATCAGCAATATTCCAAGGTGTTTTGCGCACACCATGAGAACCCGAAATATTTGTTCTTAATACAGTAGTTTTCGTTAAATTAAAATCTAAGTTACTACGCACATTGATACGATTGTATCCATAACCTGCATTATATCCACGCTTATTGTCCCACTCTCTGAAAAGGTCGCCTTCGTGAAGATAGTCAATAGATGCAAAGTATTTTACTATTTTAGTACCACCCGATACATTCACATTGGCATTGTAAGACATTGCATGACCTTTAAACAAAGCATCTGTCCAGTCTACATTAGGGTAGCGTTCATAGTCTTCAAGGGTTGATTGATTACGATACTTTTCAATTTCCGATATTGGCATGATGTTATTCCATGAATCTGGAGATATACCCAATTCATTTTCAATAGCGACATTGCGTAATCTTAATGCATCGTAAGCATCATATTTACCAGGTAGCTTAGAAGCCATCTTAGCAGTCATGTTCACACCAATATCAATTCTAGCTTTACCTTCATTACCACGTTTCGTAGTAATCAAGATTACACCATTGGCACCTTTCACCCCATATACTGCTGTAGCAGAGGCATCTTTCAATACTGATATAGATTGTACAGAACTGATATCTACACTATTCATCGGACGCTCAATACCATCTACCAAAACAAGTGGATCACTATTATTCCATGAGCTTACACCACGAATTACAATTTGTGGTTCTTCTTCACCAGGCATCCCTGTACTAGCAGTAGTGATAACACCTGGTAAGTTACCAGTTAGGGCAGCACCAATATCCGATACCCCACCTGCACGTTCAAGCACTTTGCCCGAAGTTTGTGTAATAGCACCTACTACACTTAATTTTTTCTGTTGGCCATAACCTACAATAACAACCTCTTCAAGTTGTTGTGTATCATCAATCAACACGATTTTTAGTTTACTACCACCAGTCGCTTTTACTTCTTGAGTTATCATACCAATGAATGATACTACAAGAACAGACTTTGAATCGGGAACAGTTAATGCAAAGTCTCCATCTATATTTGTAATTGTACCTATTGAATTGTTCCC
>CAMTPH010000104.1 GCA_947074345.1 uncultured Bacteroides sp. | reverse complement strand
TTTCTACAATTGCGTACATCTTATATATAATGTATAAGTTAGCTCCGGCGGGTGGAATCTATCTATATAGTATCTCTTTATTGAACCCGTTGCGGAATAATTGGGCACAAAATTACGATTTAATTCTTTTATGAGCAAATATTTAGCCCTTTTCTTTACTCATTTACCCGGTTTATTTTTGTTTTACTCTGTTGGAACTTTAGTTTCAATGCGATGAAACAAAAGTTTCAACCCACTGAAAACAAAGTTTCTGTGCGGTGAAACTATTTGTTTTAAACCTAAAAACCTTTTTTATTGTCGATATTTATACTTTATTACCTTGTAGACTATAAAAAATGAGTTTATAGTACAGCGATAGGTATCTAAATTTTATTATTTTTGCCTTACCAAATTTTTAAACACAAAGCCGTAAAGATGAAGAAATTATTCTTTCTATTGTTTTTATCGTTGAACGTATTTGCCGGAGTAGCGCAAACAAACGAAAAACTTGATTTAAAAGATGTTGTTAATGGCAAGTATCGCCCCGAAACAATTCGCAATATTGTAGCTATGCCTGATGGCGAACATTATGCTCAGATGAATAGTGAAGGAACACAGGTTATAAAGTATTCTTTCAAAACAGGAAAGCCTGTAGAGGTAATCTTTGATGTTGATAAGGCACGCGATGGTAAATTTAAGAAGTTCGATAGCTATCAATTCTCGCCAGATGGTACAAAGATGTTGATCGCTACAAATACAAAACCAATCTATCGTCACTCTTTTACTGCCGATTATTATTTGTATCCTTTGAGCAAAAACCTTGAGGGTGTAACAACTAACAATAAACTAGAAAGACTATCGGATGGTGGTCCTCAACAAACTCCTGTATTTTCGCCAGACGGTACAATGGTTGCTTTTGTTCGCGACAATAATATTCATCTTGTTAAAATGCTTTATGGCAATAGCGAAAGCATGGTGACCGAAGATGGTAAAACGAATACAATCATTAATGGTCATCCTGATTGGGTTTACGAAGAAGAGTTCGGCATGAAGCGTGCACTTCAATTCAGCCCAGACAATACAATGTTGGCTTACATTCGTTTCGACGAAAGCGAAGTTCCTACTTTCGACTTTCAATTGTTTGGCGGTCAAGCGCCACAAATGAGCGAGTATGTAGACTATCCAGGTAGCTACTCTTATAAATACCCCAAAGCTGGTCAAAAGAACTCGAATGTTGAAGTTCGTACATTCGATATCAAATCGAAAGTTACACGTACCATGAATGTGCCTTTGGATAATGATGGTTATATACCACGCATTCAGTTTACTGATGATGCAAACAAACTTGCTGTTATGACTTTGAACCGTCATCAAAATAAGTTTGATATGTATTTTGTAGATCCACGTTCTACAGTTGCTAAGTTGGCTTTGCGCGATGAATCACCATATTATATTAATGATGATATCTACAACAATATTAAGTTCTATCCTAATAACTTCAGTTTTGTGAGCGAAAAAGATGGTTATCCTCATCTTTATTGGTACACAATGGGTGGTAACTTGGTGAAGCAAGTGACTAAAGGTGATTTTGAAATGAAATCATTCTTTGGATACGATGATAAGGATGGTAGTTTCTACTATGCAAGCAACGAAGAGAGCCCAATGCGTCAAGCTATCTATAAGATGGATAAGAATGGTAAGAAGACGAAACTTTCTCAATCGGAAGGTATCAACAATGCTACTTTTAGTCCATCGATGAAGTATTATGTAAATACTTACACCAATTTAAATACACCTACGGTTACTACATTGAATGACAATACCGGTAAAGTATTGAATACGTTGATTGATAATAAAGAGTTAAACGATAAGGTAGCTCAACAAGGATTGCCTCAAAAAGAGTTCTTCTCTTTCAAAACTGCCAATGGTACTGAGTTGAATGGTTGGATGATGAAGCCTACCGATTTCAATCCTAATAAGAAATATCCGGTTATTCAATATCAATACAGTGGTCCTGGTTCGCAACAAGTATTAGACAACTTTGGTGTGAGTTGGGAGACATACATGGCTACACAAGGTTTTATAGTGGTTTGTGTAGACGGACGCGGTACTGGTGGTCGTGGAGCGCAATTCCAAAAAAGCACTTATATGAAATTGGGTGTACAAGAGGCCGAAGACCAAGTGGCTACTGCTAAATATTTAGGTACATTGCCTTATGTTGATAAAAACCGCATCGGTATTTGGGGATGGAGCTATGGTGGTTATACAACTATTATGAGTATGAGCGAAGGTACTCCTGTGTTTAAAGCGGGTGTAGCTGTTGCTGCGCCAACCGATTGGAAATACTACGATACAATTTATACAGAAAGATATATGCGTACTCCAAAAGAGAATGCTAACGGATATAGTGCTTCATCTGCTTTCAATAGAGCCAACAAGCTAAATGGTGATTTATTGATTATACATGGTATGGCCGATGATAACGTGCATTATCAAAATGCTGCAGAGTATGCAGAACATCTAGTTCAACTCAACAAACAGTTTGATATGCAAGTTTACACAAATCGTAATCATGGCATTTATGGTGGAAACACAAGAAACCACCTTTACAGAAAAATGACAAACTACTTCTTGAATAATCTATAATGGCTGATAGAGTGAGAAAACCTGAATGGTTGAAAGTTAATTTTGGCGCAAATGGTCGTTACAGCGAAACGAAACGAATTGTAGACGAACACAAACTGCACACCATCTGTAGTAGCGGACGATGCCCCAATATTGGTGAATGTTGGGGGAAAGGAACTGCTACCTTTATGATTGGTGGTGAAATTTGTACGCGTAGCTGCAAGTTTTGTAATACGCAAACTGGCAGACCGCTACCGCTCAATGAGGCTGAACCAACATCGGTTGCTCAATCTATTGCTCTGATGAAACTAAATCATGTGGTCATTACATCGGTTGATCGTGATGACTTAGATGATTTGGGCGCTCATCATTGGGCCAAAACCATACGTGAGGTGAAACGTTTGAATCCTCACATCACGATTGAAGTCTTAATTCCCGACTTTCAGGGTAAGGATGATTTAGTTGAGGTAGTAACTCAAGCTGCACCCGATATTATATCGCACAACATGGAAACAGTACGACGTATCAGCCCTATGGTACGTAGTGCTGCCAATTATGATACAAGTTTATCTGTCTTGAAACAGATCGCTGATAGTTCTATAGGTTGTAAAAGTGGTATAATGGTTGGTCTTGGTGAAACAACATCCGAGGTAGTAGAGTTAATGGATGATTTATATAATGTAGGTTGTCGCATTTTGACAATTGGTCAGTATCTGCAACCTACACACAAACATTATCCGGTTCATGAATATATTACTCCCGATCAGTTTGCTGAATATAAGAAAATAGCTTCTGATATGGGCTTTTGTAAGGTAGAGAGTGCTCCTTTAGTTCGTTCTTCCTATCATGCAGATAAACATATTCTAAAATAAACTTGATTTAACTGTTGCATAAAAACTTTAATACCTAATCTTAAGTTCTTTCTTTAGTATTTATCGATCTAATAAAGTTCATAATAATGCGTAAGGGATTGCTATCATGGAAGTTTAACATGTCGCTGGGATTAATCCCGGTTTTAATGTCTATGGTATTAAACCAACTCATAAACGAGAATGTAGCTATTCTCATCGGATTGGTTGTCGCATTGCTTTATTCTGCTTATAATATTAAGAACAAAAAGAATAGTCTACCAAATGTAATACTCTACTTTGTTACCGTTATTTTATTGCTGATAACTGTCTGTAATTTTCTCTTTAGAGATAGTGTTCCGGTTGTTGCTTTCCCAATGACATTGGAACTGTCGATATTGATACCATTCTTGATATTATTGCTAAATAAAAAGAGATTTATTAATAACTATCTAGAACGTAAAGCTTCGCTTGATAAAAAACGAATAACACAAGGTATTGAATCAAGCTTTGTTGGCATTAATATTATTCTCTTTTTAGGTCTTATCCATTTTGCGATAATAGGTTTTGCATTATTGTTTTTTAGTCCTCTAAATGAAACTTGGCATTTGGTATTGTATCAGGTACTACCACCAACATTGATTGCTTTGGCAATTATTTTTAATCAAATAAGTATTCTTTATTTTAATAAGTTGGCTAAGCAAACTGATTATTTCCCAATTGTTAATGCTAAAGGTGGAGTAGTAGGCAAAACATTAGCATCAGAAGTATTGCTGGGCAAATACTCTTCTGAATTATATCCTGTAATTCGTATCGCTGTACTCTATGATGGTTTATTGTTCTTATGCAAAAGACCTCAGAATTACCTCTTGGATAATGGTAAAATGGATATTCCTTGTGAGTCTTATTTGAAATTTGGAGAGTCTTTAGAAGGGGGATGTCAACGTGTTATTGAAAAGTTCTTTCCCGGTACGTTCGGTATGAAACCTACTTTTAGTATCATGTATCGTTTCCAAAATAATCTGACCAATCGGTTGATATACCTATATCTTTTGGATGTAAAAGATGAAAAACTACTAACTAACCAACGGTTTGAAGGCGGTAAGCTATGGCAACTTCAACAGATTGATCAAAATATTGGGCAAAACTTCTTTAGTGAGTGTTTTGAAAATGAATACGATTATCTAAAAGATATTATCGATATAAGAGAAATATACAAGGAATCTTAGATAAGTTAGGAATTTTTCCTTTCCACTCTTTAATTGTTTTTGTTTTGATAAATTCATCTTCGCAAGTGATATTGGCAGCTATGCACAATTTAGTTTGTGGTTTGCAATGTAGAAGTAAGTCTTCAATCATCTTCGCATTGCGATAAGGCGTTTCTATAAATAGCTGAGTTTGATCTTCTGCATACACTCTTTGCTCTAGCATCTTTATTTTTTTAGCTCTATCGCTACCATCAACAGGAAGATATCCGTGGAAAGCGAAACTTTGTCCATTAAAGCCTGAACCCATTACCGACATGATGATTGATGAAGGACCAACTAATGGAACTACTTTTAAATTCTTTCTTTGGGCTATGGCTACGATATCTGCTCCAGGATCGGCAACTGCCGGACATCCAGCTTCAGAAATAACTCCCATAGAAGCTCCTTCTATTAGAGGGTTCAAGAATTCAGAAATCTCTTCTTTAGTAGTATGCTTATTGAGTGCGTAGAATTGAAGTGTATCAATATCAATACTCTTTTCTACCTGTTTCAAGAAACGACGAGCTGAACGTATATCTTCTACAATGAAATGTTTAATCCCAAGAATGATTTCTTTATTGTATGATGGCAATACTTTCTCAATAGATGTATCACCTAATGTAACGGGAATAAGGTATAAAGCTGTATCCATATTATAATCAATAAACGTAAGTGTATTAAAAAAGGGCCTTCCCTCATTATAATAATGAAGAAAAGCCCTATAATGTTTTTATAAATTATCCGTAGATGATATTTCCGTTTTCGTCTTTGTACTCATCTAAACCTTTTTCGTAAGTAGCCATTGCACGAAGACTCATACCTACACTAGAGAAACCTCCATCGTGGAATAAGTTTTGCATTGTAACTTTACGAGTCAAGTCAGAGAACATAACAATACAATAATCAGCACATTCGTCAGCAGATGCATTGCCAAGAGGAGACATGCGATCAGAGAAGTCAAATAGTTTATCCATTCCTTTTACTCCAGAGCCTGCAGTTGTAAAGGTTGGTGATTGAGAAATTGTATTTACACGTACATTGTGCTCTCTACCATAGATGTAACCAAAGCTGCGAGCGATAGATTCCAATAGAGCTTTTGCATCAGCCATATCGTTGTATCCGTAGAATGTACGTTGAGCAGCAACATAACTCAATGCTACGATTGAACCATATTCGGCAATAGCGTTTACTTTTTTAGCAGCTTGAATCATTTTGTGGAAAGAAACAGCCGAAATATCTAATGTTTTATCCAACATTCCGTAATCAAGATCATCGTAAGTACGTTTCTTGCGTACATTAGGAGACATACCAATTGAATGTAGAACGAAGTCAATTTGTCCTCCAAGGATTTCTACTGATTTCTCAAATACAGTAAGCAATTCTTCAACATTTGTTGCATCGGCAGGAATAACTTCGCAGTTTAATTTCTCACCTAAAGAATTTACTTCACCCATTCTAATAGCCATAGGGGTATTTGATAAAGTGATAGTTGCACCTTCTTCTACAGCTCTTTCTGCTACCTTCCAAGCGATTGAATGCTCGTTAAGTGCACCAAAAATAATACCTCTTTTTCCTTTCAATAAATTGTAACTCATACCTTCTAAATAGTTAATTAGGGTTGCAAAGATATGAACTATTTGCATAAAATCGTAAAAAGTGTGCAATGAAAAACTGAAAAGGACAAAAAATACACCTAATCTATCAGATACTACACATAATGATTGCATCTCTAATATATTTTTGCAATCAGATAACATAGAAGTTATTTCATAATATTTATTTAAGGTTAGAATTAGGTTAAGATGAATTATTATCCTTATTTACCGTCAGATAGCTCGAGAGAGTAATCTGACGGTTCACTTGAGAAACTTCTTGTATTATTGAACAAATATTGAGAATAATCCTTATTATTATTTATCCATAGAAACATTTATATTTTGATGAACAAATTTGCAAAAAGTATTCTGTTCGTAGCTGCAATGCTTTCTACATTGACTGCTGTAGGGTGTCAATCTAACGCTGGTGTACAGAAACAAACAACAATTGATGAGAAACTATATGAAAACCTTCCGTTTTCAATGCCTAAAGTGCAACAACCTGTTTTCTCAAATTACACTGTTAATGTAACAGACTTTGGTGCAAAAAGCGGTGGTGTATTCTTGAATACAGAAGCGATTAATAAAGCAATCAAGGCTGTTAATGCTAAAGGTGGTGGTAAAGTAATCATTCCTGAAGGCTTGTGGTTAACAGGTCCTATTGAATTATTGAGTAATGTAAACTTATATACAGAAGAAAACTGTTTGGTTTTGTTTACTGATGATTTTGAAGCATATCCAATCATTGAAACTTCTTTTGAAGGTTTGGAAACTAAGCGTTGTCAATCTCCTATATTTGCTAAAAATGCAGAGAATATCGCAATTACAGGTCATGGTACATTTGATGGTAATGGTGATAGCTGGCGTCCAGTAAAGAAAGGCAAGATGACTGCTAATCAATGGAAAAAACTAGTAAACTCTGGTGGTGTGCTTGATGCTAAAGGTACTATTTGGTATCCTACAGCTGGTGCTATGAAAGGTGCAATGGCTTGTGAAGAGTTCAATGTTCCTGTAGGTATCGAAACTGACGAAGAGTGGGCTGAAATTCGTCCATGGTTGCGTCCAGTGTTATTGAGCATTCAAAACAGTAAGAAGGTTATGTTGGAAGGTGTTACTTTCAGAAATTCTCCAAGTTGGAATCTTCATCCACTTTCTTGCGAAGATTTGACTATTAATAATATCAAAGTATTCAACCCTTGGTATTCTCAAAATGGTGATGCTCTAGATGTTGAGTCTTGTAAAAACGTATTGATTATCAATAGCTTGTTTGATGCTGGTGATGATGCTATCTGTATTAAATCAGGTAAAAACGAAGATGGTCGTCGTAGAGGTCAACCAACAGAAAACGTAATTGTAAAAAACAATGTTGTTCTTCATGGTCACGGTGGTTTTGTTGTAGGTAGCGAAATGTCTGGTGGTGTGAAAAACATCTATGTTGATGACTGTACATTTATGGGTACTGATGTAGGTTTACGTTTCAAAAGTACACGTGGCCGTGGTGGTGTAGTAGAAAATATCTATATCAACAACATCAATATGATTAATATCCCTAATGAGCCATTGTTATTTGACTTATTCTATGGTGGTAAAGGTCCAGGTGAAGAAACAGAAGAAGAGCGTATAGCTAATACTAAAAATGATCTTCCTGCTGTAACAGAAGAAACTCCAGCATTCCGTAATATTCATATTACTAATGTGTATAGCAAGAATTCAGGTCGTGCTATCTTCTTCAATGGCTTGCCTGAAATGCCAATCGAAAACGTAACAGTTAAAAATGTAATCATGTCTGACGCTAAAGAAGGAGTATTCCTTAGCCAAACTAAGAATGTTACTTTAGAAAACGTTGTTATCGAAACAAAAACTCCACAGCAAACTCTTAATATTAAGAGCTCTAAAGATCTTACTATTGATGGTAAAACTTTCGAGTCTGTTGATGCTAAAGGTATAAGCATGGATTTGAAGAAATAATATTCAAACGAAAATAAATCAAAAAAGACAGTCTTTTGTCATTATAAATAATGATAGGACTGTCTTTTTTGGTTTATTTTGCTGTAAATAATAATACATTAAAATGAAAACTAAAATCTACTTAGGAGCATTATTGAGCGTATGTTGTATGACGCTTTCTGCTCAAAACACGAAGAGTATACAAATAGAAGTAAGTAATCCTACCTCTATTAATAGGGTAGATAAACCTGTAGTTCTAAATATAGCGGACTTGAACTTAGGTTTTGTGCCTAAATCGGCAACTGTTATGTTAGGATCAAAAGAAATACCATCTCAGTTAGATGATTTGAATGGTGATCGCAAAGCAGATGAGTTGGCTTTTGTAACTGATGTTAGTCCAAAAGAAACTCAATTATACGATATAACATTTTCAACAGAGAAATCAACCAAAGAGTATCCAGCACGCGTTTATGCTCAAATGATGGTGAGCGATAAGAAGGATAAGCATGTTCCAGTTAACTCTGTTTCAATACCTGGTACAAGCAATATTTATAATCAAATGCATCATCATGGCCCTGCATTCGAATCTGAATTGGTTATTTATCGTATTTATTTCGACCATAAGCAAACAATTGATATTTACGGTAAATTCAATAAAGGTTTTGAGCTAGAAGAGTCTCAATTTTATCCTACTGACGAACAATTGGCTCGTGGTTTTGGCGATGATGTACTTCGTGTAAGTGGCAGTTGTGGTGTAGGAGGATTTAAGGGATGGAACGGAAAGAAAGCAATTCATGTTAATCCGGTTGACGAAAGAACCATGCGTATTTTGGCTTATGGACCTGTTAGAACAGTCTCTGAACTAGAAGTAAATGGTTGGCAATATGAAGGTAAAGAAATCGATATGAAAACCCGTTATACCCTTTATGCAGGTCATCGTGATTTGACTGCTGAAGTGTTCTTTAGTGAACCTTTGGGTGAGGAAGTGTTTGCAACCGGTGTTCAAGAT
>CAMTPH010000103.1 GCA_947074345.1 uncultured Bacteroides sp. | reverse complement strand
GTTACAAAATGAAAAATGTTGGAATATGAGCCAAGCGACTCATATCCCAACATTCTATTATCTTCAGTTAGTGAGATCATTTATCTTCCGAATCATCTTCATATTCATATTCGAAATCATCGTCGTCGTCGTCTTCGTATTCATATTCGAAGTCTTCGTCTTCACCCATAGCTTTCAACTCATCTTTAAGGAAAGTTACATCTTTAGGGCGATGAACGATGGTTGCAATTTGATTGCTCTCTTTGTTAAGCTCTTCCCATAGTATATCTTTCAACTGAGTTATACCAAAGTTGGTAACTGATGAAATAAATATATAAGGAATTCCTTCAGGCAAAGTAGGAACAATCTCATCCATCAACTCTTGATCGAGCATATCACTTTTAGTAATAGCCAACACACGTTGTTTGTCAAGCATTTCAGGATTGAAAGTACGAAGCTCATTCAATAGGATATCATACTCTTTACGAATATCATCACTATCGGCAGGAACCATGAACAGCAACAAAGAGTTACGTTCAATGTGACGTAAGAAACGAAGTCCTAAACCTTTTCCTTGACTTGCACCTTCGATAATACCCGGTATATCGGCCATAACGAACGATTTACCATCACGATATGATACAATACCCAAGTTAGGTTCAAGGGTTGTAAATGGATAATCGGCAATTTTTGGTTTTGCAGCCGATATTGTAGAAAGTAAAGTAGATTTTCCAGCATTAGGGAAACCAACTAGACCTACATCAGCAAGCAACTTCAATTCCATAATTACAGTCATCTCTTGCATAGGTTCGCCCGGTTGAGCAAAACGTGGAGCTTGACGAGTAGAGGTTTTAAAATGCCAGTTACCCAAACCACCACGGCCACCTTTCAATAAAACAACTTCTTGTCCATGCTCAGTTACATCGCATACATATTCGCCAGTTTCGGCGTTGTATACTACTGTACCGCAAGGCACTTCAATTATTCTATCATCACCAGCCTTACCAAAGCTACGAGCTTTACTACCCGATTCACCATTGCCGGCAAATACGTGTCGCTCAAACTTTAAGTGAAGAAGAGTCCAATAATTACGGTTGCCACGCAAGATAACATCGCCTCCTCTACCTCCGTCTCCACCATCCGGTCCACCGTTGGGGATATACTTCTCACGCCTCATGTGCGTTGAGCCTCTTCCCCCTTTACCAGAGCGGCAATATATCTTTACATAATCAACAAAATTCGATTCAGCCATATTATTCTTTTGTTCTTAATTATTTAATTGCATCAATTGCTGTGCAAATGTCAGCAAAGATAGTATCCATTGATCCAAGACCATTGATGTGTTGGTATTTACCTTCTTGTTTGTACCAATCGATCAATGGAGAAGTTTGTGAGTGATATACGTGAAGACGTTTTTTGATTGTCTCTTCGTTATCGTCAGCACGGCCAGAAGCTTCGCCACGTTTAATCAAACGAGTCATCAATTCTTCTTCTGGTACTTCAAGGTCAAGCATTACAGATACATCTTGTCCTCTTTCTTCTAACATCTTCTTTAATGCTTCAGCTTGTGCAATTGTTCTTGGAAAACCATCAAAAATAACACCTTTGCTATCTTGAAAGCTATCGAATACGCTAGCAAGGATATCAATCATCAATGCATCTGGAATTAATTGACCTTGGTCGATATATCCTTTAGCAGTAGTACCAAGTTCAGTACCGTTTTTGATTTCAGCACGAAGTACATCACCTGTTGAGATGTGATTGATACCATATTTCTCTACAATACGTTCGCTTTGTGTTCCTTTACCTGAACCAGGAGCACCAAAAATTACAATGTTCAACATCTTTGTTTACCTTTTTCTAGTTAACTCTTTAAGGAGTAACAATTTTAATATTATTTGTATTTGATTTTAATCTACAACAGTATAGATATCAGGATAATTACGACCATACCCATCATAGTCTAGTCCATATCCTACAATGAAATCGTTTGGAATACGCATTGCTACATATTTAATATCCAAATCAACTTTTAGCTTTTCTGGTTTAACCAACAATGATGCAATATATACATCTTTAATACCACGTGTACCAAGTGTTTCGAGCAAACGTTGCATTGTTAAACCTGTATCTACGATATCTTCAACAATTACAACTGTACGTCCCACTAAATCTTCGTTGATACCAATTACTTCTTTGATAGTTCCAGTAGAAGTAACACCTTGATAAGAAGCTAGTTTAATGAAAGAAATCTCGCATGGTATTGTGATATGCTTCATCAAATCGGCTGTAAACATAAACGAGCCGTTAAGCACACTTAGAAATAGAGGATTTTCTCCTGCTAAATCTTTGTTAATCTCATTCGCAACGCGAATCACTTCTTTCTCTATTTCCTCAGCTTTAATGGAAATAGCAAAATGTTTATCTTTTATTTGAATGGTATTCATTACACCGTTTATTTAAAAAGTTGGTCGCAAAATTACTTAATAAATGGCATATTAGAAAATCATAAGCCTTTTTAATCCCCTATAATAGTTAAAAGTAAACAAGCTTTAATTAAAATTTCATTTTTAAAATTGCAATTGCTTTAAGAACTGATAGTAAAATAACATTGTCTAATAGAAAGTATATTACTATCAAAAGCTATATTAAATAGTTATATGTCATTGTAAGCTCGACAATAGAACTATTTAATAAAATTCAAATGGATCAGAACAAGCGCTTATTGCAAGTGGCGCATATTCCCTTTACGATATAATTAACCTGTTTCATCTCAAAACCATTTGGCAAAACAATATTAGGAGTAGCATGATCTTCTAAACAATATGTCTTATTGCACTTCGTACAATAAAAGTGACAATGCCCTTCTTCTTCATGACATTCTCCTTGGTTGCGACAAAGGCAATACTTTGAAGAGCCACTCCCATCGTCAATGCTATGAATTAAATGATGTTCTTGAAAACTAACTAATGTTCTAAAAATAGTTGATTTATCAATACTCAACAGTTCCATTTCAATATCACTTAAATTGAAAGTATCTTTTAATTTTGAGATTGTTTTATAAATCAATATTCGCGTAGCAGTTGGTCTAATACCTACTGCTTCTAATATCATAACAATGTGCTCATTTTCCATTATCAATATTATTAATATACATTCTCAACAAAGTTAATACAATATATACACAGTTTTATTACAAAGATGGAAGAAGCCCAATGTCTAGGTATATTTACTTAAAAAATCAAACTCTTGTCTCTTTTAATAAAAGAATATATCCGTTTACTATCCAGAAACAAGAGTTATTATATGCTTAATAAGTCTACTTATTACCGCAAATCTGATTAGTCAATATTTTATAAACTTCAGCACAGTTCTGTTCCAATTCAGTTTGAAGCACTTTGGCCTCTTCAGGCATTTTCTGAGTTAAATCGGCATAACGACTCTCGCCATTCAAGAAGGCTGACATCTGTCCATCAGGTTGTTTATAATCAACAATAAGTGGATCTTTGCCTTGTTTGGTCAAATCAGGGTTATACCTATAAAGTGGCCAATAGCCTGTGGTAACAGCTTGAGCAGATTCAATCATACTTACCCCCATACCTTTACGAATGTTCCAATTGATACATGGGCATAAAGCTATAACAATAGAAGGTCCATCGTAAGCTTCTGCCTCAATCAGCGCATTGATAGCTTGTTGTTTATTAGCTCCCATTGATATAGAAGCAACATACACGTTGCCATATACCATCATCATTCGTCCTAAATCTTTACGATTGGTACGTTTGCCGGCTGCTGAGAACTTTGTAACGGCTCCTAAAGGAGTAGCTTTAGAAGTTTGTCCACCGGTATTTGAGTAACATTCAGTATCTAATACTAACATATTTACATTTTGTCCGGAAGCTAAAACATGATCTAAACCATCGAAATCGATATCATAAGCCCATCCATCACCTCCTACTATCCAAATAGACTTCTTACCAAGTAAATCGGCATTATCAATAATCTCTTTAAAAGTAGGATTTGATGTTTGTTTATTTAAAACATCAATCAATGATTTACCTAAAGCAAACGATTGTTCATCATCGTCTTTGTTGGTTTTCCAAGCATTGAGCGCATCAGTTACATCTTTTGATAAACCAGTAATAGCTAAAGCCTCATCAACGGATGATTCCAGTTTCAACCTACGACGTTCGATAGCATTAGCTATACCATATCCATATTCGGCATTGTCTTCAAATAAAGAGTTACCCCAAGCTGGGCCGCGACCATCCGATACACGTTTTGTGTAAGGCATGCTTGGCATACTTGCTCCCCATATCGAGCTACAACCTGTGGCATTGGCTATTATCATTCTCTCACCAAAGAGTTGAGTCAACAGTTTAACATGAGGTGTTTCTCCACATCCGGCACAAGCACCCGAGAACTCTAATAATGGTTGTTGCAACTGACTTCCCTTAATCGTATTGCGAGGCATCAAGCTATCTTTAATCGAGACATTTGCTTCAGCAAATGCTAAGTTAACTTTTTGCGCATCAAGCTGCGGAGCGATAGGTTTCATTGTCAATGCTTTTCCCGGACAAACCACAGCACACGAGCCACATCCCATACAGTCTTCAGCATAATTTTGTATACGGAAGTTTAAATCTTGCATTCCCGGTCCAACTGCCTTTTTTGAAACAAACGATGCAGGCGCATTCTTTAATTCATCATTGGTAGCTATTACCGGACGAATAGCAGCATGCGGACAAACAAACGAGCATTGAGCACATTGAATACAATTATCCACATTCCATTCGGGACAATTAATGGCTACTGCTCGTTTTTCGTATGCAGTTGTACCTACAGGCATTACACCATCGGCAGGGAATAATGATACAGGCAACTTATCTCCTTCGAGCGCCAATATTGGTCTAGAAATATCCATGATAAACGATGGTATATTTTTTTCCTCAACCGGTGCATCCTTAGCATTAGCCCAACTATCAGGATAGTTGATTTGTATTAAACCATCGGCAACCTTATCAAGTGCATCATAATTCATTTGAACAACATCATTACCTTTTGAAGCATATGTAGTTTGAATACTTTCTTTGAGAAGAGCCAATGCTTTATCATAATCAATTACACCTGACAATTTAAAGAAAGCCGCTTGCATTATCATGTTGATACGCACACCCAATCCTACGCTTGCAGCAATTTTAAAAGCGTCAATATTGTAAAATTTCAATTTCTTTTGAGCAATTGTACGAAGCATATTAGCAGGAAGTCGTTGTTCCATATCTTCTACTCCCCAAGCAGAATTCAAGACGAATGTTCCACCCTCTTTTACATTTTCAAGAACCTCAAATTGGCGAACATAACTATCTTTATGACAAGCTATATAGTCGGCTTCTGTTATAAGATAAGAAGAACGGATAGGCGTTTTGCCAAAACGAATATTTGAAACTGTATATCCACCCGACTTTTTAGAATCGTATGAGAAATAAGCCTGAGCATACAGATCTGTATTATCACCTATAATATTGGCTGCTTGTTCGTTGGCACTGACAGTACCATCGGAGCCGAAGCCAAAGAATTTACATTGTATAGTTCCTTCGGGTGTTGTTTGAATGGTATCGGCAATTGGCAAAGACAAATGAGTAACATCATCTACAATACCAACAGTAAAAGTAGATTTTGGAGAATCACTTTTCATGTTATCATAAACAGCTTTCACCATAGTTGGACTAAACTCTTTAGAGCTTAATCCATAACGACCGCCAAGTACCTTTAAAGTATCGCCCGCTTTATGCAAAGCAGTACAAACATCCAAATAAAGCGGTTCGCCTTGCGAGCCAGGTTCTTTACATCTATCGAGTACACTTAACATCTTGGCGCTCTTTGGGATAGCACTCAAGAACTGCTTAGCTGCAAATGGCCTGTAAAGTCTAACTTTAATTAATCCGACTTTCTCTCCTTGCTTTAATAAATAATCTATTGTTTCTTCAATGACATTGCAACTAGACCCCATCGAAACAATCACATATTCAGCTTCGGGATGTCCTACATAGTCAAACAAATTATAGCTTCGTCCAGTTAGCTTAGCCACCTTTTGCATATTGGCTTCCACAATATCGGACAGAGCATCATAATGCAGATTGGCAGCTTCACGATTTTGAAAGTAAACATCCGGATTTTGAGCAGTACCACGAATATTAGGATGTTCGGGGTTCATAGCTCTATTCTTAAAATCACGCACTTTATCCCAATCAACCAACTTGGCCATATCATCATAATCGATAACATCAATCGTATTCATTTCGCTTGATGTACGAAAAGCATCAAAGAAGTGCAAGAAAGGAACCGACCCATCGATAGCAGAAAGATGCGCTATCAACGAAAGGTCCATACAATCTTGAACCGAAGCTGATGCCATTAATGCAAATCCCGTAAAACGACATGACATAACATCCTGATGATCACCAAAAATAGAGAGTGCATGAGCTGATAATGAACGTGCAGCAATGTGAAATACCCCAGGCAATAATTCGCCAGATATTTTATACATATTGGGTATCATCAACATTAAGCCTTGCGATCCGGTGAAAGTAGTGGCCAATGTACCACCTACCAAACAACCATGAGTAGCACCAGCAGCGCCTTTTTCATTTTGCATTTCGCGCACAATCATTGTTTGCCCATATATATTTTTCTTACCTTCTACCCCCCACTTATCAGCCAGTTCGCCCATCTCGGATGCCGGCGAAATTGGATAAATAGTAGCTATTTCGGAAAGCGCATAAGCAACATGGGTTGTAGCATCGCATCCATTCATTATTTTTCGCATAGGATTCATAGTTTACCTCCTTAAAATCAAATAACCGTTCATAATATCATCTCAACCATTAACAGGCATCAAATGAATTATCAACGGTTATCAAGCTAAATATAAAAATAAAATATAATAACTTACCTCCCACCAATCAGTAGGTAAAAGTTATATCATCACTTATTTATTAGAAAGCACTTTTGGATTTAGATTTCCAATATGTCCACTTTCGGTACCACATGTACGATTAATAACAACATTAATCAATGTTGGCTTTTTAGATGCAATACCTTCTTCTAGTGCTTTTGACAACTCTTCAGGAGTTTGCACAAAGTAAGGCACACCACCAAATGCTTCAATCATTTTATCATAATGAGCATCGGCCATCAATGTAGTTGGCGAAGGATCTCCACGTCCACTCAAGTCGACATGGCTATCATTATAGATACCTCCATTGTTGAATATTACAGTTGTAACAGGAAGTTTAAAGCGACAGATTGTTTCGATTTCCATACCATCAAAACCAAAAGCACTATCTCCTTCAATAGCAACAACAGATTCTCCTGAAGTAACAGCAGCACCAATAGCGAAGCCCATACCAACTCCCATAACACCCCATGTACCGCAATCGAGACGATGACGAGGTTTGTACATATCTATAACATTACGGCCATCATCAAGAGTATTGGCACCTTCGTTTATGATATACATATCTTTATAATTGTCAAGCACTTTTTTCATTGCATTGAGAGCGCTGAAATAATCCATCGGTAAATCTGTATTGTTCAGTTTCACCTTCATCTTTTCATCATTAGGTATTTTAGCGTCATTTACCGCTTTAACCCAATCATCGCTAGCTTTGATAGGAGTAGTAGCAAGACCTGCAACAAAAGCATTTATGCTCGATACGATATCACCTGCAACAGGAGCAGCAATAGGACGGTTGCTATCGAACTCCATTCCATCAATGTCAAGTTGAACGAATTGCACATTTGGATTCCAATGTTTTCCTTTACCATGCGATAGTAACCAATTTAAACGAGCACCCATTAACACCACTACATCCGCATTTTCTAATACGAAACCACGAGCCGAAGCAGCACTTTGAGGATGATTATCAGGCAAAAGACCTTTTGCCATAGACATAGGGATATATGGAATATTTGTTTTTTCGATAAATTCCTTAATCGTATCATCAGCCTGAGCATAAGCCGCACCCTTACCCAAAATGATTAAAGGTTTCTTAGCGCCAGCAATCAATTTCATTGCACGATCAATCGATTCGGGCGACGGAATTAAAGCAGGAGATGGATCAACAGGAGCAAATAAAGTTTTATCAGCCGCATCTTTATCGACTACACTAGCCAATAAAGCAGTAGTTAAATCTAAATAAACACCACCCGGACGACCAGATATAGCTGCACGAATAGCGCGAGCTATACCAGTAGCAATATCTTCAGGTTTATTAATACGGTATGATGCTTTTGCAAAAGGTTTAGCTATACTCATTTGATCTAATCCTTCATAATCGCCTTGTTGAAGGTCAATAATAGCACGATCGCTCGAGCCACTGATTTGAATCATTGGGAAACCATTGGTTGTTGCATTGGCTAGAGAAGTTAGACCATTTAAAAAGCCCGGAGCCGAAACAGTAAGTAGGATGCCTGGTTTTTTAGTAAGAAATCCGGCAGCTTGAGCAGCATATCCTGCAGATTGTTCATGACGACAACCAATAAAACGGATACCGGCCTCTTGTGCGTGACGAGCAAGGTCAGTAATAGGTATGCCTACAACCCCATACATAGTTTCTATTCCATTTTTCTTAAGCGCATCGACTACGATGTGCATACCATCAGTCAGATTGGTATCTGGAGTTGGGTTTTGTATAGTAGCCATAATTATATATCTTTTTTTATATGTTTTCTATTTATATCACTATATATTTAAAACACGGATTACATGAGTTGCTGATTATTAGATACTAAATACACACGAATAAATTCATGCAATCCGCGTTTAAAGTAAACTAACTTATTTACAAACTACATGGTCTGCACGGAATTTTGCAATATCTGCATCAGTATAACCTATCTCTTTCAAAATCTCGTCTGTATTGGCACCCAATAGGGGAGCTGGAGTAACTTGAGGTGAATAAGAAGATAGTTTTGGAGGACAACCAATGGTTACAAATTTACCACGCTTAGGTTGGTCAACTTCAACCAATGTACCACAATCGTATAGAGATTTATCTTTCAAAATTTCATCCATACCCAAAACTGGACCGCAAGGAACACCTGCTTTACCCAATACGTCTACCACTTCTTCTTTAGTACGAGTAATGGTATATTCTTCGACGCCTTTCCATATTTCAGGTTTAACTTTTTGACGAGCTTCAGGGGTACTAAATTTAGGATCGTTAATCCATTCAGTTTTACCTATTGCAGTACAAGCTTCAGCAAATGGTTTTGCTTCATTTTGAAGTACGATATATACAAAAGCATTAGGATCAGTTTCCCATCCTTTACATTTATAACACCATCCTAATACTTGGCCACCTTCAACGTTTCCTGCAC
>CAMTPH010000102.1 GCA_947074345.1 uncultured Bacteroides sp. | reverse complement strand
CCCCAAGGTTCATAATAAGAAGCATAAACACTTAAATCTTCGCCAAGCAATATATCATAATAATCTTTATTAAAGATTCCATCTTTGCCATCCAAATAACAAGGTACAAAAATGACCTTTACTTTATCTGCATGATGATTACGAATACCCAATTGATTCATCATATTGAGTATTTTATCGTTGTGCATATCATAAAGCCAATGGGTTAAGAAAGGTGTCTCAAGCGGTTGGTCAAAATTTTCCTTACTCTTTAATCGCTTTATCAAATCGGTTCTAGGTTCTTTAACCCAACCAGGAACAGTTATAAATGCGACTATGTTTTTTTTGAGTTTTTCATCGGTGCGCAATCTATTTAAAGACTCAAGAAACACATCGATACCTTTGTTTTTAAACTCATAACGACCACTTGTTCCTATAATTAACGTATCATCACCTAAATTTGTTCCAAGAAGATTGTTCGCCACTTTTAATAAAAGAGTGCGAGCACGCTTACGTTTTCCAGTAAATGTACTGCCTGTTGGAACAAATCCATCTTCGAAGCCATTCATCAAAACCACGTCGGCAGGCTTATCCAATAGTTGAGCACATTCTTTGTTTGTTATCTCACTTACTGTTGTAAAACAATCAACATTGTGGGCTGTTTGTTTTTCAATAGAATGTTTCGATTCCATATTTAGCTCATGTGCCATCTGATCGCCATTGTAAGCAAAAAGATAATCGTAAAGCGGTTTGTTATTTCCAGCTATAGAACGACCAATAGAAGTTGCATGGGTTGTGAAGATGGTAGCTATTTGTGGTACAGCCCAACGTAAATAAAGGGCACCAAGACCTGTCATCCATTCATGCGCCTGATAAATAACCTTATCATCGGGTGCTATATTGAAACGGAAGAAGCTTTCTACTACCTTACCTGCAGCATAAGAGAACATAGAAGCTTCATCATAATCTCCATATCCGTGAAGTGAATCAACTTGATACAGCTCCCACATTTCTGTGTAAATAAGATTTTTATCTACATAAAATTGATTAAAATCAACTAAAATAACCATTGGATTACCTGGAATATTCCAACGTCCTACGCGGACAGAAAGATTCTCATTATCTAATGCATATTTTTTCCAATCGGAATAAAGTGTCGTAGATTCAACGAATAATGAATTTTCTTTATCCTTCCAAAGATCTGGACCAATAAAAAACAACCTATCATGAAACTCATCTTGTAATGTTTTTGCACGTGTAGATAACACCGTGTAAATGCCTCCTACCTTATTGCAAACTTCCCAGCTGGATTCAAATATATAATTGGGGGTATATTTTTCTTTTATCATATATTATTTTGAACTCCTTTCATATAATAGTGAACAAAAATACATAATTATATTAAAAAATAACATGATTAACAATAATAATTATCTGTATATCATGTAACAAACGTTTGCAGAAAGTCTTTGTTCATGCAGTTTCAGAAAAAAAGGCTTAAATATTTCTATCGAAATATTTAAGCCTTTATATATAATTCTATAAGATAAAAATTATCTTATAAAAGACACATTATACCAATGCGCTACCAATCAAGAAGGTTGCTGCTAGAGCTACAATTGCATAAAGTTCAGGGAATACAGCAAGAATCAAAGTATTACTAAATACGTTATGACCTTGACCAATTGCAGCAATACCGTTAGCACATACTTGACCTTGACGGATTGCAGAGAACAAAGCTACAATACCTAAAGCAATACCAGCACCTAAAACTGCGCTTGCTTGAATTGCACTAATGTCTGGAGTAAGAATACTAAAGATTGTTTGAAACATAAAGTATCCAGCAAAACCGTAAAGACCTTGTGTTCCTGGAAGGGCTGTTAATACAAGGAAATTACCAAATGCACTATCGTTTTTCTTTAAAGCACCAATAGCTGCATTACCAGCAATTGTTACTCCATATGCACTACCAATACCAGACAAGCCGACCATTACTGCGATGCCTAAATAGGCAATAAACAAATTTAATTCCATAATTTCAATTTTATTTTTTAGTTTATTTATTCGTTATTTTATTTATATTTTTTTGAAAGGTTTATACTCTTTACCTCCCCCTGTATAACCAGCATTTTTAAAGAACTCTACAAATGTAAGACGCATAGGATGTACCATTGCACCCAAAACATTCATAAAGATATTAATTGCATGGCCAATCAAGAAAATGAGCACCATTACAATAGGACCTGCTATTACATTGTCTGGTTTCATACCAACAGCTAAGCTATTAAATACTCCAGCCAAAATACCGCCAGACAATCCTAAAGCAAAAAGGCGTACGTATGATAATATATCACCTAGTAAACCTGTCACCATGTTATATGAATCCCAAAAACCTAGTCCAATATTGAGAAATATATTTTTGCCAGGACTATTAAATCCAAAAATGAATATAACAGATATCCCTAACAAAATATAATATACCAAACTGTCCATAGCCATCACATCAGGAAGTAATGCCGCAAAACCAGTAGATACAAGCAATATTATCCAACCAATAGTAGAGAGTGAATACTTAAATCCAAATTGTATAGCTTGATTAACAGCCTTAAGGACCATACCAAACAAAATTTGAATGACACCTAATATCAAAGACAATTGAAACATCTCATTATTGTCTAAGAAGATAGCATTTTTCATTTTTTGAATAAATGGCCATGGTAGGTCGTATATATTAGCTCCAAAGAAAGTACCTGTCAGCAATCCACAAAAGAATGTTGAAACAGCTAATATTTGGACAAGAGATAATATACCCTTCATTTGCATTTTAAGTTTCTTATCAAAGAGCTTCCAAAGAGTTGCACCTGTAAAAAGAAATAATCCATAGCCAGAATCACCTAAACATAATCCAAAAAAGACCATAAAGAATGGTGCTAGAAATGGTGTTAGGTCAAGCTCATTATACCTAGGCAACATATACAACCTACAGATTGGCTCAAACCACGCAAAGAATTTACTATTACTAAATTCAATAGGCACATTGTCCTCTGGAGAAGGATCAGAGATTTGATAATATACTTGAGATTCATTTAAGAATGCTTCTGCCGCAAGTGTATTTTTCACTGGAACCCAGCCTTCGAGAATCATCAATTTTTCTCCAGCTGCTTGTTCGGTACTCAATACGACTTTAGAAAATTCTATTTCACCTTGAAGTTTATCAATAGCCTTTTTCACAGAAGGTACGTCATCAGCTGCCAATTTTTCTAGAGCAGCTTGATTATCTGTTATGTCTTTCTCTGTTTGAACATACAACTCGTTGAGCTGTGCCAAAGAATAAGAAGGAAGTTTTACTAGTTCTGCATCAATATCTATTTCTTGATTTGTAGATGTCAATGTAATAAAGAATACTTTCGATGAAATTGTATTAATCTTTATTGCATTATAAGCATCTTCCCATTCAGATTGATATGCACTTTCAGGACATGTATAAAAGTTAACTACATAACCAGCATCACTTAAACGATTGATATTGGAGGGATTAAAATCTCCCCAAGCTTGCATCATAGCTATGTCTTTACCATAACTCTGCAATTGCTGATTATATTTACTTTTATCATTTAGTAAATCATCAATTTGATCAAGTACTTCAATGCCACGTTCTGATGTGCCACCTTCCTTATTGGGAACAATCTTACCAAGCTTTTGATTAGATAATAGTTTTTGTGCAACAATTAATCTATTCAAAAGTCGTACGTCTTCTTGAAGTTGAGTATTATCGAGCATACCTTGCTGCTTTTCAGCTATATGCACAACACCCAATTCACGAAGGCTATTTAAGAAATCTTGATAGTCCTTATGATAAGCAAGGAATATAAGCTTTTTCATTTTTGCTATCATGCTATTCCCTCCTTTCGTTTTTCTTGTTGAGACTTCATAATCTTTTGCGATGATTTAGAAAGATTTTCTTCATCTTCCATGAATCGTTTAATTTTAAGCAAAGCATCTTGATAGCCTGGTATCTGAACTTTCTCAAAGAGATTTACTTTTTGAGTCGTTTTCTTTCTAGCATGTTCAAGTAAATTCAGTTTGGCAAGGGTAAACTCTCTTTCGATAGCTGTATTGGCTAATTCTTTTAATAGATTCAAACCATCAGCATACCACTTAGGAGCATTGAAGACGCTAAATGCAGATATCTCGAAATCTACATTCTCGAGCAATGGAACTCTTACGCCGGCAATCTTCTTAATGCCAAGATGAACATCTTTTACCTTTATTAATGAAGCGTCGAACTCATTCCAAAGGGCGAACATGGCTTCATAGGCTTGGATTTGATTTTCCAACCTAGTCTCCAAATCTACAGCATCAGTTTTACAACGTTTTACTTCCATGCGTAATGCACTCTCCTTATTCTTAATAATAGGGAGTGTACGCACTCGGATTTTAAGTTGTTTTTCGAGCTGCTGAAGTGAAGTTTTATTGTATTGAAATTTTATAGCCATTTCGTTTCAATAATGAGTTAGTCTTTTTTAGGCCAATATAAGTCTACAAATTCTTTCTTTATATTTACCTCTTCAGGACGGAAATATTTGCCAAACAAGCTCCACGCAACATCAAGCATTTCTGTTGTATTTAAGTCAACATCAATAGCTAGAAGTTGATTTGAATAATCTTTAGCAAAAGCTAATGTACGTTCATCATAATTGGTAAGGTCAAAACCATTTTCCATTTTGGTCTTAGCATTAGCAGCATCAGCATATAAACGAATTGCTGCATTCATCACTTGTGGATGATCTTTACGCGTCTTCTTACCAATAACTAGTTGTTTCAAACGAGACAAAGAACGGAATGGATCGACAATAACTTTACCAATATCACTATCACGACGAAGGAATAACTGACCTTCTGTAATATAACCAGTATTATCAGGAACGGCATTTGTGATATCACCACCTGAAAGAGTCGTTACAGCAATAATAGTGATAGAACCACCACTTGGAAATTGTACTGCCTTCTCGTAAATCTTAGCTAAATCTGAATATAAAGAACCTGGCATAGAGTCTTTCGAAGGAATTTGGTCCATACGATTTGATACAATAGCCAAAGCATCAGCATAAGATGTCATATCTGTAAGAAGCACCAAGACTTTTTCATTGTTATTTACCGCAAAATATTCAGCAGCAGTCAATGCCATATCAGGAACCAACAAACGTTCTACTGGAGGATGTTCAGTTGTGTTCATGAAACTAACAATTCTATCTAATGCACCTGCATTCGAGAAAACATGCTTGAAGTATAAGTAATCATCATTAGTCATACCCATACCACCTAAAATAATTTTATCTGTTTCTGCACGCAATGCTACATTAGCCATCACCTGGTTAAAAGGCTGATCAGGATCGGCAAAGAAAGGAATCTTTTGACCTGATACTAATGTATTATTCAAGTCGATACCAGCTATACCGGTAGCAATCAACTCTGAAGGTTGTTTACGACGTACGGGATTAACTGAAGGACCACCAATCTCAACCTCTTGCCCTTCCACTTCTGGACCTCCATCGATAGGTGAACCGAAAGCGTTAAAAAAGCGGCCAGCAAGTTGATCACTAACTTTCAACGAAGGCGATTTGCCAAGGAAAACGACTTCAGCATTTGTAGGTATACCTTCGGTTCCCTCAAAAACCTGTAAAGTAACATCATCACCAGCAATCTTTACCACCTGTGCCAACTTTCCGTTGACTGTGGCAAGCTCATCATAACCTACACCGGTTGCCTTCAAAGAGCAAGTGGCTTTAGTTATCTGAGAAATTTTAGTATATATCTTTTGAAAAGCGACTGTTGACATTTCTATTATTTATTTTCAGTTTATATTTTACTGCAAAATACTCTTTTCAGCTAGCAAATCATTCAACTCTTGCATGAAGCCTTCGTATTGTTCTGATTTGAATTTAGAGTAGTTCATTTGTTTGCAGATATTAATCATCTTTTTAAAATACTCCATAACATCATTGAAGTTATCAAATTCAAATTCAGTATGACAAATACCCATAATCAAATTCAAAATAGCCTCTTGACGTTCCATAGGTGTCATTGAGTCAGTCTCATCAAAGGCATCTTGCTGTAAAATTACGAAGTCAATCAATTCTGATTTCCAGAATGTAACATGATACTCTACAGGTACTCCATCATCACCTAAGATGTTAATTTGCTCTGCAATCTCTTTACCACGTTGAAGACGAGTTTTTAACTCATTCACTTTACCAATCCATTCTGAATTAATACGTTCTGCGATATAAGTTTCAAATTCAGGGTATTCAATATATTTAGAATAAGATTCTATTGGATTAACAGCAGGATAACGCTTTCTATCAGCACGTTCTTGTTCTAGTGCATAAAAACAACGAGCAACTTTCTTAGTATTTTCAGTTACAGGTTCTTTTAAGTTACCACCGGCAGGAGAAACTGTACCAATAAATGTAATAGATCCAGTTTGACCGTTATCTAGTTTCACATACCCTGCACGACCATAAAAGTTAGAGATAATTGCAGATAAATCCATAGGGAATGCATCTGGTCCAGGAAGTTCTTCCATACGATTTGACATTTCACGCAAAGCTTGTGCCCAACGAGATGTCGAATCGGCCATTAATAAAACTTTTAATCCCATTGAGCGATAATACTCAGCAATTGTCATAGCAGTATATACTGAAGCTTCACGAGCTGCTACAGGCATATTTGATGTATTTGCGATAATAATTGTTCGTTCCATCAACTTACGACCAGTATGTGGGTCATCCAATTCTGGGAATTCAGTAAAGATTTCTACAACCTCATTTGCACGTTCACCACAAGCTGCAATAATTACAATGTCGGCTTCTGCTTGCTTAGAAATAGCGTGCTGAAGAACAGTTTTGCCTGTACCAAAAGGTCCAGGAATAAAACCAGTACCACCTTCTACGATAGGATTAGCGGTATCAATTACACGCACACCCGTTTCTAAAAGTTTAAATGGACGCGGTTTTTCAGCATAATTAGTCATTGCTTTTTTTACCGGCCATTTTTGAATCATATTTATTGTAATATCATTACCGTCTTCATCAGTAATGATAGCCAAAACATCTTCAATACGATAGTCCCCTTCAGGAACAATCGATTTAACAGTACAAACACCCTTTTGTGTAAAAGGAGTCATAATTTTCAATGGTTGGAAATTTTCATCTACCTGACCAATCCAGGCTGATGCACAAACTTTATCACCAGCTTTAACCAATGGCACAAAATGCCATATTTTTTCTTTATCTAATGGATATGTATATTCTCCTCTTTTAAGGAAAACACCTGTCATTTTATCTAAATCATTCTGAAGACCATCATAATTTCTTGATAGCATACCGGGACCTAAAGTCACCTCAAGCATATGCCCTGTAAACTCAGCTTCAGCACCTACTTTCAATCCACGTGTACTCTCAAATACTTGAACGTATACAAATGAACCTACTACTTTAATAACCTCAGCCATCAATCGGTCACCACCAGTAGAGATAAAACATATCTCATTTTGTGATACCGGGCCATCGACAGCGAGTGTTACCATATTAGCAATAACACCACTAACAGTTCCTTTTGTTGCCATATATTAATTTTATTTATTACCTAAATTCTGCAGGAATTTGGACTTCATTTTTAAGCCCATCAATAATATTACGGAATAAGATATTTCCTTTTTCCTTGTCTAAGGATAACCAACGTTCAATCATTTCAAGTTGAATCAGGAACACAAAAATCCTTTCAATTGTAAAATAATTAAAGAATGTTGATTCATCCATCCAACTCCACCGCATCATATCCAATTTCTTTTCTCGTTCAACTAATTCAGAAATTTCGCTTATCTTAATTAGATTATCTAAAAAATCAACCTCTGCTGATATACCAAAATCACGAGCATTCGATGTACGCAGTGCTTCACATATTTCCGTGTCTCCCACGATAATATTAGAAATATCCCATTTATATTTGCGTGAAATTAATGCTACTAAAATATTGTTTACAACAGAATTAAAGTTAAACCAAGATGCAATAAATTGATTACTACACTTTGAAGCAAAAGCATAATATAGAGATGCTAATTGATCTTCCCACAACACAGTCTTATCTGGAGTTTCATTATAGTATTCTCTAACAAATTCTGATAAGTATAAAGGAAAGTCTTTAGGACAAATTTCGCCACCCTCTCTTATTTCAGCAATAAAATCATTTAATTGTTCTAATGAATAGTTTCCTCTTGAATCTATAATAGCATCTTTGTCCTGCAATAATTTCAAGACATTAGCATTATCGAATTTAAGATAAAATAAATCAATTAATCGTTGATCATCTGCTGAAAGATATGGGTAGAACTCCGATTTGAAATCAGCTACTGTATAAGTCAGTTTACTATCTTCTAATGTTAGTTCAGGCAAACTAGCTACTAGGTAGTAATAATTTTTACTCATGTTACCTGTTTATTAGAAAAGCATTTCCACTAACTGAGGACGTAAAAAAGCTTTGAAATAATTTAAGAACTCTTCTTCACCAAAATTAATTTTATATGAACCATCAGCAGGAGAAATAGAAAATAAGGTTTTTATACCATTAACTTGTTCAATAGTTACACCATTATTTAATAGTTCTTTAGCTTTTAAAGAGAAATATTGCTTTAATTGATCAGCATTATTAGTTGAAATAACGACAGGCTCATTAGCAGACCAACTTTTAGCAAGCTCTAAAATAAAAGCATTAAAGAAGTCCTTATTTTGAACAAATGCATCTACATCTGTAATCACAACTTTATCTGTTAATAAAGAAGCTATTTCTGACTTCAGCGCATTAACTGACTGACTAGCAAATAATTTTAATTCAGATTTTGTATTATCAGTCAATTCGACTGCATTTTTTTTTGAAGACGTGATAATTGATTCAGCTTGTTTATGTGCTTCATCAATTATTTTTTTAGCTTCTTCCTGAGCAGATGCTATAAGTCGCTGGGCTTCGTCATTACCTTTTTCAACGCCTTCACGATAAATCTTATCAGTTAGCTCTTGAATTTTGTTTTCCATGTCTACGGATTATTTAGAAATTTATATTATAATTTTATCGAAGATCCATAAGTGATGTGCCAAATTTACAAAAATACATTAGATAACAACGTAAAGTGTGAAATAAAAAACAATCATTCACTTTATCATGTCCTTAAATTCCAATAATGCAATATATTTTTAATAATTAAACAATATCGTATTATAGTTTGCGATATTTATAAATGTAAAGTTAGCAAATTATACTATGAATGCATATATCATAATATCCTTATTTCTATCCTATATAGGAACTAATTATGTTATATACCAAATGCTTAGTTGTATTATAAGAAAATATTAGGATGGATATATACAAAACAAAAAAGCCTCTCAAGCGTGATGCTTAAGAGGCTCTTGAA
>CAMTPH010000101.1 GCA_947074345.1 uncultured Bacteroides sp. | reverse complement strand
TATAAAGTAAATTTATCATCATTACAACCGTTCGGGTATAAAATTGATGTTTTATATATTAATTATAACCTTTAGGGTATAATATGTCTTGTAATGAATCTGGTACAAATTAGTCTAATATGACTAATTTGTTATTCCCATTCCAAATAATACTTGTTTGAAAATTATTTAGTTAAGCTGTATTGGAGTTCTTGTATTGTCTTCTGATTGCAAATGTAAGTATTAGACTATTAGTATTTTATACATATTGGTTTGCGATGCAAAACCTCCCAAATATAGAACCCAAGATATCGTCAGCCGAGATTTGACCTGTTATTTCACCCAAATAAAATATACATTCCCGGATATCCTGAGAGATAAAGTCACCCGAAAGATTTTGGTTCAATCCATCTGAAACACGTCTGATGGCATTCAATGCATTTTTAAGAGCTTCATAATGGCGTACATTTGTTACAATGACATCATTCGAGCCAATTTCAGGAATAGCGGCGGCTTTCAATATTATTTTTTGAAGAGATGAGAAGCCTGTTCCTGTTTTAGCTGAAATTGCGATTGCATCAATTTCCCCTTTTTCACTTCTATTAGACTTAGAAGAATCTAAATTGATATGAGTTGAATCTATATTTTTGTTTGATGTATCTTCGTCTGTATGAAATGCATCGACACCGGGCTGTGATTCATTTAAATTTACTTCAGATAAATTTACATTTGTTTTAGATACATTTACATTTGTAAACTCTTTAACATGAGATCTATTTAAATCATAGCCCAAAGAGAAACAAATATCAGCAAGTTGCGATAAAACGGTTTCAATAATATCTTTATCTACTTTATCCGATTTATTAATAACAGCAATAACTTTCTGTTCTGTGATATTCTCAAATATCTTAGCTGCACTTTTTGTTAAGGATTCAATAGAATCAAGAGGATCAATCATCCAAAGCACAATTGATGCCTGTTTTAATTTTCTAAAAGCAAGCTCAATACCCAGACTTTCGATTTTATCTATTGTGTCACGAATACCGGCAGTGTCAATAAACCTGAAAGTAAGACCGGAAATTATAATTGTATCCTCAATAATATCACGGGTTGTACCTCTGATATCGGATACAATAGCTCTCTCCTCTCCCAACTAAGCATTAAGTAGAGTCGATTTACCTGCATTTGTTTCACCGATAATTGCAACAGGTATTCCGTTTTTTATAGCATTACCAACGCTAAAAGAGTCTGCAAGATTAGAGATAGTCAATTCGATCCTTTGAGAAATATCTCTCAAATGAGCACGATCGGCAAACTCCACCTCTTCCTCGCTAAAATCAAGTTCGAGCTCCATCAAAGATGTCAAAACAAGAAGCTCTGCTCTTAACATAATAAGTTCATTACTGAAGGTTCCCTTCATCTGATTCATCGCCAATCGATGTGTAGCAGCAGAATCTGAAGCAATAAGATCTGCCACAGCCTCAGCCTGAGAAAGATCCATCTTACCGTTGATAAACGCACGTTGCGTAAATTCACCCGGAGTAGCAAGTCTGCAGCCTGTCTCTATAAGAGCAAATATGATACGTTGCTGAATATATATTGAACCATGACAGCTTATCTCAGTCGTATCTTCTCCCGTAAAAGAATTCGGATCCCTAAAAAGAGAGATTACAACATCATCAATTACAGTTCCGTTACTTTCTGATATTTGACCATAAGCCAATGTATATGACTTCCTATCTCTCAAACTCTTACCAGAATTAGTAGGTATGAATAAAGAATCGGTTATTTCTACTGCCTTTTCACCGCTCACTCTAATTACTGCTATTCCTCCGATTCCCGGCGCAGTTGAGATTGCGCATATAGTATCTTTATTTATCATGATTGATCAATAATTTTATAATTTCCGATCTCTTTCAGATAAATAATCATTACCTGACAAGCGCTCAGAACACTATGCAACGATAGTCAATTTTAATATGTAAATAGAAGTGATATATATCGGTCTGGTAAGTTTCTGTAATTCCTAATAACAATTTGTACACATAAATCAATAAGAAGGAAAGATAAAATATAAGATTTAGATAAATGATTAGGGCAATTGTAAATGCATCAAATTTGACGAAGAACCCTTTCATCATGTTGATTATCCTTACAGATAAAAGTATATGATACATGATCATTATAACCAGAGTAAAAATCTACTCCTATAGATTCATAACGATCTACATCAACTCCTTTTTCTTTGAGGAAATCACTTAAGCAGAAATGATCACTCTTATCTGCTGCTACTGTTCCAAAATAGTCATTGTATTTTACTCTTGCCTCCATAAATGTATGTTTTAGATTAATATTTGAGACTTTGTCTCTGAACCAAGATAAAGTTTATGTAAAAAAATCTATCTGCACGTACTTTCACACAAATAATTAATAAATAATGAGTGAAGTATGTATAAAAGATCTGCAAAGTGCGAAATCAGTAATCGAGCACGGATTCTATCAGTATGAGTTTGTTGTGGACTCTTGGTATGACAACAAAGACTTGCTTTCTTAGCAGAAAGAATTAGGTAAGAAGTAAATATTATGTAAAGCTCAAATGTAAATTAGAATTTTTAATGTACCTATAATCAAAACTATACAGTTTGAGCTTCTCATAACTATATGCTTTACATAAACTTCTTATGCAAAGCTTTCCATAAGAAGCTAAAGGCTTGCGAAAAAAATCATAACTTAGTTTTTATAATTGTCTTGTATTTTGATAAAAATGACGGGGTATGCTCCTGAATTGGGTGGCAGGGTATGCTCCGGTATAGTTAAATAATTTCATTGTGTCAATAATTTCCATTATAATGTGTAACAAATTCTTTGCAGTAGTAATTATTAATTTTTCTTTCCCCAATAGGTTTTCTTTCCCGAATAACCGGCAAAAACGATGGTATGTTTACGAGGCGACGACTCCCAATCAACTTCACGCTGTATACAGAGTTCAACTCCATTGATTGTCAGCGTTTGCTTTGGCGCATTGTAGGACCATGTACTGCCACTCCATAACCCCGAGGTTACTTTATTTCCTGCACCAAGTGTCATATTTACCGATGTATTCTGCTTACCATAATTATAAGAAAGATCGATAGACTCCCAAATACCTAGTAGTTCATCTTCGGTAATAGCTATTGCTGGTACAGCGCCATAACGTTCGGGCATCACTACAGGCCAACCATCAGTTGTCCAACGAATAGAACGAATATGGCCCATCATGAGGGCATTACTATAGGCATTGCCTCCCACGTTTGCGGGGAATCTGCCTTGTGAAGAATAATACCAGTTGCCGTTGCCGTCGTCAAACACAGCGCAATGTGCTATACCTACCCATCCATTGCTATTATTAAACTTATAGGGATGCGTTACTATAGGATACATCTCACCACCGCTTGCTATGAGGTCACGTCCATCAATCCCCAAATAAGGGCCATCAATGTTGCGCGAACGACAAACACGTGTATTATAAGGAATATCTAATCCATCATAGGCCATAAATAGATAGTAGTAATCGGTCTCAGCATTGTAGATAATTTCCGGTCCTTCTGAACCTTGCCAACGACTCTTCAAAGAGCGCGTAGCAATGAGTTTACCATAAGGAGCTATATCCGTGATTGTTCCCCAAGGGTTGGGCAATTCTGTTTTTGTTTTACCGGTAGTACCATCAAGCTCTACTGCTACGATTCCACTATGCCATGAGCCATAAATTAACCAATGCTCTTGTTCTTTTGTGATAATATAAGTGGGGTCAATAGCATTCCATTTAAAATAGGCTGTTTCCCAGCCATTGTTGCTCCAATCAAGATTCTTATCGGAAGCAGAACAAATTACAAAACCTTTGTCTTCCCAAATATTAGAAGCAGGATCTGTTGTCTCGGCTAAACCTATAAAGGCACGTTCGCTCCACGAGCTTGAACCACTAATTTGATCAGTTACTACTATCGAATAGTACATACGATAGAGCGAGTTATTAACTTTTCGCACTACAGGTGCCCAGCAGCCATAAGAAGGAGCACTAATAGAAGAAAGGCCACAAGCATTACGATAGATATTGAGTTGTTCTTTTACCCAGCTAGGTACTTGATGCATAGTAGCACCAAGATATTCCCAATTTACTAAATCTTTAGAACGACGACCATGAAAGTGACCGTGTCCTTCGTGAGCATTACCATAAGATGCATCTGTTTGATACATATAGTAGTAACCGTCGGCTGCAAGCATAACCGATGGATCGTGCACGTTTGCCAAATTCCATTCGTTACGTTGATTCCAGCCGGCTATACCAACATAGTTGTCTTCGTAAGCAGGTGCTACGTAGTTTTTAAGCTGTTCGTCAAGACTTAGGCTTTTTGTAGTTGCAGTGAGAGTAGCAGAATAGGTATAACGGCTGTCACTATAGACATAGGCACAGATATAGTAAGTAGTGGAGTTTACCAAGCCTGAGATAATTACACTGAAATCCCCATCGACATCCACCACATTGTCTTTGATAGTGGGATTTTGGGCGTTTACGCTATAGCAGAAGCCCATCTTGATTACGTTATTCGGATTGCCGGTAACCGATGACTTTACGGTTAGCGATGTACCTGTGGTTGCTGTTACTTGAGGAGTGGCTACGACTATATCGTTGTTTTCTTTATATTCGATATCGTCTACCCCATCAGAGCAAGCCGTAAAAAAGAATACTACCAGCAGGGATGCTAAGAGTAATGTTATTTTTCTCATTATATTGGTAAATTTTAGAAATCCATGTGAGTGTGTCAAAACTGATAATTTATTAATTGAACACAAAAACAATTTTCAAATTTTGACACACATCCATGGATGATAAAGTATTAATAGTTATTTCATTCATTGAAGACAAGATGACAGCCGTCAACGCCCAATGTAAAGTTCAAATCGCTTGGATCCACCGTATTGATACCTAAATAATATTGGGTAGAGGTTGTACCTGTAGTACCCTCCATCACAGCTTGAACATCGGCAGTGCTATTACCGCAGTTGGTTACGTAAATCGTAACTTTTGCTCCATTCATACCAGCAAGCCAAGCACTCCAGTCACCTTGTGTTCCATTGCGTAAACTAGCATCATAACCGTTGCCCCATCCCCAATTGTCGGCGCGGACAACTGCATATTCAGCGAAATCGGCTTTACGAAGAACCACTAAGAAATTATTCCAGTTTCCACCCAAACTGCTGTAATTGGTAAAGTTGATGCATTTAGTTTCACCTACACGTACATTGAAGTCGTCAGAGTAGGTTCCTGGCCATCCCGTAGAGTTGTCTGCTGCTCCTACCATGTTGATAGTGTTAGTCACAACAGAAGATGTTGATTCTGATACAGTAACACCTACCGTTGCAGTGGCTCCTCCCTCGGCGGTAATAATAACAACTTGAGAACCTATTGTAGCAGAAACTGAAGAGAAGCTGAGATTATCATGTTCAACAACTCTGGAGCTTCCATCGGCATAAGTTGCTGTAACGACCATATCTGTTGGGTCGAAAGCCATTGTCCGGTCTGTCAACGTCTGAGTAGCAACCGAAGTATAATAATAGTATTGAGTGTGTGAAGGGGCAGTAGTTATCTCGAGAGATACAATTTTTTCCACAACTTCAAATGTAGCATTAGCTACAATAGGTTGTTCAGAATTCTCGCCCTTAAAGGTCTTGTTATAGATAGCCACAAGCGTTTTCATACCTAATTGTTCCATATCAGGAATAGCAGTCAAATAGAGTTCTGAACCCGATACAGTTTTGGTCACTCCTTCTTCAAAGGTTACAATGACCGAGATATTTGTCATGGCTTCTTCAAGCGAAGTGCCTACATTGACTTGGCTTGGAACATCTTGTAATATCATTGATATCGGATTTTTATCTTCGGCAGAAGTCAAACCACCAACAGGAACGATATTTGTTTGTTGAAAGTCAATGTAAGAGCCTTCAGGAACTAGGAAACAACGGATATTGGTGTTGCTCACATCTGCATTCAAATTTTCTTCCTTGTATGGTTGTTCGTAAGTTTTGGTAGCTTCACTGTTTTTCATTTTTACAGTGAAAGCACTTGTATTACTACGATCAACCGTGATTGTTATCTTGCCACCCAAAAGCTGTATGTTAGCATCTTTATTGTCAATTGGATCGAGAAGCAGTGTGCCCGAAATATACTGGAAATTGATATGATCTCCCCACTGTGAATTGTACGTTTCAGGGCTACCTGTAACGTCAAAGCGAATGGCTCCGTATTCGGCATATCCTACACCTCCACGTTCCACATCGTTGGTAATGATAAGTGCAAAATTCTTGTAATATATATTGTCGGCTGGATTGATATGTAGGTTGATTACTGCATTCCAGGTTTCACCATCGGGTACCACATAATACTTTGAAAAAGAACTCCAAAAGCCAGAAGTGAAATCCGAATTTCCGAAGGTGTACACATCTTCCTGCATACCTTCTAGATCTTCTTCTTGAGGTGTTTTCTTCGAATCTTCAATTTCTTGTATCTTATCGGAAATCCAGTCGGGGGCGTTTACATCGTAAAGATCGGCACCCTCGCAGCCTGTCAATGTCAGCAATCCTAAGGTTGCAAAACAGAAGGCATATGTTATTTTTTTGAGTAATCTCATTGTCTTAAATTTTAAAAATTGTAATTGTTTCTTGTCTAAGTAAATGCTCAATATTGATTCATATTTCATGGGTTTAACGAAAAATGAATCTGATTTGAGCACATATTTATTTGCTTAAATCTACAACCGGACGTACTTTCCAACCATTACTGTTGAAAAAAGAGGAGTTATCCGTGCTATAGTTAGCAGAATTACCTTTCAAATTTGGATTATTGTTCGTCAATCTTTGCACAATGGGAAGGAATTCGTGTCCTGGCAAGTACGTATCGTAGGTGCTCTTCAATTCCGAATCGGCAGCTATATCGCTATACTTCACAGGATTCTTTGTGCCCTCTGTAGAGCGGCGTACAGTACCGTGTTCCTTAAGTTGTTGCAAGCGTCCATTGTCATAGAAGAAGCCCCAGCGGATGAGATCAAAGCCTCGACCAAATTCGCAACCGAACTCCTTGGGACGTTCAACATTGGCAATCTGTTCGAATAGTTTGTCGGCATTGCTGAAGTCTTTGAGTTCTAAGTTTGCTAAATCGGCGCGATTACGCACTTCGTTGATCCAATCGATAGCCTGCTGAGTAGGACCGTTGACTTCGTTTTCGCATTCAGCAGCGCGTAGCAGTACATCGGAATAGCGCATCAGGCGCAAATTAATACCACAGCGTAAACCTGTAACTACGGTGCTGTACAGACCTGTACGGAGATTGGTAAATTTGGCAATAGGAAGGCCTCCATATATATTGTTAGTCACAATATTGTCAGTAGCTGTAAGTGTATACGTATAAGCTACATTACCATATTCGAAACTAGCCCAATCTGGTTCATAGGTTCCGATAGTCCAATACAAACGAGGATCAAGTGTCCCCTTCATGGTGCGCTCTTCTTTGAAAAGTTGATAGAGCCAAGGAGAAGCTGAGATATCTGCCCAACCACCATAGTTACCAGGAGCGAAGTTACTCTCAATGGCCGATCCTTGTGTGGCATTCGGACTTGTGTTCACTGGTGTCCATTCATCGTCGGTACCTTGCGATCCGTAGTCAAGGTATTGCACTTCAAAAAGACTTTCTTCGTTGTTTTCGTATTTTTTACCTTCACGGAAATTATCTCCATAGTTGTCCATCAGTTTATAAGTGCCATACTTCTTACCGATGATGTCTTTCAATACTGGTAATGCATCACTATATTTTTGGCGCATCATAAGGGCACGAGCATAATAGCCTGCTGCAGCACCGTTAGTAGCACGTCCACCAGCCCATTCGCCACCTTCATTGCGGGATGGAAGTAATTCCATCGCTTCCTTGAAATCTTTTTCTATCTGATCGAGTACATCATTATAGTCACTGTTTCCTTGATAAAGTCCTTCGAGCGTAGAGTATGAGGCATAGTCTGTAATAAGAGGTGGATTTTGATAATAACCCACCAGGTTATAATACGATAACCCACGTATGAAGAGCACTTGTCCTTTAATGCGTTTCATCTTTTCAGACAGCTGGCTGTTATCTACGCCGCAACGTGAGATGGCAAAATTACATACATTGATAGTATAATACCATTCCCTCCAAGGCCACCATGTAATGTCAGAAGTAACTTCTGCATTCATGTCATCAAAAGGCATATACCATACTTGTGAAGAGTTCCAAGCCTCATCGCCACGACATACGTCGATGGTATAACCCACCCGGGCATAAGAGCCCTCCATACGGATATGGTTGTAAGCGGCAATCACAGACTCCTCCAGATCATCGGCATTAAAAGCGAACGTACTTGAGGTTTGCTGGTTGGGATTCAATAGTTCCAACTTGTCATTGCAAGAGAACAGCGTGCTACATCCCAACAGAAGAGCAAGTGTATATTTATTTAATTTCATAAGATATATTTTTAGTATTTAGGTAACAAGCAATAACGATTAGAATGTTATACGAGCGCCAAACATGAACGTGCGTGCAGTAGGATAAGAACAGAAGTTATATCCTGGAGTGAACGTTCCTCCCGCATAGTCTACATTATAACCTTGATAGCCGGTAAATGTGTGAAGATTCTGTCCTGATACATATAGACGTACATTAGACGCATAATTGTTGAGCCAACTGTTAGGGACGTTGTATCCCAATTCTATATTGGCAATCTTCCAGTATGTAGCGTTCTGAATCTTTCGTGAACTGAAGAGGTCGTTCCAACCCAGACTGGCACTATTGGTAATATATGTACGAGGCACGTTAGAAAGATAAGTGCTACCATCTTCACTCCAGCGATTAGCATCAAGCATTTTTACTGATTTGTTTCCCCAACCATAGGCAGAGTTCAGCGAGTTATAGATGTCATCACTAACATGATAATTTAGTGCACCGAAAGTAGCAATGCTCAAGTCGAAACCCTTGTATTCGAAGCGTACACTAAGACCAAAGTTTACCTTAGGCATACCACTACCCAACACCACTTGGTCGTTGGAGTCTATTTTACCATCAGGTATACCGTCTGGTCCGCTCACGTCTTTATAAAGCAAGTCGCCAACTTGAGCCCCTTCTTGTATGGCATGCTTGTCTAAGTCTTCTTGCGTACGGGCAATACCTTCATAAACCCAACCGTAAAACTGACCTATTTCCTGGCCTACTTTAGTAATGTAAGCACCAGTAATATAAGAGTCGGTACCAAAACCTAACGAAGTTACACGGTTACGCAATGTAGTGAGGTTGGCCGCAATTTCATACTTGAATGCATTGTCGCGGTTACGGAAAGTAGCCGAGAACTCAAAACCAGAGTTGTTCATAGAGGCAGCATTCATTGTAACGGTTTCATTGGACACACCAGCTTGTTCAGGAACAGGAACAGCATACAACAAGTCTTTACAGCTATTCTTGTAATACTCGGCCGTGAACTCCAAGCGATTGCGGAACATACCAAGGTCAATACCCACATTATAGGTTTTCTTTTTCTCCCATGCGAGGTTATTGTCGACGAAAGTGGAAACGGCAGAACCGGTTATTACGTTACCGTTGAAATTGTAAGTCA
>CAMTPH010000100.1 GCA_947074345.1 uncultured Bacteroides sp. | reverse complement strand
TACAGATTGGTGGGCCTACAGGTGCATTTATCGTTATTGTTTATGGCGTTATCCAGCAATATGGCGAAACTGGATTGATTATTGCCACTCTGATGGCCGGTATCATCCTGATACTCTTAGGGGTATTTAAACTGGGAGCAGTTATTAAATTTATCCCCTATCCTATTATTGTTGGTTTTACGAGTGGTATTGCCGTCACCATCTTCACCACGCAAATAGCCGATGTATTTGGGCTTACCTTTGGTGATGAAAAGATTCCGGGCGATTTCATAGGCAAATGGGCACTCTATTTCAAGAACTTCGGCACAATTAATATTTGGAATACCCTTGTTAGTTTTGTGAGTATCTTCATCATTGCTATCACTCCTAAGTTCTCTAAAAAGATACCGGGTTCATTGGTTGCTATTATCTTGGTGACTGTGGGCGTTTATTTAATGAAAACTTATGCCGGAATTGACTCTATAGATACTATTGGTGATCGTTTTACCATTAAAGCTGAACTGCCTGATGCGGCTATGCCTGTGATGAATTGGGAGATTATTCAAAGCTTATTTCCTGTAGCACTTACCATTGCTGTATTAGGAGCTATCGAATCATTGCTTTCGGCTGCTGTTGCCGATGGTGTTATTGGCGATCGTCATGACTCGAACACAGAACTGATAGCGCAAGGTGTTGCCAACTTAGTTACTCCTTTGTTTGGTGGTATTCCTGCAACAGGTGCTATAGCACGTACAATGACTAATATCAACAATGGTGGTAAAACTCCTGTTGCCGGTATCATTCATGCCGTTGTTTTGTTGTTGATTCTTCTATTCTTAATGCCTTTGGCTCAATACATACCAATGGCTTGTTTGGCGGGTGTATTGGTGATTGTTTCGTACAACATGAGTGGATGGCGTACCTTTAAAGCTCTATTGAAGAATCCTAAATCGGATATCGGTGTATTGCTTGTTACATTCTTCTTGACTATCATATTCGACTTGACTATCGCTATTGAGGTTGGTTTGTTGATTGCTTGTGTACTATTCATTAAGCGTGTTATGGAAACTACCAAAATTTCTGTTATCACAGACGAGATTGACCCTAATACTGAGTCGGATATAGCACTTCACGAAGAGAACTTGGTTATTCCTAAAGGTGTTGAGGTGTACGAAATCAATGGTCCTTACTTCTTTGGTATTGCCAATCAGTTCGAAGAAACAATGTCGCAATTGGGCGATCGCCCTAAAGTACGTATCATACGTATGCGTAAGGTTCCATTTATCGATTCTACGGGTATTCACAACTTGACAAACCTTTGTCGCTTGTCTCAGAAAGAGAAGATTACTATCATTCTTTCGGGTGTAAACCAGAATGTACACGATGTACTTGATAAATCAGGATTTAATGACCTTTTGGGTAAAGAGAATATCTGCCCTAATATCAATGTAGCTATTAATAGAGCAAAAGAAATAATAGATTAAATAGATCCTTTATACTAAGAAGCAGGCATTTGTCGGTCAACGATGGGTGCCTGCTTTTTTTGTTATCACCCACTCCTTTAAGATAATATTTTAGAAAATTGAACAATCTGCCTCTTTTCTTTGTTATGTGTTATGGAGGTTTATGTATAAAAAAAGGCGTAAAAGGGGGTTAAGGGTCATAGAGTTGAATTCAATTAATGAAGCCATAATTATTAGATTTGCGAACCTCTAACTCTTAGATTAGTAGCTAATTTACTCTAGCTCCCTTCTTTTTATTTTTAATCATATCTATATGTACGAATCGGTCGATAAGGTTAACACAGCTCAAATGCTGTTGTTTAGAAAGGTCTACTTTTGGATGAGCATTGCCTTGATTATTACAGGGCTAACTTCTTGGATTGTTTCAGGTAATCAGGCTATAATGAACTTTATAGTTGGTACAAGCTGGGGCATTTGGGTATTATTGATTATCCAATTTGCCGTTGTATGGTACTTATCTGCTCGCATCATGCAGATGTCATTACAGGCTGCCTCCATAACATTTATTCTCTATTCTGTATTGTGCGGAGTTACCTTCTCGTATATCTTCTTGTTATTTAGTACGGGTACTATAGCAATCTGCTTCTTTACTACTGCAGGTATGTTTTTGGTGATGAGTCTTTATGGCTATTTCACTAAACGCGATTTGACTTCGATGGGTAGTTTATTGATGATGGGCCTATTCGGCATTATTATCGCCTCTGTAGTCAATTTCTTCTTTCATAGTAAAACATTATATTGGATCATATCATATATCGGAATAGCCGTGTTTCTAGGCTTAACAGCTTACGATACACAAAAGATCAAAGCATTGATAGGACAAGAGAACACCGATGAGAACCAAAAATTTGCTCTCATCGGTGCTTTAGCCCTCTATCTTGATTTCTTGAATATCTTCCTATTCTTACTCTCTATCTTTGGGGGAGGAAATCGCCGTTAATTATCCTTTAGAACAGATATCCTAAAACAACTGAATAGCTTCTACTTTGCGGATTGCCTAGTGATGCGTTCAAGTTGCGTAATCCTAAATCACATTTAGCTCGAACCATCAGATTGGTATAGCGAAAGTCAATGCCGATACTTACACCTATGTCAAATCTTTCGAATGCATTGAGGTAATACTTCGTTTTATCAAAGGTATATTCGTACTTGTCGAATGCTGATATGCTCTCTTTGTATTGATTACCTTTATCGTCTTTGGCTTCAATGTGGGTTCTTCCGGCTACTCCTAGACTAAACCAACCGCCAAACTTTGGTACAAATGCCCATTCGTCTGTGATATTGACTACATAGCCGATGCTTAAAGGTATGCGTAGGTCTTGTATTTTAGTACTTATGGAGCTAATAGATCTAATTTGTATATTAAAGATATGGGTTTCGAAATCACTAGGAGATATCGGCGTTATGTCGTATTCATAGATTTTACCTCCTTTATTGCCCATGTAGCTCAACCCGCTCTCAAAGTAAAGATTGGACTCTGTTGTGTAGGCTACCAATAATCTTGCCTTTGCTCCTACTTGTGCGCTATTGCTAGCCTCATAGTTTGATTGTAGATAGTTGAATGTAACACCTGCTTCCACCCCATATTGCCATTGTGCTTGTGCTACAATAGGCAACATCGCTAAAAGGAATAATAACTTCTTCATAACTCCTTATTTTGTTTTCTCTGTATCTTAAAACGTACAACTATAACGGTTTGTTGAATAAATGGTTAACTATTTGCTCGTATAACAATAGAGACGGCGATATAATCATTACATGATATAAATCGCCGTCTCTTAAAAACACATTTAATAACTTATAAACCCTGCAAATGTATGTCGACTCACGTAGAGGTACAATTACAGCAATCTATTACCTAATCAATCTACTGTACCAATTGAAAACTAACTTGTTCTTTAATATTTGTTGAAGAGTTACCAATGAACGCTTCGAACTCGCCTGGTTCAGCAATCCACTTACCATCTTGGTCGTTATAAAATGACAACTCTTTAGGCGTGATGGTAAAGCTTACTTCTTGCTCTTGACCAGGTTCTAATAATACTTTTTTAAACCCCTTTAGCTCCTTCTCAGGGCGAGGGAGTGATGACTTTTTATCTTTTATATATAATTGTACTACCTCTTTTCCTGCTCTATCGCCTGTATTCTTTACGTTTACGCTTACAACTACCGAACCATCTTTTGTCATCTTCTTAGATGAGATTTCTGGTTTAGAGAACGCAAATGTTGTATAGCTTAAACCATGACCGAATGAGTATTGTGCAGGAATCTTCTTCGTATCGTGCCAACGATAACCTACCAAGATATCTTCTAAGTATGTTTGGTTAATGCTATCACCCGGATAACTTTGTTCGCCGTAATGAATAGCACCATTATCTGCTAACTTAACAGGAAATGAGAAAGGTAATTTACCGCTTGGGTTGGTTTCTCCACTCAATACATTGGCCAATGCATTGCCTGCTTGCGAACCTAAGTACCAACCTTGTAGTACTGCTGGAACTTTCTTTATCCAAGGCATCTCTACTGCATTACCGCTTAATAGAGCCATTATCATATTCGGATTTACAGTCAATAACTCATTAATCAATTGGTCTTGAGCAAAAGGTAAACCATATGTAGTGCGGTCTCCTGCTTCGCAGTCTTGCTCATGGTTCTTGTTTAATCCACCTACGTATACGATTAAGTCTGCACTCTTAGCCATAGCAACAGCCTCAGCACGCAATGAATCTTCTATTGATGGACTGATAACCTCTACATTACCATACATTGAACGTCCCGACTTGTATCCCTTCGCATAAACTACTTTATCACCATATTTAGCTTGTAATCCTTCTAGTGGAGACACCTCTTCTTTCACCTTTAGCTCTGATGAACCACCGCCTTTTGTAAGTGAGCGTGTTGCATTCTCGCCAACAACCAATATCTTATTGTACTTTGCAGCATCTATTGGAAGCAGCTTAGCTACTTTCTTAGAAACCGGTTCGTTCTTTAACAATACGATACCTTCTTCGCCTATTTGACGTGCAACCGCTGCATGTTCTTCTGTAGCTTGCGAACCCCATGGGCGGTCTGTATTCATAGATGTGCGGAAGATAAGGCGTAAGATACGTGATGCTTTATCATCAACTGTAATCATAGGAACTTCTCCACTCTTAAGCATTGCTAGGTAATTATCTGCTAGGTAGTAGTTGTTGTAACCGAACTTAGATTCAGAAGTCAATCCATTGGTATATGAACCCATCTCAACATCTAAGCCATATAGTGCTGCCTCTTTCGTATCGTGTGCACCACCCCAATCGGTTACTACTACTCCATCAAAACCCCAGTCACCTTTTAATATTTCGTTCAATAAGAATTCGTTGTGGCAAGCATGTTGTCCACGAATTTTATTGTAAGCTCCCATAATTGTCCATCCTTCACCATCTACAATAGCCGCTTTAAAAGGAGGAAGATAGATCTCATGTAATGCACGGTCAGATAACTCAACGTTGATATGTCCGCGCCACTTCTCTTGATCGTTTAATGCAAAGTGCTTGGTACTTGTTGCAACACCGTTTTGTTGTACCCCTTTCACATAAGGGACTACCATTACAGAAGCCAAATATGGGTCTTCGCCCATGTACTCGAAGTTACGTCCATTCAATGGGTGGCGATACATATTGACACCAGGTCCTAAGATAACATCTTTCTTGCGGTAACGAGCCTCTTCACCCAATGCATTACCATATTCATAAGATAGCTCTGGGTTCCAAGTAGCAGCCAAACAAGTCAATGCAGGAAATGCAGTGATTGAATCATTTGTCCAATTAGCATATGCCCATGAGTTCCACTCTATCTCTGCACGTACACCATGAGGTCCATCACTCCACCACAACTCAGGAATGCCCAAACGAGGAACACCGGGACTACTGAATTTGCTTTGTGCATGAGTCATGGCTACTTTCTCTTCCAACGTCATACGCGATAACGCATCTTGTACACGAGCCTCTATAGGTTGGTTCTTATCTAAGTAGATAGCTGTTTGTGCTTTCATAGGCATTGTTGCCGCTAAGCTAAGCATACAAGCAGTTATCAATGATTTATTAACGATCTTCATTATAGTAATACAGTTATTAGATTTAATTATTTGCTTTGATCTTTATTGTTTCGCCCTGCAATCCTTTCCCCGATGCAGTAAGTTCTATCACTCCACCTTTACCATCGTTTTGTAAGATGATTAGACATTTGCCATAGAAGGCTTTTCGTTCGGGAGCTTTAAAGCTCTCGTGCGAAGTAGGATTACCATTGTCAACACCTGCAATAAATGCTGGGCCTTTTACATCGAATGTAACCAAGTCGTCTGCATTGGGGCAGATATTACCATCTTTATCCACAATCTCTACGGTTACAAAGCTCAGGTCTTTGCCATCAGCGTTGATGATATTTCTATCAGCTGTTAAACGAATAGCAGCAGGCTCACCGGCAGTTTTAATCTCTTTCGTAAGTACCTCTTTGCCATCTTTGCGTGATACGATGCGTGCTGTTCCCGGTTCGAATTGAACTCTCCACATCACGTGCATATCATCTTTGCCTTTGCTTTTTACTCCTTTAGACTCACCATTGATAAATAGTTCTACTTCATCGGCATTGTTGTAGTAAGCCCATAGGTCGATATCTTGTCCCGGAGCCCAATTCCAATGAGGGAACAGATGAAGCACCGGTTCATCGCTCCATTCACTTTGATACATATAGTATACATCTTTAGGGAAGCCCGCTAAGTCGATGATACCAAAGTAAGAGCTACGTGCAGGCCATCCATAAGGAGTAGGTTCGCCCATGTAGTCGAAGCCTGTCCACACATACAATCCCGAAATGAAATCGTTATCGCGTGCCCATCTCCAGCTATCTTCGTGTGTAGTACCCCAAGGTACATGGCAGTTATCATACGAAGAGCAAGCAAACGATGAATCATAAAATGGTTTATCCCATCGTTCGGGCCATATATACATTGAGTCGCTTGGCATACGATAATATCCTCTAGTCATTAATCCCGACGTACTTTCGGTAATGATAAATGGTTTGCCCGGAAAGTTCTGTGGAACTTTAGCAAAGTCTTTATCTTGATAGTTGAAACCGATGATATCGAGTGCACCAGATGCAAACAAGAAGTTTCTAGGATTTGCTTCATTGCATCCAGCAGTAATATAGCGAGTGTTATCGAGTGATTTCACCAAGTTAGCCAATTTGATAGTAAGCAATGAATTTACCCCTAGTTCCTCACCATCTTTAGCCAGTAGGCTCTCATCTTGACCGAAGTTTAAGATAAGGTTAGCCTCAGCCAAGCTCAATGTATCAGCATCTGCATGGCTCCATTGTTCCAATACTTCGTTGCCAATGCTCCACATAAAGATACTTGGATGGTTACGATCGCGAAGGATATGATCCGTCATATCACGTTCGTGCCAATCGTTGAAGTAGTGTGAGTAGTCGTATTCCGTTTTACGCTTGCGCCATATATCGAATGTTTCGTCTTGAACAATGAATCCCATGCGGTCGCAAAGCTCCAATAGTTCGGGTGCAGGAGGATTGTGTGTCATGCGGATACCATTACAGCCCATCTCTTGCAATATTTCAAGTTGACGTTCCAAAGCACGTGTATTGACAGCTGCGCCCAAGCTACCTAAGTCGTGATGTTGACAAACCCCTTTAATCTTTGTTTGTACACCGTTCAAGAAGAAGCCTTTCTCAGCATCGAACTTAAACTCGCGAATACCAAGCGGAGTATCATATACATCCAATGTTACTGCATCCTTCACTACTTTAGTCTGAACCGTATACAAATAAGGATTCTCTAATGTCCAGCGAATCGGATTAATAACGTTGATAGACTGACTGATTAAAGCAGTATCACCCGGTTGCACAATTGCATCTTGCGATTTATCTAGTGCCACTCTACTACCCTTGTCATTAAGAATAGTCGTGATGATTCGTATAGTCTCAGTCTTATCACTCGCATTGCGAACAGTTGTTTCAACCTTCACTTGAGCTTCATGATCGGTTACAACAGAAGTTGTAACATAAGTACCCCACAAATCAACATGTACAGGGTTTGTAGTTGTTAGCCATGTATTGCGATAGATACCACTACCACTATACCAACGTGAGTTGGGTTGTTTAGAGTTGTCCACTCTCACAGCAATCACGTTATCCTCTCCCGGTTTTAAGTAGGGAGTTAAGTCATATCTGAAAGAGATGTAACCAAATGGGCGCACACCAAGTGAATGTCCATTGATAAACACTTCAGAGTTCATGTAAACACCATCAAAGTCGATATAAACCTTTTTATCCTTTATCTCATCACCTACTGTGAAGTGTTTACGATACCAGCCTATTCCTCCCGGTAAAGCTCCACCACCAGGTCCAGCAGGAGCATCTTCTGCGAAAGGAAGCTCGATAGACCAGTCGTGTGGTACGTTTAAACTACGCCAGTTGCTATCATCGTATGTTGGTTCGGCCGCTTCTGCCGCCTCACCCAACATAAATAACCAATTGTCATTGAAAGACACTCGTTGGCGTGTGGGGGAAGAACACCCCACACCCATCAACAGCATAGTAAGCGAAAGAAATGAAACTAATATATTTTTAACCATACCTATATAATCGATTATAGTTTAACCTCGATGCGTTTGCCATCGTATTTTACTACTTGGCCTTTAGCGTCAGGATTGTAGCCAATAGGTTTCTCAGGAGTAACATACACAATGTTGAATGAACGTTCTTCTAGCATACCCTTGTATGAGCCTTCGCGTTTTTCGATAGTCAATGTTTGAGTTTTGTTATCGAACTTGAATGGGATACGTGCATATTGTCCTTTTTCGTAATCGTAAGACTCACCATCGTCTTCATACAACTTGAATTCGCCATCTTTGCCACCATAAACGTATAGTGTGATTTGTGATGGTGCTTTCTCGTCGCTATATTGAATAGCAGGGCCATAAGGAATGATTGCACCCGCTTTGGCAAACAATGGAACTCTTTCGTAAGGAGCTTCTACGTTTAGTGTTTGACCACCTTTAATGTATTTGCCAGTATAGAAGTCATACCATCCACAAGTGTTAGGGAAGTAAACTTCGCGGCTACGAGCTTCATATTCATATACAGGGCATACCAACAGTGATGGACCGAACATGAACTCATCGCTGATGTTCAATACCTTCTTGTCTTTGCCATGATCCATTACCAATGCACGCATCAATGTATAATCATCGAAGTGGCTCATACCAGCAAGCGAGTAGATGTAAGGCATCATGCGGTAGCGAAGGTTTGTATACCATACAATTGAGTTGTAGGTAGGAGTACCCTCTGGAGCAATGTTCCAAACTTCACGATAAGGGAACTGACCGTGTGCACGATATAGAGGGCTGAATGCACCAAACTGATACCAACGAGTATTCAATTCGCGCCACTCTTTATAATCATCATTAGCTTTACCTGTCTTGTTCAATTCACGTTGAGCATCTTCGTAGCGTCTTTCTACGCAGAAGCCACCAATATCCATAGTCCAATAAGGAATACCACTCATGGCAAAGTTCAAACCGGCAGAGATTTGTGCCTTCATATCTTCCCAACGAGTAGCGATATCACCACTCCATGTAGCAGTACTATAACGTTGCAATCCGGCAAAGCCCGAACGAGTCAACAAGAACACACGTCTATCTGGCTCAATACCACGTTGACCATCATAGATAGCCTCAGCATTCATCAAAGCATACGTGTTGAAGTATTTAGCAGCAGGGCCAAGAGCTGTTGGGCCCGACAAAGCTTTGCGATATTCTACATCTGTACAGTCGCGTACATTTGGTTCAGAAGCATCCATCCACCATGCATCAAAGCCCAATGGATAGTAGTGATCTTTCATTTGATTCCAGAACAACTTACGAGCTTCAGGATCGTATGCATCATAAAAACCATAAGTATAACCAGGACCTACCCAGTCGCGTAGTGAATCGATAACCGATTGTTGGTACATCCATCCTTTTTCGTCAAACTCTTTAAAGTGTTCGGTGGTTGTGTAGAACTTAGGCCATACACTTACCATCACCTTTGCATTCATGCTGTGGATGCTATCAACCATTCCTTTAGGATCTGGGAAGCGTGCCAAGTCAAATTCGTGGCTACCCCAAGCATCTT
>CAMTPH010000099.1 GCA_947074345.1 uncultured Bacteroides sp. | reverse complement strand
TGGTATCCTTTTTGTTGGGAGTAGGTTTTGGAGTTATGTTTCCGGCATTCAATACCTTATTTGTAAACCTAGCTCCAAACAATCTTCGTGGTACAGCCACCTCAACCTATCTTACCTCATGGGATGTAGGCATTGGTATTGGCATGCTTATTGGAGGATTTCTGTCGCAAGTCAGCAATTTTCATACCGCTTATTTGGTGGGAGCATGCTTAACCGTAGTATCACTTATCTATTTCAATAAAAAAGTGGCGAACCATTATCACAAAAACAAGTTGCGATGAGAAAGAAACAACGTTACGAACAAATTATAGCATGGTTTAAAGAGAACATGCCTGTAGCCGAAACAGAGTTACATTACAGCAATCCTTACGAACTATTGATTGCCGTAATCTTATCAGCCCAATGTACTGATAAGCGAGTTAACATGATTACACCTCCACTCTTTCAAGACTTCCCTACCCCCGAAGTAATGGCAGCCAGTACACCCGAAGTAATCTTTGAATATATAAGAAGTGTATCATATCCCAACAACAAAGCTAAACACCTTGTTGGCATGGCTAAAATGTTGGTCAATGATTTCAATAGCGAAATTCCTGATTCGCTCGAAGAACTGACAAAACTTCCCGGTGTAGGACGTAAAACAGCCAACGTTATTCAGTCAGTCGTATTTAATAAAGCTGCCATGGCTGTAGATACTCATGTATTTAGAGTGAGTCATCGACTAGGCTTGGTAGGCAAAAAAGACACCACCCCACTCAGTGTCGAAAAAGAACTAATAAAGCATATACCCGAAGAGTTACTTCCAATCGCTCACCATTGGCTAATTCTTCACGGACGTTATATCTGTCAGGCACGAACTCCAAAATGTGCAACATGTGGTTTACAAACCTCGTGCAAAGAGTTTGTGAGCACCTACAAAGTCAAAGAAAACAATCCGTAAGCCTCAATATTTATAGAATTTATAGCAAAAAAAGGAAATTAATATTAACTTTGCGTGCACTGAAAAATAAAGAGTTTCACTTATAATAAATTAAATATTATGACTATTGACAATTTTAACTTTGCCGGAAAAAAGGCATTCGTTCGTGTTGATTTCAACGTTCCATTAGATGAGAACTTCAACATTACAGACGATACTCGTATGCGTGCCGCTCTACCTACTCTAAAAAAGATTTTAGCAGATGGTGGTAGCATTATCATTGGTTCGCACTTAGGTCGTCCTAAAGGCGCAACAGATAAATTTTCTTTGAAACATATTATAGGTCATTTATCTGATTTATTAGGTGTAGAAGTACAATTCGCTAACGATTGTATGGGTGAAGAAGCTGCTTTGAAAGCTGCTGCATTGCAACCAGGCGAAGTATTGATGCTTGAAAATCTTCGTTTCTATGCTGAAGAAGAAGGCAAACCAAGAGGTTTAGCTGAAGATGCAACCGACGAAGAAAAAGCTGCTGCTAAAGCTGCTGTGAAAGAGAGTCAAAAAGAATTTACTAAGAAATTGGCTTCTTATGCAGATTGTTATGTAAACGATGCATTCGGTACTGCTCACCGTGCACACGCTTCTACAGCTTTGATCGCTAAATATTTTGATAAAGACCACAAAATGTTTGGTTTCTTGATGGAAAAAGAGGTAGCTGCTGTTGATAAAGTATTGAAAGACATCAAACGTCCTTTCACTGCAATCATGGGTGGTTCTAAAGTATCTTCTAAAATTGAAATTATCGAGAACCTTCTTAACAAGGTAGACAACTTGATCTTGACTGGTGGTATGACATATACTTTCGTTAAAGCTCAAGGTGGTAACATCGGTAACTCAATCGTAGAAAACGACAAACTTGATCTTGCTTTAGAAATCATTGCAAAAGCAAAAGAAAAAGGCGTGAACTTAGTATTGGCTGTTGATGATAAAATCGCAGACAAATTTGCTAATGATGCTAACACTAAATACTGTCCTGTAAACAACGTGCCAGAAGGTTGGATGGGTATGGATATCGGTCCTGAATCAATGGCTATCTTCACTAAAGTTATTTTAGAATCTAAAACTATTCTTTGGAATGGTCCTACAGGTGTATTCGAATTCGATACATTCTCTACAGGTTCTCGTGTAGTAGGTGAAGCTATTGGTGAAGCTACAGGTAACGGTGCATTCTCACTTGTAGGTGGTGGTGACTCAGTTGCTTGTGTTAACAAATTCGGTTTGGCTGATAATGTTTCTTATGTATCAACAGGTGGTGGTGCATTACTTGAAGCAATCGAAGGAAAGATTCTTCCAGGTATCGCTGCAATCAACGAATAATAATATGTAAATCACATATTGAAAGGTAGTCTTTGGTTCAAAGGCTACCTTTTTTATTGCTATGTTGTTAACTCAAAGCATTAAATACACACCCTACAATTACACAAAACAAATCCATCCTTTATTTGAGCAGACAACTTAAATATCATAAAAACAAAGAATGAACTTGAATATCTCCTATCAAAGTTCAATATGGTACCTCAATAATACCTTAATCAAACAATCTTGGCACTATTTTTGTATATATTGAATATAGAAACTCAATATTCTTTTTATGAACGAAATGACAGTTAATGAGCAGTATCAAACGATTTGTCACCTTGTAAAACAGAAACGTTTAAAAGAGGCACTAGTACAACTCGAATCATATTTATGGCAATGCAATAAATACGAGCTCAAGACACGTTTAGAGCAACTGCAAACTTCCTATCATTATATGCTTCAATACATGAAAGTTGGAGTAAATGATCCAGGACGTAAAAAACTACACGAGAAATTATTAATCGACACACTCGAAATAGCCGACCAAACCAAGCTAGCTATTTTAGATGATATTTCAACAGAATACTATCATCGTTGTCGTCGCAAATATTTAGCTGATTCAAATAAGCTACCCATACATAAGTTACAACTTCGCATCGAGTCTTTCATGGACGATTTGGCTGTTAGCGAGTTGATATCAAAAGAGAAAAAGATCGAAATCATTAAGCAATACGAAGAGACTTTAAAACAGTTGTTTATTCAAAACTACTGCAACAGTCTATGGAGTGTCGAAGACGAAAACGATGCTCGCAATCTATTAGCTTCCGATTTAGTACCAACCAATGCCCTATCGCTTTTCACTAGTGCCATCATGTTGAACCTATTGAAGAGTTTCGATATCAAAAAGCTATTGTGGTTGTTTGATGCATATCAATCTTCCAACCCACATGTTGCACAACGAGCACTTGTAGCCATTGCTTTCATTTTCCATTTCAACGTAGAGCGCATTAATCTATATCCACAGATAGGCGAACTTATCGAAACATTGAATGAGAAGATTCCATTTGCCACAGATCTATTGCGTGTGTACAAGCAGTTATTGTTAGCACAAGAAACCGAGAAGATTGATAAGAAGATGCGTGAAGAGATTATCCCCGAGATGATTAAGAATGCATCATCTATGAAAGACTTAAAACTAGGTATCGATGAGTCTGATGATGAAAAAGACGGCATCAATCCCGATTGGCAAAACATGATAGACGGTACACCATTGGGTGATAAGTTGAAAGAGATGAGTGAACTTCAACTAGAAGGAGCCGATGTACAGATGAGTACATTCGCAAGCTTAAAAGGATTTCCATTCTTTAAAGATCTGCACCATTGGTTTTATCCATTCGACAAGCAGCAACAAGACATTGTTTTGGCAATGGATACCGAAGCTCAAGAAAACAAAATGTTTAACTTAATACTCGAGTCTGGCATCTTCTGCAATAGTGATAAATACTCTCTATTCTTCATCATGCAGCAATTTCCACAATCGCAACGCGATATGGTGTTTAGTCAGCTAACAGAGCAGCAGTTAGATGAATTCATGAATGATGAGAAAGCCAAATCTTTCAAGAATTTAACGGAGCAACCGCACTTTATTAGTAATCAATATATCCATGACCTATATAGATTCTTCAAATTGAATGTGTACCGTCATGAATTCCGCAATATATTCAATGAAAGATTAGAGCTTCACAAAATCTCATTCTTCAAACCACTGCTTAACAACGAACAATCACTAGCCTCGTTAGTCGATTTTCATCTAAAGAAAGAGCATTGGTTACAAACAGCAGAGATATGTCAAAGCATTATCGACTTAAACGGTTCGCTAAGTACTCAAGCCGAATTATATCAAAAGATAGGTTATGCATTACAAAAGACCAAACAATTAGATAAAGCCATCAAAGCATATTTGAAAGCCGATACAATCTTACCCGATCATATTTGGACTATTCGCCATTTGGCTACTTGCTATCGTTTAAACAAGCAGTACGATAAAGCCTTAGAGTATTATCAAAAAGTAGAACAGATAACTCCCGACAATTTGAATATGATTTATTTCATAGGAAATTGTTTGGTAGAACTGGGTAGATACGAAGAAGCGTTAAAGTACTTCTTTAAGCTCGACTATATGGATAGCGGTTCACTAAAAGCGATGCGTGGAGTAGCTTGGTGTTCGTTCATCATCGATAAATACGAGCAAGCACAAAAGTATTATCAAAAGATTATCGACCTGAAGCCAATAGCAATCGATTACTTAAATGCCGGACATGTAGCTTGGTGTAACAATGATATAAAAGAGGCTGCCGTCATGTACGAAAAAGCAGCAAGCCTATTCGAAAACAGAGATACCTTAGTAGAGATGTTTTATAAAGACAAAGAATACCTGCTTGCCAAAAACATCGACGAAGACGACATCTCGTTAATGATAGACTTATTATAAGCCTTTATAGATCCAATTATAAATAACAAGGGTGCGATTTTCACAAATCGCACCCTTGTTATTTATATGAATGTAAAGAATATCATTATTTATTTGCAGGATGTTCGTAAGCCGATTTACGCACATCCCAATACATTTTAGAATAATAATTGTTTGTACCATCTTCAAGTTTAGTCAATGCCTCTTGCCAATATTTACCATTCAATGTACTTTCATTGGTTGGATATTTCACACGAGATATGATATCATCTTTAACCTCAGACAATGGAGAGAATACCACCTCTCTAGTTTCAGTTAGTACACCATTACCATTTCTAATCTCATAAGTTTGCTTTTCACCAGGACGAATCAATTGCACAGGATATCCTGTACGCCTAATCTCAGTCCAAGCTTCAGTACCATTCATAAACAAATCAATATATTTTTGAACAGCAACCGCTTCAGCATCTATATTTTTAGAAACACTAGCCACATATTCATCAATATCATCACTATAGATTGACGAACCAGTAACATCTGCCCAGTACTCCAATGAAGCTTTAACCCCCGCTTTATATTCAGCTTCCGAGTATCCTAGGTATTCGCTAAGTATAAATTGAAGTTCAGCATAAGTCATCATAGGTATAGTGAAATCACTGTTCAAGAAAGCAGGTTTAGAAGAATACCAGTTCGGAGTACGCGCTCTTGCAGCAGTAGCCACATTACTTGGAGCCCCATATGGGAAACCATTATATCCTGAAACCGTTTCACCATCGATTTTGTAGGTAGCGCTAGTTGTATACATACGCAAACGAGGGTCCAATATTCCTTCCCATGGATGTGTTTTACCATTCAATACATCAGCTTCACCTTTCATTAAGTTCACAAATTGCTTAGTGATGGTAAAGTCATTACGTCCACTAACATAAAAACCAGAATAGAACATGCAGTAATCAGAACCCGAAGTTACATACGAATATTTAGCAGCATCATCATTACTAGTAAATACCCCACTAACCACAGCCTCGGCAATATAACCCTTCCATTTAGCATCTACTTTAGACAAGTGAATAGCCAATCTACATTTCAACGAGTTACCAAACTTTTTCCATTTAGAAGCATCGCCATTATAAATAACATCTCCCGAAGTAAAAGCAACTTCCGATTCATCAATCATGTTAACGGCCTCAGTCAAGTCAGCAATCAATGCATTGTAAATATCCTTTTGATCATCATACTTACAGTATAGCACACCATCTTCAAGTTGCGCCACATCAGTATAAGGAACATTCCCCCAAGTATCAGTAATCACTGTCATCAACCAAGCCTTCATAATCTTAGCCGCAGCAATCTGATTGGCATTTGCTCCATAAGCAGAGTTACCCGGTGCTTTAGCAGGATCCGTATTTAGTTCGATTACTTTATCAAGATTGGCAATACCCATATACAAATAATTAAAATAATTATTGTTAGTAGATTCGCGCAATTGATAACGATCTTCCTCCGTATAGTTTCGTTGTGCCCAGTATTGAGAATAGAGTAAACATTGACGGCCACTAAACCACACATCATATATATTGTCAACAATCCATTTTTGCGCACCACTCATCAACATATTCGAAGGCACTTCAGCAGGATTATTTGGATCTATATTCAACGTATCAATATCTTCGCATGATACTACAAAAAGCGAAGCAACGCCCAGTAGCAAATATTTCATTATTTTATTCATAACATTATCTCCTTTATATTAAAATCTTATACTTACACTTGCGCCAAAATTAGCAATAGAAGGAATAGCACCACCTTCGATACCTTGAACATTACCCGAACTAGTAACCATCATTTCAGGATCAAAATGTTTAGTATCTGGTCCCCAAACAGCCAAGTTACGTCCATAAGCAGCAACACGCAAGTATTTCACAAAAGCATTTCTTTTCAAGTTAAAAGTATATCCGATATTAACTTCACGCAATTTAAAGTAGTCCGATTTAAACACCGATTGAGCAGCCGGACCAGTATAAAAGTCTTCGCAGTACAATTGTCCATCAGCAACAGTTGTATTCTTTGTTCCATTTTCATCAATAACCCCTGCTAGCAGAATGCCATCCTCACGAATACCGTTTGCAGCACTCTCTTCAATCATACCCGAATACATACCCCACATATACGATGTAGAGAAATAGTGTCCACCCTTAGAGAAATCAACTAAGACACTCAAGTCCAAATTGCCCCATTTGAAAGTATTCGACCATCCACCAGTAAAGTCAGGGAATATACTACCCAAGTTTTCGTTACCATCAGTTGCTAGATATAAACCCGATTCAGGATCAATCATTCTGTTACCATTGCTATCAAACACATAGTTTGTACCCATGATTACACCATAAGGATCACCCTTTTTAGCACCCACTTCCACTTTAAATGGAGCAGAAGTAATCTTGTAATAATCCACACCATCAATCAACTCTTTCACCTTATTCTTATTAGAAGCCAATGTTACACTTGTTTCCCAACTAAAGTTTCTCACCATAACAGGAGTTGCATGAAAAGCAAATTCAACCCCTTTGTTGGTAATAGCACCCGAGTTTACAACCTTATAAAGGTATCCACTAGTACCCGACACAGATAGAGGGATGATTTGATTTTTTGTTTCAGAGTTATAATAAGTAAAGTCAAATCCGATACGGTTATTCAAGAAAGACATTTCAAGACCAAACTCATAAGATGTAGTCGTTTCCGGTTTCAAATCAGCATTATTGAGCGTATTAGGAAGACGATATCCAGGAGTAGAACTATCTATATTAGTATATTGAGAATAGGTAGTAATAACTTTGTAAGGATCAGTATCATTACCTACTTTAGCCCAACCGGCACGTATTTTACCAAGTGTAAGCCATGGCGCCTCATCTTTCAATAGTTCAGAGAACAAGAAGCTACCAGTTACCGAAGGATACCAATAAGAGTTATTTTTGCCAGGCAAAGTAGAAGAGTGGTCATTACGCAAAGTTGCATCCAAGTACAACATACTTTTCCATCCCAAACTCACATTAGCAAAGTAAGAATAGATATTCTTTTTGCTAAGATAATTACTAGAGCTAGCAGTTGCGATAGAGTTCTTTAAGTTATAGAATAGAGGAATAGCCAAACCGCCTTGAGTTGTACCATACAAGTACTCATATCTGCGTGTCATAATATTTCCCCCCACATTAGCATTCACCGAGTAGTCGTTGAATGTTTGGTTGTACATCAATAAGAATTCATTATTAAACTCATATTGTTGTCTAGCCATCTCAGAATATTTTGATTGTTCTTGCGATCCAACCGCGTTGCGTTCATATTGTTTATCCGAGAATAAGTCTAAGCTCGCTTTATATTGCGCCTTCAATTCAGGAAGAATCATGTACGACAAACCGGCATTACCATATACACGATGACGTGAATCATTTTGGTAACACATATAACGGCTCCAATAAGGGTTATTAGAATAAGCAGCTGTAGGATCATCCCAATTAGAGCGATTCCATGTAGCTTGAGTTCCATCCGGTTTGATATATAGATCTTTCGCTTGTTTCATATCCAATTCACGATGTCCCCATTGCACAAATTTCACCATCACATTGTTATCTCCATAACCAATTTCGCTACGTCCTTTAGCACGCGAATTAAAATAAGTGATACTAGAGAATGCCTCCAGTTTTTTATCCGGACTAGTTGCAGTACCCGCTACGCTGAATATATTTTTCACCAAAGAGCTGTTAGGCATATATCCTTGCAAGTCAGTATTAGTATACGATAGACGGAAAGAGCTACGATCAGTACTTTGCGAAATAGCCAAGTTATTTGTAAACGAAACACCTGTTTTAAAGAAGTCTCTTATATCGCTCGATGGAGCTACCCATTTAGATGTAGTAGGATTACCCACTTTACCACCGGCTTCCCATTTAGCCAAATCATACCAAGATAGAACATCTTGACCTTCTAACTTAGGGCCCCAGCTTTCATCAGTAGCATAATCAGGATAGTTGTATGTTACACCATCGATGGTTATCTCTTCAAATTCAGAACCATAGCCACCACCATAAAGCGATTGCATCTTAGGTAGTTTAGTCACCTTTTCAAATCCCACAGAAGTAGAGAAAGAAACTCCCATTCCTTCATTCTTTGCACCTTTCTTGGTAGTAATCATCACTACCCCATTGTTAGCACGCGAACCATAAAGAGCCGAAGCACTAGCACCTTTCAATACTGAGATACTTTCAATATCATCTGGGTTAATATCTTGTACTAAGTTACCATAGTCGTAACCACCACCCCCGCGTTGAGTATCGGTAGAGTTAAAATCGGAACCTTCAATTGGCACACCATCAATTACAAATAGAGGTTGGTTATTTCCAGAAATAGAGCTAACCCCACGTATCAATATTTTAGATGAGCCACCCATTGATCCTGATCCACTAGAAATCTGCAAACCGGCCACTTTACCTTGCAAAGCATTTACCGGGTTATTCAATCCCCCGCGCGATTTATTCATTTCATCGCCTTTCACTTCAGAAACCGCATATCCTAAAGCTTTCTTTGCTCTCGAAAGCCCCATTGCGGTTACCACAACTTCATCCAAAGCTTTTGCATCAGACTCTAGTTGAATACGAATAACGCCCAGTTTAATTGGGACCTCTTTTGTTACCATTCCGATATACGAAACCTGTAGTGCTTTTGCCGTTTCAGGAACTTTACTGATAGTAAACTCCCCATCAAAATTTGTAATTGCACCAAGTGATGTGCCTTTTACCAACACAGAAGCTCCAACTATTGGTTCTCCATCCTCCGATGAAGTAACAATACCTGTTACTTTGAATGTTTGCGCTGTTGCCATACTTACTATTATAAGCAAATAGGCAAATAACATCATGATTCTTTTTTTCATAAATCTTCTCCTTAAATTAAAAAA
>CAMTPH010000098.1 GCA_947074345.1 uncultured Bacteroides sp. | reverse complement strand
GAGGCATATAGTTTTCTGTTTCGTTGGTAGCATAACCAAACATCATACCTTGGTCTCCAGCTCCTTGATCCATTGGATCATGGCGCTCAACTCCACGGTTGATATCAGGGCTTTGTTCATGTATAGCCGAAAGTACACCACAAGAGTTTCCTTCGAACATGTAATCAGCCTTCGTATAACCAATCTTCTTGATAACTTCGCGAGCTACCAATTGTAGATCAATATACGCTTCGGTTTTCACTTCTCCAGCAATTACTACTTGTCCAGTAGTAACCAATGTTTCGCAAGCTACTTTCGAACTGGGGTCGTATGCCAACAGTTTGTCAAGTACAGCGTCCGATATTTGATCGGCCACTTTATCGGGGTGTCCTTCAGACACCGATTCGGATGTGAATAAGTATCCCATAATAAAAATTATGAATTAAAATTAAACGTATGAAAACGTGTGTGTGAAGTGTTGTGAGTAGGTGCGTTTTTGGCTCGGATAGAGCCCGAAAAGTAATGTTGTTTTAGCATTTTTTTCTGTGGTTGCAAGCTACTCAAATCTTTCCACATCGTAATTTTCGGCTGCAAAGATAAGTGTTTTGTATACAACTACCCTATTTTCTGCCTAAAATTTAACAATATCTGATTTATTGTGATGTTTTGTAACGGATGAAGTACATCAGGAGCTATCTGAGCGAGGGGCTCTAAGACAAACAACCGTTCGCACATTAGAGGATGAGGGATAGTAAGAGTAGGGGTTTCTAAAACAATATCGTCGCAAAGCAGCAGATCGATATCAATCAGACGGTCGTGATATTGCCCATCAGACGATTTAATGGTACGCCCTAATTCACGTTCTATCTCTTGGGTGATAAGCAATACCTCATGAGGTGAATAATCGGTCTCTACACTTACGGCTGCATTCAGAAAAGAGTTATCCGAATCAAATCCCCATGGCTCGGTAATACAAAAAGCGGAGAGGGCATTGATATGCCCAATCCGCTCTGCTATATGTTGAACAGCCATCTGTAGATTCTGTTCTTTATCACCTAAGTTAGTTCCTAGACTTAAGTAAACAGTCATTGCTATTAGTCGATAATCAACATAGCATCTCCGTAAGTACCGAAACGGTAACCTTCTTTCAATGCGATATCGTAAGCAGCCATTACTTGATCGTATCCACCAAATGCAGCAACAATCATCAACAAGGTAGAATATGGCATGTGGAAGTTAGAGATCAACGAATTAGCAACTGTAAAGTCGTAGGGAGGGAAGATAAACTTGTTGGTCCATCCATCAAACTCTTTCAAATGACCATCTGTGCTAACTGTACTTTCGATGGCACGCATAGTAGTTGTACCTACTGCACATACATTGCGACCCGCATCTTTAGCACGATTAACCATCTCAACAGCTTTAGAGTCAACTTTCATCTGTTCAGAGTCAGTTTTGTGTTTAGTCAAATCTTCAACGTCGATGTCGCGGAAGTTACCCAAACCGGCATGAAGAGTAATGAAAGAGAAATCAATACCTTTAATCTCCATACGTTTCATCAATTCGCGGCTGAAGTGCAAGTTAGCCGTTGGAGCAGTTACAGCACCTTCGTTTCTTGCGAAGATAGATTGGAAACGCTCTTCATCTTCAGGTTCAACATCACGATTAACGATAGTACGAGGTATTGGAGTCTCGCCCAAAGCATACAAAGCTTTCTTGAACTCATCGTGAGGACCATCGTACAAGAAGCGCAATGTACGTCCACGAGAAGTTGTATTATCAATAACTTCGGCTACCATAGAATCATCTTCGCCAAAGTATAATTTGTTTCCGATACGGATTTTACGAGCAGGATCTACTAATACATCCCATAGGCGCAACTCTTCGTTTAGTTCGCGAAGCAAGAAAACCTCGATACGTGCACCAGTCTTCTCTTTATTCCCATAAAGACGTGCAGGAAATACCTTTGTATCATTGAAGATAAATACATCTTTATCATCAAAATATTCTAGAATGTCTTTGAACACACGATGTTCAATCTCACCAGTCTTACGGTGAAGTACCATCAAACGAGATTCATCTCTATACTTTGTCGGATGCAAAGCAATACTCTCTTCCGGCAACTTAAATTTAAATTGTGACAGCTTCATATTTCCTTATATTACATTAATTTTCATTCTGTTATTTCTATTTCTTGTTCAGCTAGCCATTCGGGGAATGGGATAGGGTCTAAACAATCTTCCAATCTGATATCGCCTACACGAGTACGAATCAATCCTGTAAGGTGTGCACCACTTTGAAGTGCTAAACCGATATCGCGAGCCAATGCGCGGATATAAGTCCCTTTACTACAAACTACTCTTACCTTGATTGTTGGCAATTCACATTCCAACAGTTCTATTTCATCGATAACAAGTAATTTCGGTTTGAGTTCAACCTCTTCACCTTTTCTAGCTAAATCATACGCTCTTTTACCATCTACCTTGCAAGCCGAGAATGCAGGTGGCACTTGTTGTATCTCACCAATGAACTTAGGTAGTGTCTCTTCTACCAGCTCGCGAGTGATATGCTCAGTAGGATAAGTAGCATCAATTTCGTGTTCCAAATCGAAAGATGGAGTTGTAGCACCCAATTGAATGGTAGCGATGTACTCTTTCGTTTGATATTGAAACTCTTCGATACGTTTGGTTGCCTTGCCTGTACAAACAATCATGACACCCGTTGCCAAAGGATCAAGTGTTCCTGCATGGCCCACTTTCAACTTCTTAACACCAATTTTGCGACATATATGATAGCGCACGTTACCCACAAGTTTAAACGAGGTCCATTCAAGGGGTTTATTAAAACAGAGGATTTCTCCTTCTTTAAAATTCATCAAATCTGTTAGTTATTGTACAAATGAAAAGACAAGTGTAGTTAAACCTACGATACCACAGTAGATGGCAAAATAGATTAACTTACCTCTTTTCACGATATTAATCATCCACTTACAAGCGATGCATCCGGCTACGAAAGCAGCTATAAACCCTACTATCAACGATAATGCAGGGATAGATTCGGAGATTGCTTCGCCTTTCATCATCTTTATTCCATCAAGCAATGCCTCGCCCAAGATTGGAGGAATCACCATCAAGAAAGAGAATTGAGCTAATTTCGCTTTATCATCGCCAAGCAACAATCCGGTTGCAATGGTACTTCCCGAACGAGATAAACCAGGCAACACAGCACATGCTTGCGCTATACCTATAATAAATGCATCTAAGCCCGAAATGTTTGGTTTTTGCTTTGGCTTATAGTAATAAGAGAAAGAGAGCAATGCAGCCGTAACTAGCAACATACATCCCACCACGGTCAATCCTGAACCGAATATACTTTCTACTTCATCTTTAAAAAAGAATCCTACTATCATGATAGGAATCATTGATATCAAGATGTTTATTACATATTTAGTCTCGGCATTGAGTTCAAACTTGAACAATCCGCGAAGTATCCAATCAATCTCTTTCCATAAGATGAACAATGTACTCATCACCGTAGCTACGTGAACTACAACTGTAAAAGACAGATTCTCTTCGGCTTCAATACCAAATAACCACGAACCAATAGCCAAATGCCCACTACTACTAACAGGCAAATATTCTGTAAACCCTTGAACCAAGCCAAGGATTAGCGCTTCAAACCATTCCATTTCTTAATATAACTTTGTGTTTTTATTTTGTAGATTCTTCTGTGTTTTTGTCTTTTGGCTTACGCATCACTGCATATATCATAAAGATAAAGCCAAAGAAACAAACTGCAGGAGCCACCTTGATACGACGAACACTAAAGATATCGGGTTCGAACATGGTATCTGTAGACGATGGTCCGGTCATTAATAGAAAGCCAAGAATAATAACTGCCATACCAATAGCAAGCAGAATAAAGTTCATCTTGTCAAAAGCAAATTTTTGTTTGTCAGCCATAACGCTCTTATTTTAAACGATATAATATTAAATGTAATGCAACTCAGTTGCGCGCATCTTCAAAAACTTATTGATTGATAGATAAGCGCAAATAAAACTAATCAATATACCAAAGCCTATTACAGAAGTCAACACGATGATGACTACCTCTGGTGTAACAATCTCAATCAAATCGGGTTCATAATTGAGCAGCCAATAAGCGCCTCCCAGCAAAATAAAATCGGCAAGGATACCGGCAAAGACACCACTCCATACATTGCGTATCAAGAATGGTCTGCGTATGAAACCCCAACTGGCACCTACTAGCTTCATGGTATGAATCAAGAAACGTTTGGAGTAGATAGTGAGCCGTATGGTATTATTAATCAATGCAAAAGAGATGAATGTGAGCACGATAGCCAAGGCCAACAGTATAAGACTGATATTGCGAATATTGTCGTTGACCATATCTATCAACTCGCGTTGATAGAGTATATCTTGTATGTTCGAATTGCGTTTGATAGCCTTCTCTATCACAGCAATACTATCTGCATTGGCATACTCTGACTTGAGTTTTATCTCGATTGAAGCAGGAAAAGGGTTGTATCCAAGAAACTCTTTCGGATCGGTTCCCATCGCTTCTGTTTGCTCTTCGAGTGCTTTCTTCTTAGAGATATATTCAGTCTCTTTCACAAAAGTCTCTGTATCAAATTTCTTTTGAAGCTTCAATATATCAGCCTCTTTCATATCATCGCTGATGATAACCGAGAAGTTGATATTTTCGCGAACATAGATAGACAAATTGTGAGCAGCCAATACGAAGAAAACTACCAGTCCCAAAAGAACCAGTACCATAGATGTACTAATGCTGGCAGTAATAAACTGCATGTCGAAAATCGATTTATTTCGTTTCTGTTGTTTCATCCGCTGTTTTTCTGAATATATAAATTATCGAACTACTCAAGTCTGTGTTGTGACGCGCACTATTGTAAGCCGCAAGCCCTGCAAAGGCACCTTTTATCAGAGGCATTGAACTCTTGCGATACTTTTCGCTTAACATTGAAATGTAGAAAGCATCAAAAGGCATGGGGTAGGTTTGGCACAACTCAAAATGATGTTGCGCAGCCAACTTCTTCATGCTGTTGGGCGAGAAATGCCATAAGTGACGTGGCACATCGTATGCAGCCCAATGCTCGCCATACTTCTTAGCATCATATGATGCACTGTTGGGAACAGCCACTACCAACACCCCTTCGTTTACCAAAAGTTCTGAAAGCAAATCCCAAGTTTCGTGCAGATGCTCCAGATGTTCCATCACATGCCACAGCGTAATAACATCAAACGAGCCTTTTTGTAGTGAAGGCAGTTCGTCTTCGGGCATTACATTGAGATTGAATCGCTCTTTGGCAAATTGACGAGCCGCCTCATTCTTCTCGATTGCCGAAACGCGCCAACCTAGTTGTTGCATCATAGCCGAGAAATATCCTGTACCTGTACCGATATCTAGCAAACGACCGGTAGACAGTCCCGATTCGCGCTCTACAATACGTGCTTTTTGGCCAAGCATATAGCGACGAACACGATGATATAGCGCATTCATCAGCCCTTTATGAGTATCGGAGTGAGAAATATAATCTGGAGTATCGTAATATCGCCCCATCTCAGATTCGATAGGCGCATTTTGAGTGAAAGTAAATCCACAGTTTTCGCAACGCATCAAATCAAAAAGCTCATCAGTTGCATAAAAATCTGTACAGGTTAACGCACGCTCCAACAGCGCACTACCACACAAAGGACATTCGTTTATAAGAAGTTTATTCATTGATTTCACCTAATATCTTATCGCGTTTTGAACCCGAAAGGAAACAGCACACCCAAATTTGGTGCAAAGTAACAAATAAAATATGACTGCAATCATCTGTTTAAGGTATTTTAAGAGTTATCTGCTTGTTTATCTACACCCAACAGATAGACTATAGAGAATCAGCGAATAAAGCGTGAAAAGACAAAACGATAATAGTTAACAGTTATCATGCAGAATGTATATATCCAGCACGATAACTGTTAACTATTATCAGATGCAATAAGTGCACCCTAATTGTAGAGTGCACTTACTGTGATTTATTTCTAAATATATTGAAGATTAAGCGAGTACTTCTTCGCCTTTCAATGTAGCAGAGCTAGCTTCGGTGATGCGTACTTTGACGTAATCGCCCACTTTGTGCGTGCCTTTATCGAATACAACCACACGGTTTTGTTCGGTACGGCCAAACAATTGCTCACGAGAACGTTTAGAGAATCCTTCAACCAACACTTCGAACTCTTGACCAATGCAACGTTGATTAGCCTCAGCCGAAAGACGGTTTTGTAGAGCGATGATCTCGTTCAAGCGACGTACTTTCACATCTTCAGGCACATTATCTTCTAAATGCTTAGCAGCATATGTACCGGGACGTTCAGAATACTTAAACATAAATGCCGAATCGTAACCGCAAAGTTCCATCAACGACAATGACTCTTGGTGATCTTCTTCGGTCTCTGAGTGGAAACCGGCAAAGATATCGGTAGACAAGCCGCAATCTGGAATAATACGTTTGATAGCAGCGATACGCTCCATGTACCATTCGCGGTCGTATTTACGATTCATCAATTTCAAGATACGCGAACTACCACTCTGCACAGGCAAGTGAATGAATTTACATACATTTGGCTCGTCGGCAATAACTTGAAGTGTCTCATCGCACATATCTTTAGGATGCGAAGTAGTGAAACGAATGCGAAGTGCCGGAGCTGCTTGAGCAACAATGCGAAGCAACATCGGGAAAGTGATTACCTCACCATTTTCTTTTTCGAAACGGTAAGAGTTCACATTTTGTCCTAGAAGGGTAATTTCCTTGTATCCTTTAGCTACCAAATCAGCAACTTCATTCAAGATACTTTCTACATCACGACTACGCTCGCGACCACGTGTGTATGGCACAATACAGTAGGTGCAGAAGTTATTGCAACCACGCATAATAGAGATGAAGCCACCAATATTATTGCCGCAGATACGCTTAGGAATAACATCCTTATAAGTCTCTGTAGTAGACAATTCTACGTTGATTGCTTTTTGTCCGGCCTCTACCGAAGCAACCAAGTCAGGCAATGTCATATACGCATCAGGGCCCACCACCAAGTCAACATGGTGATTCTCGATTAAATCTTCTTTAACACGCTCGGCCATGCAACCTAAGACGCCAACGATAAAGTTTCTTTTCTTTTTTCGTAATGAATGAAAGTATTCAAGACGGTTAAAGATTCTCTGTTCAGCATTATCACGCACTGAGCAAGTGTTCATAAAAACAGCATCTGCTTCTTCGAGTGTATCAGACATTACATAACCAGCCATCTGCATTACAGAGGCAATTACTTCACTATCTGCCACATTCATTTGGCAACCATAAGTCTCGATAAACAACTTTTTGTCATCACATTCAGTTGTGGATTTAAAGTCCACTCCCGTTAATTCGTTCATATATTATTTGCTTAAAAATTAATGCCGGCAAAGGTACGGCATCTTTTGAAATTAAAGAGTTTATAGATACAAAAAATTAAGTACAATACTTTAATAGAGAAAATGCACGTTTAATAAATGTTAATTAAACAACTTTTTTAAACACTATTTTTGCACTTATCAATATAATTTCACAAATTTGTGGAATGAAAGAAACATTAGATTTTTTCATAGTTAAGGTTTAGGTTAAAAACATAAAGGGGAGCTGTGAAGCTGCCCTTTTTCTATTTTATAAAACCTCTAATAAAAGAATTAAAACCAAAAAATTAAATAACCACTTAGTTGTAATAAGATTAATTCGTTAACTTTGGCAAAGTAACATTAAACGAGAAGCAATGAGAGATATCTGGGAATATTTATTACTTGCCGCTGTTATTGGTGTAGGAGTTTTTAGTGAGATCAAGAAGTCGAAAACTAAAAAGTCAGCAGAACAAGCAGCAATGCCTACTCCTGCAACAAAACCAATCAGTACTTCTTCTACTAAAAAGAAAGAGCAACAACAAGAAACTGTTGCTGCACTTAAAGCGCGTAAAGCTAAAGAAGAAATGATGAATTCTAAACTTCCTGTTGAAGGAAAGAGAAGCACCTACACTCCAATATCTCCAGCTGCTGAAGTTTCAATATTAAATGACAACACCGTAGAAAGCGAATTCGCAATTTCTACTCCCGAAGAGGCGCGCAAAGCCATCATTTGGTCAGAGATCTTACAAAAAAGATATTAACCCTAATTATCACGAAAATATACTTTATTTCATTATGGCATTCAATTTTATCTCAGCAGCCGAAGCTGCAACGATTATTAAGCATGGCCAGAATATTGGTTTGAGCGGATTTACTCCAGCAGGTTCTCCAAAGGCCGTAACAGCAGAATTAGCTAAATTAGCAGAGACAGAACATAACAATGGCAACCCATTTCAAGTAAGCATATTTACAGGTGCATCTACCGGCGATTCTTGTGATGGCGTTTTAGCACGTGCTAAAGCAATCCGTTATCGTGCTCCATATACAACGAACAGCGACTTCCGTAAAGCAGTAAACAATGGCGAAATAGCTTACAATGACGTGCACTTATCACAAATGGCACAAGAGCTTCGTTATGGATTCTATGGCAAAGTAGATGTTGCAATCATCGAAGCTTGTGAAGTAACAGCTGATGGCAAGATTTATTTGACTGCAGCAGGAGGTATCGCTCCTACAGTTTGCAAATTGGCCGATAAGATTATCGTTGAGTTAAACAGCGCTCACAGCAAAAACTTAATGGGTATGCACGACGTGTATGAACCACTTGATCCTCCTTATCGCCGTGAAATACCTATCTATAAACCAAACGACCGCATCGGTCTTCCATATATTCAAGTAGATCCTAGAAAGATTATTGGTATTGTTGAGACAAACATGAAAGATGAAGCGCGTGGTTTTGCCGAGTCTGACCCTGTAACTGATCAAATTGGTCAACACGTAGCAGACTTCTTGATTAACGAAATGAAAAGAGGAACCATTCCTTCTTCATTCTTACCGCTACAATCGGGAGTGGGAAATATCGCAAATGCTGTACTTGCTGCTTTAGGACGCGAGAAATCAATCCCTGCATTCGAGATGTACACCGAAGTTATTCAAGATTCAGTTATTGACTTAGTGCGCGCCGGTCGTGTGAAGTTTGGTAGTACTTGTTCACTATCTGTTACTAACGACTGTCTTGACAGCATCTACAATGACATCGAGTTCTTCCGCGATAAATTAGTATTACGTCCTTCTGAAATCTCTAACAACCCAGAGATTGTACGTCGTTTAGGAGTTATCGCTATGAATACAGCTATCGAGGTTGACTTGTATGGCAATGTAAACTCTACTCATATCAGCGGAACTAGGATGATGAACGGTATTGGTGGTTCGGGAGACTTTACTCGTAACTCATACATTTCTATCTTCTCTTGTCCATCGACTGCCAAAGATGGTAAGATTAGCGCCATTGTTCCTATGGTATCGCATGAGGACCACAGCGAACACTCGGTTAAGGTTATCATTACCGAACAAGGTATTGCTGATCTTCGTGGTAAGAGCCCTAAAGAGAGAGCATTGTCAATCATAGAGAACTGTGCTCACCCTGATTACAAAGAGTTACTATGGGATTACTATAAACTATCTGGTGCTAAAGCACAAACTCCTCACTACATTAAAGCAGCACTTGGTATGCATGCCGAACTTGGTAAGAGTGGAGATATGCGCAATACTAACTGGGCAGAACATATGTAATCAGATTACCGTTAACGATATACTTAAAAGCCAT
>CAMTPH010000097.1 GCA_947074345.1 uncultured Bacteroides sp. | reverse complement strand
TTTCAAGAGCCTCTTAAGCATCACGCTTGAGAGGCTTTTTTGTTTTGTATATATTCGTTCCATACAGATATACATTATTCTATAACCATCCGCTTATTTTAGCTGTCTATTTGTATATATGCATGTTTTATACTTTTATATGCATATATCTTCAATAAAAGTGTATAATTACTTTCTTTATGTTCTAATTAATGCATATATTTGCAGAAATATTAGAATAAATATACAGATGAAGAAAAGAGAAAGTCGTATGCATGTTATCAAATCTATTATTTTGAGTAATGAAGTAGGTTCGCAAGAAGAGTTACTGCAGTTGCTTGAAGCTGATGGATTTGTTCTTACCCAGGCCACCCTCTCTCGTGACCTTAAATTATTGAAAGTAGCTAAATCTGTCAATAGTAACGGCCGTTATGTTTATACACTTCCTGTCGATAAAATCAATACAACTTCGAGCAGTGTAGCAGAACCATTTAATAGTCGTGGCTTCATTTCTCTACAATTCTCTTTAAATATTGCTGTAATACGCACAATGCCAGGTTATGCGAGTAGCATGGCTTATCATATCGATAATCAATCTAATCCAAATATTCTAGGGACTATAGCGGGCGATGATACTATTATGTTAGTACTTCGCGAAGGAATTGATCATCAAGTGATACGTGATAACTTATCTGATATATTATCAACAATTCAATAAATAATTATTTTACGATCTTATTATATAAATAAGGAATGGAAAGTCAAGAAATAGAGGTTATGGTAGCCGACGCCTCACATGAGGTATATGTTGACACTATTTTGAAAACCATTAGCGATGCTGCAAAAGTAAGAGGTACAGGTATTGCAGAACGTACACACGAATACATCGCAACAAAGATGAAAGAAGGCAAAGCCATTATAGCCCTTCGTGGAGAAGAGTTTGCTGGTTTTACTTATATCGAATCATGGGGTAATAAACAATATGTTGCCACTTCGGGTTTAATTGTACATCCAAACTTTCGTGGAGAAGGTTTAGCCAAACGAATCAAGACAGCTTCGTTTCAGTTATCTCGTTTAAGATGGCCATGGGCTAAAATATTCAGTTTGACTAGTGGCGCTGCTGTGATGAAAATGAATACTGAACTAGGTTATGTACCAGTTACATTCAATGAATTGACAGATGATGAAGCCTTTTGGCGTGGTTGTGAAGGTTGTATTAACCATGATATACTAGTAGCCAAGAATCGTAAGTTCTGTATTTGTACAGCGATGCTTTACGATCCGATTTTGCATAAAAATGAAGATAAAAATATTAAATAACTCAGACTATGGAACAGAAAAAAAAGGTTGTAGTTGCATTTAGTGGAGGTTTAGATACCTCTTACACTGTAATGTATCTTGCAAAAGAGAAAGGATATGAAGTTTATGCTGCTTGTGCTAACACAGGAGGTTTTAGCGAAGAGCAATTAAAACAAAACGAAGAGAACGCCTATAAGCTAGGTGCTAAAGCATATGTAACAATTGATGTTACACAAGAATATTACGAAAAGAGCTTGAAATACATGATTTATGGAAATGTTCTTCGTAATGGTACATATCCTATTTCTGTAAGTTCAGAGCGTATATTCCAAGCCTTGGCTATTGCACGTTATGCCAATGAGATTGGTGCAGATGCTATTGCTCACGGTTCTACCGGTGCGGGCAATGACCAAATCCGTTTTGATATGACATTCCTTGTATTGGCTCCTAATGTAGAAATCATTACTTTGACTCGTGATAATGCACTTTCTCGTCAAGATGAGATAGACTATTTGAATGCAAATGGTTTTTATGCAGACTTCACGAAGTTGAAATATTCATATAATGTTGGACTTTGGGGAACTTCTATTTGTGGAGGAGAGATTCTAGATTCTTCTAAAGGATTGCCAGAATCGGCTTATCTTAAACATGCAGAAAAAGATGGAACCGAAGAACTTCGCATTGAGTTCAAGAATGGTGAAGTTCACGCTGTGAATGGAGAAGTATTTGAAGATAAGATTGCCGCTATTCAAAAGGTAGAAGAGATTGGTGCTGCTTATGGCATTGGTCGCGATATGCACGTAGGCGATACAATTATCGGTATTAAAGGTCGAGTAGGTTTCGAAGCCGCTGCTCCAATGTTGATTATTGGCGCACACCGTTTCCTTGAAAAATATACGTTAAGTAAATGGCAACAATATTGGAAAGACCAAGTTGCTAACTGGTATGGTATGTTCCTTCACGAAAGTCAATATCTAGAGCCAGTTATGCGCGATATCGAAGCTATGTTGCAAGAGTCTCAACGCAATGTAAACGGTACTGCAATTCTAGAACTTCGTCCACACTCATTCTCTACTGTAGGTGTTGAGTCTGAAGATGATTTAGTTAAAACTAAGTTCGGCGAATACGGTGAAGTACAAAAAGGCTGGACAGCAGAAGATGCTAAAGGTTTCATCAAAGTAACTTCAACGCCATTGCGTGTATATTATACAAACCACAAAGACGAGCAGATATGATCAAAGCCGGAATTATAGGTGGTGCTGGATATACGGCAGGCGAGCTTATTCGCTTATTGATAAACCATCCCGAGACGGAGCTTGTATTCATCAATAGTACAAGCAATGCCGGAAACAAAATAACCGATGTACACGAAGGATTGTATGGTGAATGCGAAATGACATTCACCAATCAATTGCCTCTCGATACGATTGATGTTCTTTTCTTTTGTACGGCTCATGGCGATACCAAGAAGTTCATCGAATCACACCAAATACCCGAAGAGTTAAAGATCATCGACTTATCAACCGATTATCGTATCGCAGACGAGTCGCACGATTTTATTTACGGTCTACCCGAGTTGAATCGTCGTGCAACTTGCAAGGCCAAGCATGTAGCCAATCCAGGTTGTTTTGCAACTTGTATTGAGTTAGCATTGCTTCCGTTGGCAAAACACTTGATGTTGAACGATGATGTGATGGTAAATGCTATAACAGGCAGTACAGGTGCGGGTGTTAAACCAGGAGCAACTAGCCATTTCAGTTGGAGAAACAACAACATGAGTGTATATAAGCCATTCGGTCATCAGCACATTGCAGAGATTAAGCAATCATTGAAGCAATTACAAAACAGCTTTAATGTAGAGATTGATTTCATTCCTTATCGTGGCGATTTCCCACGTGGAATCTTTGCAACATTGGTAGTAAAGAGCAAGGTGTCACTCCAAGAGATTGAGCGAATTTACGAAGAGTATTATGCAAAAGACTCATTCACACATATTGTAAAAGAAAATATCGACTTAAAACAAGTTGTAAATACCAATAAGTGTTTGATTCATTTAGAGAAACATGGCGATAAGCTATTCATCATCTCATGTATCGATAATTTATTGAAAGGTGCAAGCGGTCAAGCAGTGCACAATATGAACTTAATGTTTAATTTGGAAGAAACCGTAGGCTTACGATTGAAACCTTCCGCATTTTAAGCGCGTATGAATTTATTTGATGTATATCCTTTGTTCGATATCAATATCGTAAAAGGCCATGGATGTTATGTTTGGGACGAGAAAGGTGTAGAATACCTAGACCTTTATGGAGGTCACGCTGTGATTTCAATCGGCCATTCACATCCGCATTATGTAGAGATGATTAGCGACCAAGTAGCTAAACTCGGTTTCTATTCAAACTCGGTAATCAATAAACTACAACAACAAGTAGCACATCGTTTAGGTAAGATTTCGGGCTATGATGATTATTCATTCTTCATGGTGAATAGTGGTGCCGAAGCCAACGAGAATGCTTTGAAACTTGCTTCATTTCATAACGGACGTACACGTGTTGTCGCCTTCAATAAGTCATTCCACGGCCGTACTTCACTAGCTGTCGAAGCGACCGATAATCCTAAAATCATTGCGCCTATCAATGCCAATGGTCATGTTACCTACTTACCTCTCAATGATATTGAAGCTGTCAAAGCCGAATTATCGAAGAATGATGTATGCGCGGTAATCATTGAAGGTATTATGGGAGTTGGAGGCGTGCAAGTGCCAACCAACGAATTCTTGAAAGAGCTACGCGATGTTTGTACTGAGACAGGAACTATCTTGATTTTGGATGAAATACAAAGTGGCTATGGCCGCAGCGGAAAGTTTTTTGCACATCAATATAGTGGTATCAAGCCAGACTTAATCACCGTAGCAAAAGGTATTGGTAATGGCTTCCCTATTGGCGGTTTGCTTATCAGCCCGATATTTACAGCTACTTATGGCATGTTGGGTACTACCTTTGGTGGAAACCACTTGGCATGTGCTGCAGCTTTGGCTGTAATGGATGTCATGGAATCAGAACACTTAGTAGACAATGCAGCCAAAGTAGGAGCTCACTTGATGGCCGAGTTGAAGAAGTTTCCACAAATTAAAGAAGTACGTGGCGAAGGATTAATGATAGGCATCGAGTTCGATCAGCCAGTCAAAGAAATCCGCAGCAAACTTATCTACGATGAGAAGATATTTACAGGAGCAAGTGGTACAAATGTAATTCGCTTATTGCCTCCGTTGACTTTGACTATGACCGAAGCAAATCTCTTCTTAGCACGTATAGACAAGGTATTGAAAGATATTTAATTTATACTATTTGTATAAACAATCAGCATTTATAAGAAGGTATAAACGTTTATTCGTTTATACCTTTCTTGTATAACTAGAACTATAACGCGCAGAGGTGCATTTAGATTGATAACTGTTAACAGTTATCGAACTAAACATATACATCTATCACGATAATAGTTAACAGTTATCAGCCCATTTCAATATACTCAATCTTCAATCTATAATAGAATAGCTTCTTGTTGTAAATACATTTGGATATAGCATATCAATAAATAATTATATAATAGGCCTAATAATAATCGTCTATCATTTGCTTTTGTGTTTTTATTTATTATTTTTGTATAAATAAAGTAAACCTTATAAACACAAACTACAGCCGTGGAAAAAGTAGTTTTGCCCAATCAAATACTATTATCAGAAGTAGCCCATTTACTTTCACTTGGGCATACTGTTACAATAGCCGCTAAAGGAAATAGCATGTTTCCTTTTATTAAAAGTGGTCGAGACAGTGTTGTGCTTCGTCAGACCAATCAATTGCAGATAGACGACATTGTGTTGGCTATCATACCTGATGGATCTTACGTGCTTCATCGCATTCAAAATATAGTTAATGATGATATTACTTTGATGGGTGATGGTAATATATGCCAAAAAGAGAGCTGCAAACCCGAAGATGTACTAGGCAAAGTTTCGGTCATAATCCGCAATAATCGTTTTGTCTGTTGTGCATCTCGTGCTGAGTCATACAAAGTTTACTTTTGGAAACTATTATTGCCTATACGCAGATATTTATTAGGGATCTATAATCACACATTTGGGATGATAGATACAACTGAAGCCATTAAATCATAATAGATGAGTATTAAAGAGTATATACATTGGCTTAACAATGCTTCTATAGGTTTTAGATTTCGAATTTTGCTTAGCAGTATTATTGGAATATTATATGTATCAGCTTCTTTAGCATTTGTTTGGGTTAGCAAAACGCTTATTGATATAGCTACCCTTCAATCATCCTCCAACCTCATCTTGTTTATATCATTAATACTATCATGCATTCTGGCACAGTTATTATTCTCATTTTTAGATAGTCGTATAGAGGTTAGAACAGAGATAGCTATACGTAGCAGTTTACGCTATCGTTTGTTTACTCGTTTGATGGAAAGTCGATGGATGGGTAAGGAGTCATTGCACACCGGTGATATTCTAAACAGGCTTGAAGGAGATGTGCTTTCTGTGACAGATGTATTAACACGTGTTATTCCTTCTGTGTTTGTTACCCTTATTCAGTTGATAGGTGCCTTGGTCTTCCTCTGTAAGTTAGATATGCGATTAGCTGCCGTATTGGTATTTGTTATGCCTGCGGCTTTATTTCTTAGCAAACGGTATATGTTTACCATGCGCAAATTGACCAAAGAAATTAGAACTACCGATAGTCGTGTACAATCACATTTACAAGAAACCATTCAACATCGCACGCTCATTTCAACATTAGAGTATACCTCTCATGTGAACAATACTTTGGCCGATTTGCAAACCAGCTTGCAGCAACAAGTAATGCGTCGTAACGACTTCTCGCTTTTCTCGCGAACAATGGTTCGGGCGGGTTTTGCTGTAGGCTATGTTATTGCATTCTTATGGGGAGTATTTGGTTTGCGCGACGGAGCTGTTACATTTGGTATGATGACTGCTTTTTTGCAATTGGTGGCTCAAATACAACGCCCTATGGTAGAACTTAGCAGACAGATTCCTACAATCGTAAATTCTACTACATCATGTGATCGTTTAGCCGAGTTGTCATCTTTACCTATAGAAGAAAAAGGAGAATCAATTAAGCTAGCCGGTCAGTTGGGTATCCGATTAGAAAACATAAACTTTTCTTATCCCGATTCAGCTATAAATGTAATCAATCAGTTTACTTATAATTTTGAGCCAGGTAGTCTAACTGCTGTTATTGGTGAAACAGGTGTAGGAAAGAGTACACTAATAAGAATTATGTTGGCGTTGTTATTGCCAACTAAAGGAAAAATAGAGTTATATAACAAAGAACAAGCAATTAACGTTTCGCCCCTTACACGCTGCAACATGGTTTATATTCCTCAAGGAAATACTCTTATTAGTGGCACTATACGCGAAAACCTTTTGCTTGGCAATCCTAATGCAACCGATGTAGATTTGCAGAAAGTGCTTCACATAGCAGTGGCCGATTTTGTTTATAGCTTGCCAAATGGTCTTGATACAGTTTGTGGAGAACTTGGCACAGGTTTAAGTGAAGGGCAAGCACAACGCATTGCCATTGCACGTGGTTTGCTTCGCCCCGGAGGCATATTACTCTTTGATGAACCCACTTCATCTTTAGACAATGAAACAGAACGAATTCTGCTCGAAAGACTAGGGGAGTTAGTAAAAGACAAAACACTCATTCTTATAACACATCGCGAAACCATCGCACAACTTTGCACCAACTCTTTGGTAATAAAATAATAGTCTGCTATTAATTCATAAATCACTATAAAGCAAAAAAGCAACCGATTCATCACGAACCAGTTGCTTCTCTCCTTAAAAATCTTAGTGACTTTATCTATTCGATAAAGCATCCCAAGAAAATTAAAAAACTAATAATTCACTTGAGTTTTTATTCATATCTAGTAATTACTGCGCGACTCAAGCGTGGGTCATTGAAAAACATGTTTCCAACTCCGCCCCTATATTCAACACGCAGCTTCGAGGGAGATACTTTAAAATCATTTACCAAATAGTTATATACAGCATCAGCACGTTTTTTGCTTAACTCTTCATTAAGCTCTTTCGAACCTGTACCTTCATCTGCATATCCGGTTACTGTATATACAGCATTCGCATCACCTTTCTTGATTACTTCAGAAAGAAGTTCTAGGTTGGCACGTGCCTCCATAGATAGTTCACTTTTTCCTATCTCGAACACGATTAAACTTGGCGCGGCTATTTGTTGTATAATAGTATTGGTTTCTACTTTATTGCCCGCAGCAAGTGCTTTTTCAAGTTCTGCATTAAGAGCAGTCATCTCGTTTAGCTTGTTGCGCATTTCATTGATGGCATCATTATCTATAATGACAACCTTATTACATCGATCCCAGCCTCTTTGTTTGAACTTATAAGTTACACCGGCAAGAACTACCACCAAACCTTCACCGCTGCGTCCACCTAGTTCACCATCAAATCTGTCGTTCACAAATGTGCCGCGCAAATCAAGGTTGATATCAAATGCTTTTGATATACGGAATGAGTTGAAAATACCGATATTGGCAGTTACCTCTTGTGCATGAGGACTGTTAGTTACTCTAGTCCAACCAATACCTACGTATGGGCTACAATTCCATATGCGTTCTGGATTATATCCACAAAACAAATTCGAGAAATTGAATAGCACATCACCATGTAAATTGTAGTAATTGAATTGTTGCTCTTCAAGCCAGTAACCATCCCATTCTCTTTTGCTAATAGGTTTACCTTTAGAGTGTACACCCTCTTGTGTGGCTCCTCTTACTCTTAACCCACTATACATTAATCGTATACCTAGACCGGGAGTAAACCATTTACCTACAGATACATCAAGAGCCGGTGCTATACGATCGCCAAATGGCATTTTGTTATCATGGTCGCCAAAGAAAACTTGTGCACCACCCGCTACACTAATAAAGCAATTGTTCCAAAAACGATTGGTAACCACCTGGTGTTTATTAGTGTTTTCTTCTACAATAATCTCTGTAACACCTGTCGTCTCTTGGGCCATTACAGTACCTGCAACCACAAAAGCCATGGTTGCAAACAATAGTTTTTTAATCATATGATTTATATTTAAAGTTATTAATCAATTAACTTTACTTTAATGTGTAATTTATGGTTGGGTATTTCTGTTCGCTTATGAAAGACATACCCTCGATTCTTCGTAGCAATGTTTGCGACATAGCTTTATATGCTTGTTCGAAAGTCATACTCTCATCGCCTGCATACCCCCAATTACCACCTATTACATCTTCTCGGTTAACTCCATTTGCAGGCCACATCTCATCATTATATTTCACTGAAGTAGTCAGCGTTTCACCCATACTGATGATTTCGGTAGCATAAGCAGTAAATGCACCTCTAACTGTTTCCCATCGTTCTTTTGCCATTGGGCGGAAGGTAGTAGCATCTTTAAATAGTAACGGATACCACATGTATGCTCTATCTTCTTCTTCCAAAGGGGCTGTTGGAGTTCCGCTCTTTTTACGAAAAGCTTTTGCATATTCTACCATCGATTTATCATAAGATGGTGTAAAGCTTGTTTCATACTTATTGCCGGCTGTTAAGTTATCGATATAAGGCAACGATTGCCAATCAAAATCCCATGCTGGTCCGGCACTAAGTTTACCCAACCCATCAATATACATATATACACTTTTGGGGTGTCCTAACTCCTTATTTATGACTAGTTCGTACAACATCCAATAGTCGATAACCGATTTCAAGTCAAGCATCTCATAAGCTTTAGTGTAGTTCCCTTCGTACAAATAATCTTCAATCTGTTGAACTTTATTTTGTACATAGTTTAGAATTACGTTATTGGCATCCACATCGTCTTTAAACATGAATGGAAGATAGTTTTTGGTAGTAAACTTAGCAACTTCATCATAGTAATCATCCGCTTCGAGCAAATAGCCGTATTTAGAAAGATCAGCCTCAGTGATTGTTCCATTTTTGGCAGCATCGTAAGGTGATTGGATATTCAATCTATCAGCATCCACTTTGATTTGTTCGCATAGATAATAGTTACCCACATGAGTACCATTGTAAACCAATTCAACGAATTTTCCAGAAGGATTCCAATTCATGCCATCTGTGAGTGTATTCTTCATTATCTTGGCTAAACCAAAAGAGACAGCGTTGCGCATGATTGAACGGTCTTTCCAGTTTGCCAACAATACCCAACGTTTATGTTTACCGCCATTCATGATATTCAATATGTCGGCTTTCTTGTCTAGCTTAATAGCAAGTGGTTTTTTAGGATATGTTTGAGTAGTATTGCCACGCAAACGAACAGCGGCAACTGCATTGTCTAGATTAATAGAACCATCTGTATTGTAAACTGATATTGCACCACCGGTTATTGCATCAAAATCACTCTCTTTAGAATAGATATTAAGATTGGCCTCTTTCCATGATACCGAACCTCCTTCTTGATTGATGACCATGATGGGTAACCCTGAATTCTTAATGTCAATTGAATAGGTGCGACTAACACTACCCACTGCGACTTTCATTTCAACGGTTTTACTAAAATCGATACTAGTACCAATCTCATAATCAATGAATGTATCACCCGATTTGATTTGCAATGTAGAACCTGTAGGAAAATCAATCTCTGGAATAAGATTGAAGTCGTATAGGTAAGGAATGCAACCACTAATAGAATTGCCTTCAACATCCATTACTTGAGTAGTAGATGCTTCATCCGTGTAACATGTAGTCTCTCCTGTCGTTTTAGAGCCAAATAGACTTGATGTAGTTGTTGTTTCATACTTCAACTTTTTGCTTAGTATACTACCATTATTCTGAGCCGCTTTAAATCTAAACCCATTGATAGTAGGTCTAGT
>CAMTPH010000096.1 GCA_947074345.1 uncultured Bacteroides sp. | reverse complement strand
CCTTTACATTTATAACACCATCCTAATACTTGGCCACCTTCAACGTTTCCTGCACGTGGCACAGTCTTACCAAATTTTTCATCTGGATACTCAGGAAGGTGAGTCAATACTCCAATATTATCTAAAATCAATTGGTCACGAAGTTTAATGCGACAAAGGTTCAATACCGCATCTTGCATTGATTGTTGCACGTAGCAACCTTCGCCAGTCTTATCACGTTGCAAAAGCGCAGCCAATATACCTATCAAAAGATGCATACCAGTATTACTATCACCTAGTGCAGCACCCGATTGTGTTGGTATATTATAATCACCATCCCACCATCCTGTTGTGGCAGCAGCACCACCAGCACATTGAGCAACAGGTTCAAAAGCTTTCACACTTGCATATGGCGAGTCTTCGTTAAAACCTTTAATAGTACCATAAATACAACGGGGGTTCATTTTGTGAACATCATCCCAAGAGAAGCCTAATGAATCTGCTGCACCTGGATGTAAGTTTTCAATGAATATATCAGCACTTTTAATCAACTTGGTCAATATTTCTTTTCCTTCGGGAGTTTTCGCATTCAATTCTATTGAACGTTTATTACAATTTAATTGAAGAAAGTATAATCCATCCAAGCCGGGTTTATCTAACAATTCATCACGGGTAGGGTCACCCACTCCAACTCTTTCAATTTTTATAACATCAGCGCCCAACCACGCCAACATCTGAGTACAAGATGGACCCGATTGTACTTGAGTCCAATCAATAACTTTAATTCCTTGCAAAGGTGCAGTCATAATTTAATCCTCCTATTTAATAATAATTTATAAGGTCTATGTATTGATAAAAAACAATACTAATCTTTTTTAAAACAACTCTTATTTACAATTGTTCTTTATATAGTTAATTTTAATTAGAGTGTTGTTATTTACTCATTATTCGCAATAGTATTCTTAATCGTCTTTAACAACGACCATTGATTAGTATAAGCCACATCGGTAGCTAAATCCCAGCTCATAATACCGTAAAGATTTTGTACTATGGCATACTTGGTTTTCTTAGCTATCATATCTTGTCCATTAAAATCATATAATGCTCCGTTGTAATTTACTTGATTGAGGGTTGGTGATGTAATAAGTCCATCAGTTACTAAGTCATAATAAGCCACAGTTTGCTTGGATCCATCTGCAGTAACTCCATAAAAAGGCACACCCGGCACAAGTTTAGAGACAGGTATACCATAATTTATTAAATCGGTAATAGCGGTGGTATAGTCACTATAAGCAAAAAATGTGGGTGTAGGACCATAACATTGCAGCGAGAAATAGGTAACAGCATCTATGGCAGCAGTCGAAAGTTTATAAGAATAAGGATCTAGTGAGATAGACAACACATAATCATTTCCTAACGCTTGACTCAAGGTTACGATTGCTTGGCTGTAGTCAGAATATTCTTGTGTAGTAGACGCCCATTCAAAGTCTAGATCAACGCCTGCAACAGACAGATTACTTAGTGTTGTTTTCACATTTTGGGCAAAAGCGGCTCGAGAAGTAGCATTGGCTACCATTACTTTCCAATTATCTCCACCCGATAACCCTAAACGCACACGGGTAGAACTGGTAACTTGTTGCTTCACATCTTGCACTAATTGCTCAATGGTGGTTACTCCTTTACCATCATGTAAGTTAAAAGAATCGAAGGTTAATGAGCCATCTTGATTGGGGGTAGCACCAATGCAAATCAAATCAGTACAAGCATTCATACTCTCAGCAGAAATACGTCCCATATTGTAAAAATTGCCTCGTACATAAGAGCTTACTAGAAATGAGCTTTCGATAGGTGATTCATGTTTAGCATTATCATCGTTATCATTGCTACATGCAAAAAAGCCTAAGGCAGATATGATAAATAAATATACAAATCGTTTCATATAGTTGGTTATTAAGATTTTATCAAAACAACAAATCAAGCTATACATTTGTTGAAAGCTCTATATTTTACAATGAGTGTGAATAAATACAAATGGGTGATAAACCTATACATATATTTATCACCCACTCATGCGTTAAGTTTTTAATAAAGAAACATCGATTAATCCATACCAATATCTTCATGGCCATCTTCATCGTTATTTTGAACACGCTGAATGGTTTGAAGTGCTAAGTATGTATCTCCGAATCGATCATAGTTATCACCTTCTATATCGAAAGTATCTTCATGCTCTTCTTCGATTTCTACTAATTTTTCAAATAGTCTTTTGGATGTAGCATCTCCGGCAGCTCCACATTGAGAAGCATAATCATTATATAAATCGACTGTTCTATTTTCTAGGTCAGAAGCTATTTTTAATATTTTACGGATATCAAAATCTAGCTCTCCGTCTTTCTTATCAAGATATACAATGTTTGTTTCAGGCTTCATTATTACATCGCCTTTCAAGAATAATATACGATCTGACAACATATCGATATGTGTCATTTCTTTTATTGCAACATTCTTAAATAGTTTTGCAAGATGCGTATAACCTTTATCTTCAAAATGAAATTGAAAGTATAAATATTGCAATACAGTTTCAATCTCTTTTGCAACCCCTTTGTTCAACAGCTCAATGCTTTTTTCTCTATTTGCCATAATATTTATTGATTAAAAATTTTATGATTAAAAAACAATTGTAAGAACTTAAAGGTTTACTTCATCTAAGATTTAAATGAAGTAAGCTAAGATTTAAACAACAAATGGATATTTATGATGTCGATTTGATTTCTATACGTTGAAACTTTTGTTTCATCGCACAGAAACTAAAGTTTCGGCTCATTGAAACCAAAGTTTCGCCACAGTGAAACAAAATGAGAAGTAGCTAATAACCGAAAAAGTGTATCTTTGTAAACAATTAAAATATGATAATATCAGAATGAAAATATTTCCTACAAACATTATTAAGAAACTTGATGAGCTGACGATTGAAAGTGAAGGTATTCACTCTATTGACTTGATGGAAAGAGCTGCAGAAGCTCTTACCGAAGCGATTGTAAGCAGATGGGACAATGATAGACCGGTAGTGGTATTTGCCGGACCGGGCAATAATGGTGGTGACGCTTTGGCTGTTGCGCGTATGTTGTCTGAAAAAGGTTATCAAATTGAGGTTTACCTATTCAATACGAAAGGTGCTTTGAGTGAAGACTGTGCAATCAATAAAGATTTTATTGAAGGATTGCCCAACATTAAATTTAACGAAGTTACCAACCAATTCACTCCTCCCCTCTTAACTATAGACCATCTTGTAATTGATGGTTTGTTTGGCTCGGGTTTAAATAAAGCATTGAGTGGTGGATTTGCCGCAGTGGTTAAACATATTAATGCATCGAGCGCTACAGTTGTTTCAATCGATGTGCCATCGGGACTGATGGGCGAAGACAATACGTTTAATATTCGAGCAAATATTGTAAGAGCTGATGTTACTCTTAGTCTTCAACTACCTAAATTGGCTTTCTTGTTTGCCGAAAATGCAGACTTGGTTGGTGATTGGGACCTTGTTGATATCGGTTTATCAAAAGAGGCCATCGAAGAGACCGAAACTAATTATAGCATTTTAGAGTTAGAAGAAGTTCAATCGCTTATAAAACCACGCTCAAAATTTGCTCATAAGGGCAACTTTGGTCACGGATTGCTCATAGCAGGATCGTATGGCATGGCTGGTGCTTCTATTCTATCAGCTAAAGCAGCTTTACGCTCGGGCATCGGCTTGTTGACCATTCATGCACCTTTTGGCAATAATGCAATTCTTCAAACATCTGTACCTGAAGCAATGGTTGAAAATGACGTTCACGAGCGTTTTTTTGCCGAACCAACTGATACGCATGAATTTCAAACGGTAGCTATCGGTCCTGGTCTTGGACAAAGCGAACTGACTGAAACGGCTCTGATAGATCAAATTGCTGAATGCCAAATGCCAATGGTGATAGATGCTGATGCATTGAATCTGTTATCTAAAAATAGACAATTGCTTACAAAGTTGCCTAAAGGCTCTATTCTTACTCCACATCCAAAGGAGTTGGAAAGGTTAGTAGGCAAATGCCAGAACTCTTTTGATAGATTGACGAAAGCCGCCGAACTGGCTAGAATAGCTCAAGTATACATTGTGCTGAAAGGAGCTTATACAGCAATCATTACCCCTACAAGTAGTTTCTATTTCAACCCAACAGGAAATCCTGGTATGGCTACTGGTGGAAGTGGTGATGTATTGACCGGTGTACTGTTGGCTTTGTTGGCTCAAGGTTATACTCCCGAAAATGCATGTAAGATTGGTGTATTTGCTCATGGCTTGGCCGGTGATATTGCTAAAAAGAAGCTTGGAGAAATGGGATTAATAGCAAGCGATATTATAAATAATTTACCTTTAGCATTCAAAGTTATCAGCGAATAATGTTGCACTTAAGGCAAATATTCAGATAACTTCACTATTTTTGCTAATAGAATATATAAATATACATTATAAAATGAGAAGAACCTTTTTATTAACTGGAGCTTTAGCACTTACAATGATTGCTAATGCCCAAACAGAAGTAGTACAAGGGGTTATGCGCGGCAAAGATTATGGAGTAACTTATGCTTTACCTAAATCTGCCATCAAAATTGAAGCCAAAATTAATAAAGTTCAATATACCCCCGGTGAACTTGCTAAGTATGCTAATAGATATTTACGTTTAAATAATGTATCTACCGAACCTGCCGACTATTATGAATTGACAGGTATATCTGTAAGCTCAATAGGCATACCTGATAAAGATAATGTCTATTTTGTAAAGATGAAAGACCGCACGGTAGCACCAATGATGGAGCTAACGAATGATGGTATCATTAAATCTATCAATGTTCCACAGAGTAGTTCTTCATCATCAAGCAGTTCGTCTTCGAGCAGCAGTGTTTCTAAACGTAAATCACTAAATCCTAATGACTTCTTAACTGAAGAGATTTTGATGGCTAGCTCTTCGGCGAAAGTGGCTGAACTAATTGCTAAAGAGATTTATAGTATTCGCGAGAGTAAAAATGCATTGGTACGCGGACAAGCAGACTTTATGCCTAAAGATGGTGAGCAAATGCGCATCATGCTCGAAACACTCGAAGCTCAAGAAGAAGCACTAACTGAAATGTTCACCGGCAAATACATCAAAACTGAGACTAATAACGTTGTTTTGATAGAACCGGAAGGAGATATTGAAAAAGAAGTTGCTTTTAGATTTTCGAATAAACTAGGTGCCGTTTCTACTAACAATCTTGCAGGTGAGCCTATTTATATTTCATTGAAAAATATGAATAGCATACAAATACCTGAACTTGATACCAAAAAGAAAGTAGATGGTGTAGCCTATAATGTACCAGGAAAAGCTATTGTTACTCTCACCAAAGAGGGCAAAACAATAGTTGAAGAAGAAATGCCTATTACTCAGTTTGGAGTAGTAGAATATTTAGCACCTGCGCTATTCAATAAGAATTCAACAATACAAGTAACGTTCAACCCTAACACAGGCGGATTGGTTAAGGTTGATCGGGAAGAAGGTAAATAATTAAACCGTCTTTTTGCAACTGAGCAATATAGGTGGTAACGCGTGACTCGTAGTTCTCTTCATTATCGAAGTGTTCTGCGAGTTCTTTTATGATGGCACGTACATTTCTTTCACCGTCAATCAGCTCCCATACAGCTGTTCCATGTTCTTCTAGTCTTACCCGAATATCAGGAGACATTCCTTTTGGTAACATAAATCGTTTCATCCACTCATATTTGAACCGCGGAAAAGCGACTACTACACAGTCGCCTTCCCTTTCGGTTGTAATATGTGTGCTACGAAAAGGAACAACATCTAATAGATTAATTTTTTCTTTCGCAGCCATAAGCTTTTATTTTTGAATATTAGGTATTTCTAATCCGTATCCATATTTCTTATCAGCAAACTTCAACATGATCGCTACCAATAATGATAAACAAGCGATTCCTGTAAAAATAGACATTGGTAAGGTATAATCATATATTGTAACACCATTTTCTTGTCCAGTTATACAGTATTCATCCAAAATCTTTCCAATTAATGTTGGTATACCCCACAAACCGATATTCTGAATGAAGAAAATCAAAGCATAGGCTGTACCAAGTTGATTTACTGGGAATATCTTTGCCACAGCAGGCCACATAGCTGAAGGAACTAACGAGAATGCAATACCCAAAATTATCATTAACGCAATGGCAATAAGCCAGTATTGAATTGATGGAATTGCATAAATGAAGTGAACCATAATAAGCATGGCAGCTCCTAATATCATAATAGATGCTGATTTACCACGTTTATCAATATAACTACCAAACAGTGGAGTAAGAATCAAAGCTCCTAATGCAGGAAGACCTACAAAAGCACCGGCTATATTTTCATCAATGTTATATTTGCTGATCATTAACTCGGATGCAAATTTTTGGAAAGGGAAAACACATGAGTAAAACAATACACACAATAAAGCAATTAACCAAAAGCCAGGATTGCTCAAAATCTTTTTCACATCACCAATAGAGAATTTTTCTTCTTCTGAAGTATCACCTGTTATCTCGGCTTGCTCTTCAATTTGCGCATCGAGTTTTTTGTCCATTACTGAGAAAGCAAAAAACGCAATTAAACCTCCCAACAATAACACCAAACCAATTAATACCGGAAATGATAGTCCCCAAGCACGTGCTACAGGTATGGCAACAGCATATCCTGCTTGTGAACCAATACGTGCTAATGCTACCTGAACTCCCATAGCGGTAGCCATTTCTTTACCGTGAAACCATTTAGCAATAATTTTAGTTACAGTAATACCGGCAACTTCGGCTCCTACACCAAAAATAGCATAACCTGCAGAAGCTACAAATACACCTATTTTGTATCCGAATATCATACCATCTGCATCTGCCAAAGCGGTCATTGCATAATATTCTAGAACTGTTCCTAAAAACATTAGGATGGTCGAAAGTTTACCTGTAAAGCGAATACCGAAACGGTCAAGAATTAAACCGCCCCAAATCAACATCAAAAAGAATACATTCAAAAAGCTATAAGCTCCTGTAAAGAAACCAAAATCACTGCTTGTCCATGCTAAATCGGATTCAAGCATCGTTTTTAATGGAGCAACTACATCATTTACATAATAAGCTGCCATCATAGTGAAGGCTACAATAAACAAGGCACTCCAACGCATGCCACGTGAGTCATTCAATTTTCTTTTTAAAAGTTCTGTCATTGTGATGTCTAAATTTCAATATTAATATAGTAATTACTACAAAGGTAATTAAAATAGGGTGTTTGCATAACAAAATGCAACCTTTTTAAACAAAAAATAAGCGAGGGAGTTTAACCGTTTTGGTTAAACTCCCTCGCTTATTTTCTATCTATATCCTTATATGGATTATTCAGGTGAATCTTGAGAATCTCCTGATTGAGTATCAACAATAACTGGAGCTGCAGTGCCTACAGGAAGATCATAAGGATTTGTTCCTTCTTCTTGCAATGCTTGTTGTTGAATAGCACTTCCGTGAGACATTCTTGTTGGAACAGCCCAAGCAGAAATAATGCTTAATACAACAATAAATACAGCTAATCCCCAAGTAGTTTTTTCAAGAAAATCGGTAGTTTTGCGAACACCCATAATTGCATTTGATGATGAGAAACCAGATGCTAATCCACCACCTTTTGAGTTTTGAATAAGCACAATGAAGCACATCAAAACGGCTGCAATAACCATTAGAATAATAAGTAATAAGTAAAACATCTTTGTTATTTTGATTTAGCGTTAATAATCAGTTTTTCTAGGAATCGTATTTGATCTGCAAAGTAAGCATTTTTTTTTGGATATTTCAAACTTAATTTTTTAATTATTTCGAGCGCTTTTGAATATCTACGCTGTTTTATATAGATTTTGGCTAATGTTTCTGTAAAACAGTCATTATCATCTTCTTCTATATCTCCATGCACTTGTTCAGAAACATTATCATCTCGTTCGAAATACTCATCCTCTTCATCAACATCGTTCACTGGAAGAGTAAGATAAGCAATGGGCTTATTCTCGCTTTTTTCAATGAATCCATCAATCAATTCAATACCTTTCAGTTGTGGTATTAATGTATCTGATTGACTTTCATCATCGCCCTCTATTAAATAGGATGTATAATCGGTTGTATAATCAAATTCTGTATATGATAAGCTTGTATCGGATGTATTTGATAAAAATGCATCAATCAAAGTTAAAGTACGATCATCGGGTGCAGATGTTGCTGGTGATGTTTCGTCGTCTTCAGCTTTTTTCTCAATTTCGTAAACGTAATTTGTCCCGCCTTCTAATAAGTAAAATAGTATAGTTCGATCGGGAATATAAAGAGTTGATTTACGCAATTCGGCACCAAAAGTGATGTCGTGCATTAAAAATAGATTCTTTAGATAAAGTAGACGCAAAGTTTGACAATAAGGATATCGCATGAGTTGAACTCTCAATTCATACAAACTATCCTTATTCAACATTTCGGGATGTTGAATCCATTGCTGAAGATTCAAATTTGTCATCGAAATTACCAGTTGGCTACAGTAGCATTAAAGATTTGTTCTACAATCTCTTGCACCATCTCAGCAATTAATGGATCTTGAACAGCTGTCAACAACTGAGTTGAATCGTACGTACGAAATGCAGAAAACTGTTGTTCAAAGTCTTCTTTGTGATTGGTATTGTTTACAAAACGAACATTAATGGTTATCGTCAATTTGGTTGTTGATGAATAACCATCAGCCTGTACTGCCTCGTTGTATTGATTATAACCAGTTATCTCACCTTCAATCTGCAAATCACCATTTGCTCTAACCAACTGCAAACGTGTTTGTCTAATAAAAATGTTACGCAATTCATCGTTGAAAACAGTTCCTAGCGGTGCGTATACATATGCCGATTTAATTGGAAAGTCTTCAATCTGTATTGTTTTTACAATATCGTAATTGATAGATGATCCATTAAACTTATAAGATATAGTACATGCCATTACTACTAAAGGCAATGCCAATAGTAAAGAAAAGCGTTTTATCGTTTTAATCCAATCCATATTCTTTAATTTTGCGATATAGCGTGCGCTCAGAAATATTTAAATCTTGCGCAGCATTTTTTCTCTTTCCGTTGTGTCTTTCAAGCGCCTTACGAATCATTTCTTTCTCAACCTCATCTAACGAAAGAGGGGTTTCCTCAACATATTCAGTAGCTTCAGGCATTACAGCAACTTCCGAAACAGTAGGTTGAGTAGTATGTATAATAGTTGGCAAGTTACTAACAGGCACTTGCGGTGAAGCATTCATCACAGGTACACTGTTTGTTCTTTCGGCCATTAGATTGTGAACCATCTTCTTGAGCTCAGCAACTTCTTGTCGCATGTCAAACAAAACAGTATATAAGATTTCGCGCTCACTTTCAAAGCTTTTTTGTTCTTTACCCGCTATAATAGCCGGAAATCGATCAGCATTCATTGCAGGTAAATAAGTGCGAAGTATGTTGGCATCAATTTCACGATTAGTTTCAATAATGGAAATCTGCTCGGTGATATTTTTTAATTGACGTACATTACCTGGCCAAGAGTAAGATAATAATACATGCTTAGCATCTTCGGTTAATTGAATAGCTGGCATACGATACTTCTCGGCAAAATCACTAGCGAACTTTCTAAATAATAACAAAGCATCATCTCCACGTTCGCGAAGAGGTGGTATCTGAATAGGAACCGTATTTAAACGATAATAGAGATCTTCGCGAAACTTCCCATCAGAAATAGCATTCATCAAATTAACATTGGTTGCTGCTACAATACGCACATCCGTTTTTTGCACCTTTGAAGAACCTACTTTGATAAATTCTCCTGTTTCTAAAACTCTCAACAAACGAGCTTGTGTAGACAAAGGCAACTCTCCTACTTCGTCTAAGAAAATAGTTCCACCATCGGCTTCGCCAAAATATCCTTTTCGTTCGCCAATAGCTCCTGTAAAAGCACCTTTCTCATGACCAAACAATTCTGAATCGATTGTCCCTTCTGGAATAGCACCACAGTTTACTGCGATGTATTGTCCATGTTTACGCTTGCTATATTGATGTATAATTTGTGGGAAATTCTCTTTCCCTACTCCACTCTCACCTGTAATCAACACAGACAAGTCGGTAGGTGCTACTTGAATAGCAATATCAATATC
>CAMTPH010000095.1 GCA_947074345.1 uncultured Bacteroides sp. | reverse complement strand
ATGACATTATATCCTAAACTAATAGAAGAGGCTTTGGCTACTGTCCGCTATCCGGGCAATGGCAAAAACTTGATTGAAGCCGAAATGATAGCCGACAATATTCGTATTGATGGCATGAAGGTTAGTTTCTCTATTATATTTGAGAAACCTACCGATCCGTTTATGAAATCGGTATTGAAAGCTGCCGAAACAGCTATTCATACATATGTGTCTAAAGAGGTAGAGGTTACTATCACTACCGAAAGTAAACAAGCAGCTCGTCCTGAAGTTGGCAAGTTATTGCCACAAGTAAAGAACGTAATTGCTATTTCTTCGGGTAAAGGTGGAGTAGGTAAGTCTACTGTATCGGCTAACCTAGCTGTTGCATTGGCTAAGTTGGGCTATAAAGTTGGTTTGCTCGATGCTGATATCTTTGGACCATCGATGCCTAAGATGTTTGATGTTGAAAACGAACGTCCTTATTCTGAACACGTGGATGGTCGCGATTTGATTGTTCCTGTAGAGAAATATGGTGTGAAACTTTTGTCGATTGGTTTCTTTGTTGATCCTGATCAAGCTACTCTTTGGCGTGGTGGTATGGCTAGCAATGCTTTAAAGCAATTGATTGGTGATGCTGCATGGGGTGAGTTAGATTACTTCTTGTTGGACCTTCCTCCTGGAACTAGTGATATTCACTTGACATTGGTGCAAACATTGGCTATCACTGGTGCTATTGTAGTAAGTACTCCGCAAGATGTGGCTTTGGCAGATGCTCGCAAGGGTATCAACATGTTTACAAACGATAAAGTAAATGTACCTATCTTAGGCTTGGTAGAGAACATGGCTTGGTTTACTCCTGCCGAACTTCCAGAGAATAAATACTTCATCTTTGGTAAAGAGGGCGCTAAGAAGTTGGCTGAGCAGATGAATGTTCCTTTGTTGGGACAAATTCCTATCGTTCAAAGCATCTGCGAGAATGGCGACAAAGGTACTCCGGTTGCTTTAGATGAAAATTCAGTTACCGGCCAAGCATTTATTTCACTTGCTGAGGCTGTGGTTCATCAGGTTGATATTCGCAATCAAGACCAAGCTCCTACTCAAATAGTAGAGATGCGCAAGAAATAAGATGGTCTTCTAATAATATACTTTCCCCGTTATTTTTTCATCCTTAGAAAAGATAATGGGGAATTTTATTTTATACCTTTGTTATATTCTAATCTATTAATCTTTGAGACATAATGAAAACACTTACTGCCTTTATTTCTTTACTAATTTGTACTTTATCGCTTAATAGTCAAATAGTATATTATGATGCATCTGAGTTTCCTCTCTACGGTAAAGCTACTGATGCATCGGCTACACGCTACGAACGATTACCCGATTCTTTAAGAAATATCTCTTCACAGCCTTTATGGGAATTAGGACAAAATAGTGCGGGTATGGCTATTCGGTTTCGTTCTAACTCAACAGCAATCGCGGCCAAGTGGGAGGTTCTTCTCAATCGCAATATGAACCATATGACTCCTACGGGTATAAAAGGGTTGGACTTATATTGCTATCAAGATGGTAAATGGGTTTCTGTAAATAGTGCGCGCCCTAGTGGTAAAGTCAATCAGACAACAATTATTAAAGATATGGTTCCGCAGGAACGCGAATATATGCTCTATCTTCCATTGTACGATGGACTTACTTCTCTTTCTATTGGTGTTGATTCATTGGCTATGATTGATAAACCTGTAATTGAAACTCCGGTACGCGAAAAACCTATCGTGCTTTATGGTACCAGTATTCTACAAGGGGCTTGTGCTTCGAGAGCGGGTATGGCACATACCAACATTTTATCGCGCTGGCTCAATCGTGAGTGTATCAATCTTGGGTTTAGTGGTCAAGGACAATTGAATCTGGAGATAGCTGAGGTGATTGCTAATGTGGATGCCGGTTGCTTCGTGCTCGATTTTGTTCCCAATGCTACTGTCGAACAAATGGATGAACGCTTTGATGATTTCTATCGTATTATCCGTGCAAAACACCCAAATACACCTATTGTATTATTGGAAGATCCTATCTTTACTCACTCTCTATTTAATCAACCCATAGCAAAAGAGGTTGCTGATAAGAATAAAAAAATCAATCAACTGTATGCTGAGGTATTGGAAAAGGGTGATAAGAATATCTATTTCGTATCGTCTAAAGATATGATTGGGGATGACAATGAAGCTACTGTTGATGGTGTGCATTTTACTGATTTGGGGATGATGCGATATGCCGAACTGGTTTATCCGGTGATTAAACAATGTATTGAATAATGTTGTTTTGCTTTTAATCAATAATATCTAAAGATGAAGAAGTTCTTTACAAATACCATCGTTCTATTGATACTGGCTGTTATTGTTGGTATTTGTTTAGGACTAATAGCTAATGATGGCATGATGGAAACCGTTGTAGTGATTAAACAAATCAGTGGACAGATAATCTTCTTTCTTGTTCCACTCATCATTCTAGGGTTTGTTACTCCATCTATCGCTTCGCTCAAAGGAAATGTATCGAAACTGCTTATATTCTCTTTTGTTATAGCTTATCTATCATCTATTGGAGCAGCTTTCTTTAGCGTATTTGTTAGTTATAAAACTATTCCTCTACTAAATATTGAAACTGTATCGGAGGTGACACGTGCATTGCCTGTGCTTCGATTTGTACTGGAGATTCCTCCTATAATGAGTGTGATGACTGCTTTGATACTCTCTATCTTTATTGGTTTAGGTGTGATTTGGGTTAACTCTCAGCTGATAGCCGACTTGTTGATGCAGTTTCAGAAGATTGTGTTGCAATTGGTAAAGCGCGTATTACTTCCATTATTGCCTTTTTTTGTTGCTGCAAACTTCTGCATTCTTACGTATGAGGGCAGTCTTAGTAAACTCAAAGTATTCTTGCCTGTAATCTTTATAGTGATTGTTTGTCATTTTATCTGGTTGCTTATTCTATATGTGGCAGCAGGATTGTATGCCGGTAAGAACAGTTGGCAAGTATTACGTTATTATGCGCCGGCTTATTTTACTGCAGTTGGTACCATGTCGTCGGCAGCCACACTAGGTGTTGCTCTTGAGTGCATTCAAAAAAGCCCTATACTTGATAAAAAGATATCAGACTTTACTATACCACTATTCGCTAATATTCATCTTTGTGGATCGGTGTTGACGGAGGTCTTTTTTGTATGTGTGGTTTCGCAAATACTATATGGTACGCTACCCGATTTCTCAACGTTGAGTTTGTTTATTTTCTTACTTGGTATATTTGCTATTGGTGCACCCGGTGTTCCTGGTGGAACAGTTTTGGCTTCTTTGGGTTTGATAACATCTGTATTGGGATTTAATGAGATAGGCACGGCTTTGCTGATTACTATATTTGCGTTGCAAGATAGTTTTGGTACTGCCTGCAATATTACAGGCGATGGTGCTTTGACACTAATGGTTAATACCTTTGCTAAACAGACTGAACGTAAATCGTCTACTTAATAGCGGACTTTATAATTGATATAAAACAAAAGCGAAGTGGCTCATAGCATGAACACTTCGCTTTTGTTTTATGTAAAATAGAGTTGATATCTTCTATCTGTGCTTAGGCCGATTTTTTATTCTTACCCTTAAACTCTTTGTATTGGTTGATAGCATGTTTACGACTCATCATGATTTGTCGTCTATATACCAAACAGGTTGTGATAAAATAGATACCTGCTTGAATCCATAATGCTTTATATTCGAATGCTATCTCACTCAGACTTGCTCCCATATTGTTGATGCGTACAAATCCGTTGATGCCAAAGGTGGAAGGAAATATATATGATATGTATTCCCAAAACTTAGGTATGGCAGCTGCTGGCCACGAGATACCTGATATAAATAATAATGGCACGGATGTAAATACAAATATCAACATACATGTTTCGCGATTGCGGATGAAGATAGATGTGGTCATCGCAAAAAAGATACATGCAGCTAAATAGGGTAGTAAGAATAATACCAGTTCTCTAGGTTGACCAATTTGATTCAACTTAAAAATATGTGGCACAATACATAAAACATAAACAGATACTACTGAATAGATCATGTAATAGCACAATCCTTTACCAAATACGATGCGAAGTGTACCGTCATAGTGTCTATTGAATGGTACTAAATCTCTGAAACGATTCTGCTCACGGGCAGTTCCGGCCGACAATCCTATACCCAACAGTAAAGTTTGTTGGATCAATAATATCAATACGGCTGGTATTAAGAATGCTGCAAAACCGTTTGTTGGATTATAGAGAGCTACATCTTCATATTCGATTGGATAACCGGTTATCTCATCTTGACGCTCAGTACTATTTCCTGCACGTGATATCTTAATATCGCGATTCATATCAAGTGATACTGCTGTATTAGCCAATAACATACTCTTATAATATAATAAACCACTCATATCGCAGTAAATATTGATGTGAGCTTGTATGCCGCGAGCTATATTCTTACTGAAATCGGCAGGGATATAGATAATGCCATAGGCTTCTCGCTTTTTCATTAACTCTTTAGCCTCTTCCATATTGCTGCAATGAGCTACTATCTGAACATCGGCTGTTGCATCAACCTTGCGAATGTACTCACGGCTAAGACTGCTTCTTGACATATCTACTACCACAGCTGGCACTTCACGAACTACTTCATTGGTATATATGAAACCGTAAAGCAAAGGGTATGCCAATGGTACTATAATAAAGAATATCAGTACCCCTTGATCGCGAAAGGTATTACGGAACTCCTGTTGCCAAATATAGAACAGGTCGTTGATTCCGCTTTTTATCTTATTAAATATACTATTCTCATTCATTAGGGTACATATTTATAGTGAATCAATGCTTCTTTTAAACGACCTATTGTTAAGAATGGAAGGGCCATGAATAAAAGCAATGCTAAATAGTTCTGCCAAGAATATAACATACTATATCCATTGAGTGCCTGATCTACATAGATTAGGAAGTAATGACGCAATGGAAACAGTATACTTAAGGATTGTAGGGTAGGGTGCATAGCCATTACCGGAAAAGAAAATCCGGATATAGAAACTGATATTACTCCCCACAATGATGCAAAACTCAATGCAAGCCTTAATGTGGGTAATACTCCTATCATGAATACTCCAATACACTGTGATGCTAAAACGAAACAGAAGGTTGCTAACAACATAGGCCATATACCGCTATTGCAAGGGAAATGTAGAATGCCATACAAATAGGCATTGTAAAACATTCCCATAATAGAGAAAATAATGGTCTGTGGGAATAGCTTTCCTGCAATCGCAATATAGATTGAGTTATTGCTTAATTGAAGCCATGCATGTGCTGTACGATCTTTGATTTCTGTACCAATCGAGAAAACGGTTACCATAAATATCATAATCATAAGCATGGCAGGTACAATCGTATTACACAAGTAAACCGAATAGTTTAACCATGGATTATTTAATGCATGCGTGTCTATAACAATAGGCTGCAGCATAGCCATAGCTTGATTTTCGGTTGCTCCTTTTGCATATAGCACCTTTCGTGCAGCAGCACCAGAAGCCAACTCACTCATCATCTTCATATCTTTTAGTAATAAAGAACCGGCTATCAGATATGAATTGTTTGTGTAGAATGAAATCTTAGGCTGCTTTTGTGTTGAGGCTTCTTGTGACAAACCTGATGGTATGAAGAAAAACGCATAGATCTTTCCTTCTTGCATGGCAATACGCGCTTCACTAACATTAGGATAATGCGCTATTACTTGTGTTTGACCAAACGAATCGAGATTGCGAACAATATTGCGCGAGGTGGTTGTTTGATCCATATCTACTACTCCTACAGGAAGCTCGGTTGGCAAACCTGAACCCATTAAAGTCGTGAAGAATATATAACAGAACAATGGTGCTATCACCATGCAGAAAAGATAAAGCGGACGTGATATCAAACGACGACATTCTCGTTTAATAACAAGCCATAAAGCTGCATATCTTTTTTTGATTTTTCCCATTATCGTGTTTATCTCTCGCTAAATATTACTGACATACCAGGACGCAATTCTGACACTGCTTCTACTGGACGTGCACGAACTTCAAATGTTTTTAAGTCGAACTGTCCGGTTGTTTTAGTTGCTTTCCATGCAGCGTATGTTCCCAAATCTTTCATGTAATATACTTTCAGTTTAATCTCTTTATTGTCTAAAGCTGGAACAATTGCATCGATCTCTGTACCTACAGTCAATCCTTTAAGTAAGTCTTCGCGAACATTGAATGTAACCCATTTATCACTCATCACAGCAATGTTCATGATAGGCGCACCTGTTCCAACAAGCTCGCCTACTTTAGGGAATATTTCTGATACTTCTCCATTGGCAGATGCTGTAAGATAAGTCTCTTTAATGTATGATTCAACTTCGGCTACTGCTCCTTTTGCACGATCTACCAATGCTGCTGCAGCAAGTTTGTCTTCGCGTTCTGCTCCATTGCGTGCCATCTCGTATTGAGATTTAGCTGCTTTTTCTGTAGCAATAGCAGCATTACGTTGCGCGGTTACTTCATCAAACTTCTGAGCAGGCATTACACCTTGTTCGAATAAGTTCTTTACACGTGTATACGATTTCTCTGCAATCTCTAATCCTGCAATAGATTTTTGCCACATCTCATAAGCACCTTGTATCTGTTCTGTACGTGCTCCTTTGATTGCTTTTTCGTTTTGAGCATCAGCAGCAGCTTGTGCAGCACGTGCTTGTTCTAATTTTGCGTGGATATCTGGCGCTTCTAATATGGCTAATGTATCTCCTTTTTTTACGCTCTGTCCTTCTTTTACCATAATTTCTAGGATGCGACCCGGTACTTTGCTAGAAACGCGATATTCTTCTACTTCGGCTTGACCTTGGATAATTTCAGGGCTTTTGGTTAGCATGAAAAAACCAACTACAGCTACCAATGCTATAACACCTAATAGCGTTAGAAACGCAAGCAACATATTACTGTTTTGTGATTTCTGTGATTCCATAATGAACATTTGATAATTGAGTTCTTTGCTATGATTGCTCTTGGCTAAAGAACTGTATAAGTTTATAATTTGTATATTTCTAAATTCTATGAATGATTACTTGAGTGTACCAAGTGATTTTTGTAGATAAATCTCTGTTAGTTTTACATCTATCTGTGCATCTATCTTTTCCGATTGAGCTTTCAACCAAGCAGTTTGAGCTTCGAGTACGTTGCTTGTTGCAATAACTCCCTCTTTAAAACCAAGTGTTGCATAACGAAGATTCTCATCAGCCTTTTCTTGATTCTTTTCGCTCATAACCAATTTCTTTGCAGCCTCTTTTACTTTGAATGATGCTTGATTTACTTGGAGTTCAATCTTTTCTTTTGCATCCTCTAATTGGTATTGCGATATACGCGCTTCGGCTTTAGCTGCTTTTACTTTGTAGGTTCCTTGTCCCCAATGCCATATTGGTACTTGTAACGCTACTCCCACAGTCCACATTCCTTTAAACTTATTCTCAAAACTGTTGAATACAGAAGGATTACTAACCATGTATGTTCCCATAAATGCAAGAGATGGAAGATGTTCGGCACGTGTTATTGTTACTTTTTGCTTGTACATCTCTTTAGCTAATTCAAGACTTCTGATTTCAGGACGGTTTGCATAAGCTACATTCATGTCGAATTGCGTGTTGCCTGTTAACAACGGAATATTCTCAATACTTTCGTCTTCGAGTATTATTGGAGTTGTTAAATCTAAACCACACAATTGACACAATAACATTTTTGATAGGCTCAATCCATCTTCAACCTTTAATAATGTCATCTCTGCTTCATTCACTTTAACTCTTACTGATAAACCATCAGCTTTGGTTGCAACTCCTTCGGCTATCATCTTATCGACATCGTCATTGAGCTTTTGTAGTAGTTTTAAATAACTATCAGCTAATACTCTCTTGTTGGTTAGTGATACTACTTGCCAGTATACTTGATCTGTATTGAGTATAACTTCTTGCAATCCACTATTGTGTTGTTGGCGAGCTAACTCTTCGGCATATTGTGTAATCTTATTGTATGCGCGTATTTTACCTCCCATGTATAGGGGTTGAGTAAGAGTTATAGCTCCTGCATACATATTACGTGTGTCAGTGCGTAATGCATCAGCCAACGATTCACCTATGTTGTTGAGCGCAGGACCAAGATTCTCTTGTAACATGTTAAGTATTGGACCAAACTGTTGCGCAAGCTCTGGATTCATTTGTCCTAATGCACCACCGACTTGTTCAAGAGAGTTTCCAACTGTAGTTCCCAGTCCTGATAAGGCTCTTTTTTGAGAGTCACTTAATAGAGAAATTTCTTTTTGACTTCTCATGTAGCCTGCTGTTCCTGATATTTCAGGAAGAAAATTTGTAAATGCTGCCTTATTCTGATAATGTGCTGCATTTATTTTCTCACTACTTATTAACAGTTCTTTGTTGTTTGCTATGGCTAATGCACGACAACTGTCTAAACTTAGCGTGTTCTGACTCTTTGCCAGCATTGTGAAGCCTAATAGGCCGGTAAGAATGAATAATTTTCTCATTGCATCTTTCTTATTATAAAACTAATAACACTTTTGATACCTAATTGTGTTGAGTGAAGATATGTTTATGCTCTTTTTATAACAGAGTCAAAGTTGAGTCTATAATGATTGCATAAACAACGAAACAAAAATAGATGCTTTTTTCTAATACTACAAAATATTTAATATTATTTTCAAAACAAAACTCCCTGCTATTGATTAACAATCAATAGCAGGGAGTTCTAATGTATTATAGACAATTATAAATTAATTGAGTTCAAACTTCTGCGAACCAATCATTGTGCCATCAGTAAAGATATCAACACGGTATGTTCCATCTGAAAGATATTCGTCGACATTCCAATATACAACTACAGATTGTTCTTCACCATCATATTCGATGTATTTCTTTATAGAGAAAGGTAATGAGCGATTTTCGTAGGCAAATGTATTGGCTGTACTTTTGCAAAGTACCTCATTGTTTGGTTTATATATATTAATGTAAAGAGTTCGCTCGCCTGTAACTGCTGTGATGTTCTTTACAATGGTAAACCCAATAGTGAATTTTGTTACATCTTTCGCTTTCTTTGCTTTTTTATCACGTTTATTCTTGGGCTCAATCCAAATATTAGTTGCATCAAGCTGTGCTGCAAGAGATACTTTTTTAGTTAAACTCTTCTTCTCTTCAGACAATGTACTGATTTGACTAGAAGCGGCATTATATTTTCTTGTAACCTCAGCAATAACCTCCTTCTGTTGAGTATTGATCTTGTTTAGCGAATCAATTTGATTCACATAACTAATCATAACTTTACGTAGTGACGCCAACTCTTTTTTCAGGCGACGTATTTCGGCTGCATTTGTACTTTTTACAGTACGTAGCTCTTCGAGTAATCGTTGAGTTTTTACTTGTTCTTGTTCTAATAGAACTGAAAGTGAATCATTAGTAACGGTGATTTTTAGCTCATCGTATTGTTGTGCAAAATGAGTATATTCGTTTTCTAACTCTTCTTTTTCTAAAGTAAACTCTTCAATAAGTTCACGTGTGTTTTTCTTTTCTGTGAATAGCAGAAAGGTGAGTCCTATCAGGGCGAGCACCAGTACCGATATTGCAATAATGAGTAGATTCTTCTTATTCATTTCTATTTATTAACTTATTATTTGGCGACAAAAATAATCATTTTAAGCTTTAAACCGTATGTATAACGTTCTTTTTGAACGAGTAAAGCTTTAATAAGGTGTTTTTTAAGTATGTATAGTAACGTTTAACTTTGTTTTTAGAGTGCTGGATGTCTGTTTCTTATGAAACTGTAATGTGGACTTTGCATTCTAATAAGTGTGAATTGAGTTTAACTAAAATTATTAAGGAAATATTTCTTTAATTACGATTAACGTTGTAATTTTGTCCCACAAACTAGAAATGAAATAAATTATCAATTTTTAAAAAATAAGAATTATGTCAAAAGTAACCGTAGTAGGTGCAGGAAACGTTGGTGCAACTTGTGCAAACGTGTTAGCGTTTAATGAAGTAGCTGATCAAGTAGTAATGTTGGACGTAAAAGAAGGTGTTTCTGAAGGTAAAGCAATGGATATGATGCAATGTGCTCAATTGTTAGGCTTCGATACAAACCTTGTTGGATGTACTAATGATTATGCTCAAACTGCTGATTCAGATGTTGTTGTTATTACTTCAGGTATTCCTCGTAAACCAGGTATGACTCGCGAAGAGTTGATCGGTGTTAATGCAGGTATCGTTAAATCTGTAGCTGAAAACTTGTTGAAATACTCTCCAAACGCTATTA
>CAMTPH010000094.1 GCA_947074345.1 uncultured Bacteroides sp. | reverse complement strand
GTTCCATTTTCTTGAGCGATTGTAGGATATTTAATGTTGCTAGACAAATACTTCATCAAAGCAGCTTGTCCTCCAGGGAACTCAGGCATATTTTCTACGATATCGAAAATTTCTTGTTCGTCTGGTTCTTCTTCTACAACTTCAACAGGTACGTATTTAATTTCTACTTTTTGACCTGTATCCTCACTCGATGCAATCACAGTTTCCTCGATATCCGCGTTGTCTTCCACGATGTCAAGCACTTCAGCTGCCTGTGGGACTTCGGGTGGAGGTGGAACTTCAATTTTTTCTTGTTGTTCCGTGATTGGGATCAACTCATCCTCAAATTCAATGTCGACTAGCGCCATGCTTGTATCGATTTTCTTGTCTCGCTCGGTCCATTCGAACGCCACGAACATTAAAGCCAATACAATCACGTAACCAATCAGCAGCCATGTGGTCTTTTTGCCTTCCAAGTCTGCTTTGGGTGATTTTTTAACTTCCATAAAATATAATATAAATATTAATAATACGTTCTTTATTAAGAAGAACGTGTTACTCAACATTCTTAATAAGTTTCACGTGCTATATCTGCTACAAATATAAAGCAGAAATTTTACAATCAGAGTATACTTAGACATTTTTTTTTGATTAGAATGCTAAAAAAGAATATATTATTATTGTTCCTCATTATGTGGACAGTAGCTTTACAAGCACAAGAGGACAACTCCGTATTCCAATTTTTAAAACTACCTTTTTCGGCTCATGCGGCATCTTTGGGAGGTGAAAACATCACTGTTGTAGAAGATGACATTACTATGGCTGTACAAAACCCTGCATTATTATCATGCGTTTCAAATAATACGATCAATTTCAACTACATGTTTTATATGGATGGCGTAAAAGTAGCAAGCGCTGCCTACTCGCGTGTATTTGGCGAACGCTCATCATGGGCTGTTACTGCTCAGTTTGTTGATTATGGTAAAATGAAAGAATACACAGAAGAGAATCTATATCTAGGTGATTTCTCAGCCAAAGATATTGCTATAGGTGGTATCTATAGTTATGACCTATCTGATTATTGGAGTGGAGGTGTTAAAGCCAATCTTATCTATTCTAAATACGCCAATTACAACTCTTTTGCGATGGGTGTAGATTTAGGATTGAACTATTATAATGAATACAAAGATTTCTCATTCTCGGTTGCATGCCGCAATTTAGGAGGTCAAATTGTTGCTTTCAACGACAGACACGAGAAACTACCTATTAATCTTCAAGTAGGTATTACCAAACGATTAGCACATGCACCTTTTCGTGTATCGGCAACCTTATATAACCTTTCTGATTGGAAAAACTCAAAGTTCTTAAACCATTGCGCGCTCGGAATAGATTTCATTCCTACCGAAACATTTTACCTAGCACTTGGTTATAACTTTCAACGAGGAGATGAAATGAAAATTAATGGTTCTAGTCACTGGGCAGGTCTTACGGCCGGTGCTGGAATACAAATTAAAAGTTTTAAATTTGGAGCGTCTTATGGTAAATACCATATAAGCGCATCGTCATTTCTCTTCAATTTAGCAATGACATTATAATTATAACATACCAAACCAACAATGAAAAAGATAACAATCGCAATCGATGGTTTCTCATCATGCGGAAAGAGCACCATGGCCAAAGATTTGGCGCGTGAAATAGGTTACATATATATTGATAGCGGTGCTATGTATAGAGCCGTAACATTATATTGTATGCAAAATCAGATTATTGAAGGCGAACATATTGATGTTGAAAAATTAAAAAAACACATCAATGATATCCATATCACTTTTCAGCTCAATCCAGAAACAGGTCGTCCAGACACATATTTGAATGGCAAAAACGTGGAGAACGAAATACGCACTATGGAAGTTTCTTCAAAAGTAAGTTTAATTAGTGCCATCGATTTTGTACGTACTGCCATGGTTGCCGAGCAACAAAAGATGGGAGAACAAAAAGGAATTGTTATGGATGGTAGAGATATCGGTACAACCGTATTTCCGAATGCCGAATTAAAAATATTTGTAACTGCCTCTCCCGAAATCAGAGCTCAACGTAGATATGATGAGCTAAAAGAAAAAGGGATGAATGCTAACTTTGATGAAATATTAGAGAATGTAAAACAACGTGATTACATTGATCAAAACCGCGAAGTTAGTCCACTAAAACAAGCTGACGATGCTTTGTTGCTCGATAACTCAAACTTGACTATCGAACAACAAAAAGAGTGGTTATTCAATCAATTCAACCGTGTTACACAATCTAAACAATGATAAAGGTAGAAACTGACAAAGAATCGGGATTCTGCTTTGGAGTTGTTACTGCTATCAAAAAAGCAGAAGAAGAATTGACCAAAGGCGAAGTACTATATTGCTTAGGCGATATAGTACATAATAGTCGTGAGGTAGAGCGATTGAAAGAAATGGGTCTTATCACCATCAATCACGATGAGTTTGCCAAGTTGCAAAATGCAAAAGTACTGTTAAGGGCTCATGGCGAACCACCCGAGACTTACCACATAGCAGCCGAAAATAATATTGAAATCATTGATGCAACCTGTCCGGTTGTGTTGCGTTTACAAAAGCGCATCAAGCATGAGTTCATGGAAAACGATGACGAAAAACAAATCGTAATATATGGACTAAAAGGTCATGCAGAGGTATTGGGATTGGTAGGACAGACAAATGGTAAAGCCATTGTTATTGAAAATCCGAATGAAGTAAGCAAGTTAGATTTTAATAGACAAATCAGTTTGTACTCGCAAACCACCAAGTCTCTCGATGAATTTGAAGAGATTGTAGAAGATATTAAAACCAAAATATCGCCAAATACAAACTTCCATTATTACGATACAATTTGCCGTCAAGTAGCCAATCGAATGCCTAATCTAAGAAAATTTGCTTCTTCACACGATTTGATATTCTTTGTTAGCGGCAAGAAAAGTTCTAATGGCAAAATGCTGTTTAGCGAATGTTTGAAGGTGAATGCAAATTCACATCTGATAGATAGCGCAGAAGAGATAGATACTACCCTATTGCACAATGTTAAATCTATCGGAATCTGTGGAGCTACCTCCACTCCTAAATGGCTCATGGAGCAAATAGAAGAAGCCATAAAGAGAGAAATTGAAGCCAAAGATATTTAACGTTATTTATCAGTAACAATAATAGATTGACGTAAATCTAATCGTTAAAATATCACTTTTTTCTATCTTTGCATCATATAACTTAAAAAAAGATTGTTATGGGAACTGTTAAGTGTATAGGTATCTTAACTTCTGGTGGTGATGCACCGGGAATGAATGCAGCGATTCGTGCAGTAACACGTGCAGCTATATATAATGGATTAAAAGTCAAAGGCATATACAGAGGTTATAAAGGTTTAGTAACCGGTGAAATTAAAGAATTCAAAAGCCAGGATGTTAGTAACATCATTCAACTGGGTGGAACCATTTTAAAAACTGCAAGATGCCAGGAGTTCATGACATTCGAAGGTAGACAGATTGCTTACGAAAACATGAAGAAAGAGGGCATTGATGCACTTGTTATCATTGGTGGTGATGGTTCTTTGACTGGTGCTCGCCTTTTTGCGCAAGAGTTTGATGTGCCATGTATCGGATTACCAGGTACAATAGACAATGACCTATTTGGTACAGATACAACAATCGGATACGACACTGCTTTGAATACTATTCTTGAGGCGGTAGATAAGATTCGCGATACCGCAACTTCGCACGAACGTTTATTCTTTGTAGAAGTAATGGGACGTGATGCTGGTTTCTTAGCATTGAACGGTGCTATTGCGTCAGGAGCAGAAGCAGCGATTATCCCTGAGTTCAGCACAGAAGTTGACCAATTGGAAGAGTTCATTAAAAGCGGTTTCCGCAAATCAAAGAACTCAAGTATCGTATTGGTTGCCGAAAGCGAACTGACAGGTGGTGCAATGCACTATGCCGAACGTGTGAAAAACGAATATCCTCAATACGATGTGCGCGTAACTATTCTTGGTCACCTACAACGTGGTGGTAGTCCTACTGCACACGACCGCATTTTAGCGAGCCGATTGGGTGCTGCTGCTATCGATGCTATTATGGAAGACCAACGTAATGTAATGATTGGTATTGAACATGATGAAATCGTTTATGTACCTTTCACGAAAGCGATCAAAAATGATAAACCAGTTAACCGTGATTTAGTAAAGGTTTTAAGAGAACTTTCTATCTAAGATATCAGGTTATACGATATTCATAATAACTAGAAGAGGCATTTCTTTCAGAAGAAATGCCTCTTTTGTTTTGTCTAAACGCGATATAATAGATTCTGTTATCAATCGTAATCACTTGATCTGTTGAACAATAATAGTTTCAGCGGTTCTTATCTATTGGAACTATTGTTTCACCACATAGAAAAACTGTTTTCAATGGGAAGAAACTTTAGTTCCACCGCATTGAAACCATCGTTTCAATACGGTGAATGTCCTTAATAAATATATATCTAATTGAGCATTATAATATAGATTCAAGTTCTAATCAATAAACAGTACAATGTTAACTAAAACAGAGGCAACCTCACACGCTGTTGAGATTGCCTCTGTTATATATTCTATTGATAGATATCAATTAATAGTCGCCTTTTTGTGCAGGATTAAGTGATTTGTAGTGCTTAATACGTTCGCCCCATCCACGATATTCAAAAGGAAATACCGGTTGACCATTAGCCCAAGTAGTCCATTCGGCCTCCAACTCTTTTACCTTTTCTGGATATTGAGCCGAAAGATCGTTTTGCTCGAAAGGATCTGTAATCAAGTTAATCAATTCCCAAGGTTGATTTCCGTTTAGACGCACCAACTTCCAGTTATCAGAGATAATAGCACAAGATGTTTCGTGTTCGAAGTAGATATTACGCTTTGCAAGTTCCTTATTTTCGAGAGCAGGTGCAATACTGATACCGTTCATGCCTGTCTTTCTACCTTTGAATTCGGTAGGATAATCTAAAGAAGCCAATTCAACACAAGTTGGAAGAATATCAATAACATGCGCTACTTGATTAGAGATAGTACCTGGATTATTTTTAGCTTTATCACCATAAGTCAAAATGAATGGTGTACTTGTTCCGCCTTGAAACACCCATTTCTTATAACTACGATATGGAGTATTACTTAGATCGGCCATAATTTGCTTGATGTATCCCGATTCGGCAGTAGAACCATTGTCGCTTAAAAACATAAAGATTGTATTCTCGTACATTCCTTTTTCTTTTAACGCATTGATCAACGCCCCTACTCCATCGTCCATGATTTCGATCATAGCAGCATAAGTAGCCATATCGTTAATCCATATCTCTTGTTGTTTCTCAGTTAAGCTCTCCCAAGTAGGTCTTTTGCCATTAAACTCAGCCTGAAACATAGGAAGATCCATTGATTCGTCTACTATACCAAGCTCTTTCATACGGTCGAAACGTTGTTGACGCAATACATCAAACCCTACTCTATAGCGATCTTTGCACTTTTCAACACGATCTTTTGGAGCCTCCAACGGTAAGTGAGGAGCATAATGTGCCGCATACATAAACATCGGTTCGTCTTGTGGGTGATTATTTATAAAACTCACAATAGAATCGGTGATGGCATGCGTGTAGTAGTAATCGTCGGCAAATGTTTCGATTAGTTGATCTTGATCGTAAAGTGCACGTGGTTTATAATAACCGCCGCCACCAACAAGTGCACCGTAGTATTTATCGAACCCACGTTTGGTAGGAACACTACCGTTAGGTTCAAGAACCGCACCATCGGCAGTAAGATGCCACTTACCACTCATATATGTTTTGTAACCATTGGCATTGAATACTTCTGCAATGGTTGGAATATCTTCTACAATTTGACCGCGATATCCATCACGATGTTCGTCTACAGCAGTCATCCATCCCATACCAACAGCGTGTTGATAATGTCCGGTAACTAATGCTGCACGTGTAGGACAACTGCGTCCTGTATTTTTGAATTGAGTAAAGCGAGTGCCTTGAAATGCTAATCCATCAATATTGGGTGTTTTCACTTCACCACCATAACAACCTAAATCAGAATAGCCCAAATCGTCTGTTAATATAACAACTACATTGGGTTGATTATTGGTTGCAAAAGCTTGACCAAATGCGGCCAATGCAATTGAAGTTAAAATGGAGTTTTTCATTTAATGAAAGTGTTTAGTTTTATAATAGTTAAGTCGTTTATGTTCAAATGGTTTTTATTTCTTCAGGTAAATACCCACTACGTATACGCCACTCTTGTGGATAAAGATTATTGGCACGGTTTCCTATATTCTTCACAAAGCCAATAGGGGTATTTTTGTAAGTTAATAGTATAAATCCTTTAGAGGTAGATGGAGGTAAGTTGATTGCCTCTTTTCGTAAATAAGCAATGGCTTGTTCGTACGAAAGTTCAATGGATTCAAAAGCATCAAAATTACACTCACAACTCATAGCTAAAGCATGATGAGGTATTAAATCATTCCCTTTGATTTCGGCTATATTGATTCCGCTATTTATTACTCGGAGCGTCGATTTCAGTAACTCGATATCATTGATATAGTTAGTTGGAATGGCTTTGATAGAAACATCATCAATCGTCAACGAATATTGATCGGCATCATTCAACCAACGCGAAGCCTTAGCTAGTAGCTCTTTATCGTTGTTTGACGATTTCTTGTTCGAAGACTTTTTATTCTTGTTATTCTTTTTGTTCTCTTTTTTATATTTCACTTCGGCAAACGAGTCATCATCTGCTTTGCGTATAGCAGCCAAGAAAAAGCCTTCGCCACGAGTACGTGAAGGCATAAAGCGATAGACAGGAAACTCTGCCCCTTGCAGTAAATTGCCTGTGATATTCCAATCATCTTTTGTAGGAATAGTCAAAGCTTCAGCTTCGAAGTTATCAAGTATCCATTGTACATTTTCCTCGTTTTCGAGGGTGTTGTAGGTGCAGGTACTATAAATAAGAATACCTCCTGGTTTTAGAGCAGGCCATATATCTTTGATAATTCTTCGTTGACGTTGCCAACAAGTATCTACATTTTCTTCGCTCCATTCGTCAATAGCAACCGCATCTTTACGAAACATACCTTCGCCCGAACAAGGCACATCGGTTAGAATAACATCGAAGTAAGATGTCAACTGAGTGAAATCGGAAGGGTCGTTATTGGTTACAACAACATCAGGATAGCCCCACTTTATAAGGTTTTCGGCTAATATCTGAGAACGATTGCGCATTACCTCATTGGCTACCAATAGACTGCCCGAAGGTAACACACTACGTGCATGGGTTGATTTACCTCCTGGTGCTGCACATAAATCAAGCATCTTCAATGGCTCAACCGATGTATAGTTGCGTAATACTTGTTCTACAAACATAGAAGAAGCCTCTTGCACATAATAACAACCGGCATGAAATAGAGGATCGAAAGTAAAGGTGAGTCTTTCGTCTAAATAGAATCCTTGGGTGCTCCATGGCACAGGTTCTTTATTGATTGTAGAGTTTACAACTTTCTTTGAATTGAAGCGAATACTTACCGGCGGAACTTCATTGAGAGCTACAGCCAATTGTTCAAAAGTATCAACACCCAATAATCGACGAGTGTATTCTACAAAAGGAATAGGTAAATTCATGTATATAGATAAAAATCAAGCCTTTATATTACGCCTATGCTTGATTTATTTTTAAATTTGATGCAAATATGAAAAAAAATTAGTCCCTTTGCAACTTTAGGCTACTTTAAAAACGTCTAATAAACATAATGAAAAATAAAATCGGTAAAAATATGAATAAGATTTACATCACCTTACTATTTATGCTCAGTAGCATATTAGTATATCCGCAAACAAACGGTCTGAATGACAGTGTGAAAAGTAATAAAACCGCTACTTATACACCAACATACATAGATACAAACGATGATGGCTTAACGGTAGAGAGCACTACTGAAGATGAAGATTCGGTAGATATTAAATCATACAACAAATCATCTTATAGATTTGATAGTGGTAATTTAGGTCTAGATTTTAGCAATGAAATAGATAAGGCAGCATCAATGGGTATTGCATTTGTGATTATAATATTTTTCATGATATTCTCATTTCCTTTATTAGTCATTCTGCTTGTTTTTTATTTCAGAAACCGCAATCGCAGAGAGAGGTATCGTCTTGTAGAAAAGGCAATAGCATCTGGACAGCCTATACCCAATGAGATATTAAAAGAAAATATGAAAAGTGATACTGACACCAATGGTATTAAAGAAATGTGTACTGGAGTTGGGTTATTTATTTTTTTATGGGCTATTACCAATAATCTAGGTGTTGCTTGCATCGGTGTTTTGGTATTCTGCACAGGACTAGGTAAATTCTTGGTATCTCGAAAAAAAAGTAAGAAAGATAATAGTCATAACAACGAATGAGTCAATTAAATGACATATCAATCGTAGCACAAGTAGTCGTATTTCGTAATACTAAGGCCTTTAATCAAATTGTCGAAAAGTATCAATCGCCTATTCGTAGATTCTTTTTAAATCTAACATGCGGCGACAAACAGTTGAGCGATGATTTAGCACAAGACACTTTTGTGAAGGCTTTTACTAATATTAGCTCTTTTAAGAATCTATCTAGTTTCTCGACTTGGCTGTATCGAATTGCTTATAATGTATTTTATGATTATATTCGCAGCAATAAAGAGACAGGTGATCTAGAGTGTAAAGAGGTTGATAGTCAATACTCAACTCAACAAACCAATATTGCACAAAAATTAGATATTCATCAAGCTTTATGTCAACTAAAGGAAACAGAACGTACATGCATTACGTTATTCTATATGGAAGACATAAGTATCGATAAAATATCGACCATTACCGGCATGGCAACCGGAACAATAAAAAGCCACTTGTCTCGTGGAAAAGAGAAAATGGCAACTTACTTAAAACAGAATGGATATGGTGGAAGATGATGATAAATTAATACGCTCTTTCTTTAATGAGAATAAGAAAGAAATTGAAGATAATGGCTTTAGCAATAGAGTAATTAAAAGTCTTCCTAGACGAAGAAGTTTGACTGCTTCTGTGGTTGCTATCGCACTAACAATCATTGCACTGATTTTATTTATTGTGTATGATGGTTTCTTGGGAATTATCTATTTATTCCGTGACTTGTTTATTAACTTCGCTCAAAATGGAAGTTTGAATATCGATCCTTCATCAATCGTGATAGCGGTGGTGGTATTATCGGTATTAGCAATTCGAAAGATTTGCACATTATCTTAATAAACTTCATCCATAAATAATAAGCGCGATTTGTACATTGATACAAATCGCGCTTGCTGTTTATAAATAACACATTAATTATTCATGCTCGGGCGTTAACGGCGTACCTGTTTCATTAACATCTGTCCATGGACTGACACTGGCATTAGCAATGGTTACTTTTTCATCAACTACTAATACTTCATACTCATACGAAGATCCTTCTGCCAATTGTCCATTCACTAATGGGATATCAACTGTATATGCTACTGCAGATGCAGAACCATTAACATAAGCGGAGAAGTTCATTGTCAAATCTCCAGAGTATCTCAAAGGTAAAAGAATCTGTTGACACAAGGAATCGGTAATAGACATTGCTATTGGAGTCGAGGATAGAGATGTTGCAGCATTGATTACCCCCGTATACAAATCGATAGTTGACGAAGTTGTTGTAGGCGCAGATATTGTAGCTGAACTAATTGAGTCGATTACTGTACTACTACTACCCGACTCAACCAATACTTTTACTTGAGTTGCGGCATGCTTAAATGTCATATTAACTGTAGTCGGACCAGTTATATCCAACTCTTCGTCTTGATAAGCTAAATAATCTAATCCATTATCCAATCCTCCAATCATTCCTAAATCAAGATTGGTTATGATGGGTGGATAACTGGGCTGATTACCTATCGACAAAGCATAGAGCTCAAATGTACCAATCGACAAATACAATCCATCACCTTTTACGGGAGTTAATACACCGGCTTCGTTTGTGGTATAATTAATTTCACATATCTCGTCAGCATGATAACCGAAAACATATAAAGTAACAAAACGATTTTGCTGTAAAGGAGTTACTTGATCGGCACGAGTATTGGTTAAGTGTTGAACATTAGCTTGGAACCTTACGGCATATGTCTTCTCGGTTGTGCCTCCATTAGAACTATTACTATCACTCTCAAAGCCATCGTAATAATAGTTCTTAACGCATCCGCTGAATAACAATATAAACGCAGATAAAAGGCTAAAACTTAATAACAATCTTTTCATATGATTTATTTTAATGATTAGTTAGTGATTGAGCTATTTAAAACAATCAATATTCATTTTAGTTTGCGTTCATTATTTTAAAGCTATTTAAATTGACCAAGTGGTTATTTTCTATAATTTTGTAGCTTCTTATACTTCTCTTTATATTAGCTTGAAATGATAGATCACGGTACCGTAGAACGAATAAT
>CAMTPH010000093.1 GCA_947074345.1 uncultured Bacteroides sp. | reverse complement strand
GTTAACAGTTATCGCGTTCGTTGTTTATACCTATCACGATAATAGTTAACAGTTATCAGATAAGGTATATATGAATAATTCTACAAATCTATTTATCTACGTCTTCTACGACGGCGTTGTTTTTTGTTTCGCTTATAGTATTTAATCTTTTTATGAATAGTCCAAAAACTCATAGCAGCAACTACAACGAAGATAATAATTGTAACACCAATCCCTAGATTATCGCCTTTTACGCGCGACCATATATCAAGTACATCTTTTGTTTTATCATCGAAATCTCGAATCATGGCACAACGCAATACGACCTCTTTATCAGGATATTGAATATTGTTTATTTGAACACTATCAGCATCAGGTCCAAAGAAATAACTTAAATCAGAATAGTAGCTTAATGTTGTATCTATCTTTTCTTCAAGAATTTCAGGAGTAGCAACAGCGCTTACATATCCACAAGTCTCCATGTTACGTATAGCGATATCAGGTCTACACATGAAATTTATAAAATAACTAGCAGCTAGCGGATTTTTAGCATACTTAGGTATCACCCAACCGTCATACCATATGTTACTACCTTCAATAGGAACAACATAGTCTAGCTCTACGCCAACCTCTTCGGCCTCTTCGATTGCCCAAATAGCATCACCACTCCATGTCAAATTAATCCAAGCCTTGTTTTTAGTCATCATTTCTTTCCCAAAATCGGCTTCCCATCCTGCGATATTGGGTTTCATGGCTTTTAAATACTCTTCGACAATCTGCATGGCTTCAGGCGAATAGTCATTCATCAACTCTTCGACCGTCACTGTTCCATCAGCTAGTTGCTTAGCATTGGCATAAAGAATGGCTGTTCCATATGCATCACGATAAGAATCTTTCATCAGAATCTTTCCGGCATATTTTTCATTCCAAAGACACTCCCAGCTCGCTACATCTTCTTCGTTTAAGTAAGCTGTATTATAAAGCAATCCGGTAGTTCCCCACATATAGCAAACCGCATATCGGTTAGCAGGTTCGCCCGGTTGACTCAATTTATTGATCTGCTCACGAATAAATGGAGATACATTATTCATGTAGTTGGGCGAATGAGCAAACACTGTATCAATAGGTAGCAACAGGTGTTTCTTTAACATTCGCTCTATGATATACTCAGACGGACAAACCACATCGAAATCTTCATGACCTTTTTCGATCTTTGTCAACATGATTTCGTTGATATCAAAAGTTTGATAAACAATTCTGATATCTTCTCCGGTTTGTTCTTTATAATACTCTTTAAAGTCATCGAGCACATCATCTCCTATATAATCTGCCCAATTATATATCTTCAATACATTTTCGCGTGGCTCACCTGTGTTGTAACAACTACATAGTGATATGATTGTAAAGATAAAGAATAAGAACTTTTTCATTTTTTCTTTTCCTTTCCGGCTCTATAATTGATAAAAATAAGCAATGCCAAAACTACTACGAAAATAATAGTAGATAGTGGACGAAGTTCGGGTGTTAAACCACCTTTGCGTGCATCTGCATAAATATAAGTAGATAGTGTTTCTAGACCTTCATTACCAATCGTAAACACAGTAACGGCAAAATCATCGATCGACAATGTTAATGCAAGAATAAACCCACTAATCATTCCTGGACGAATTTCGGGAATAATTACTTTACGTAAAGCCTGCATTGGGGTAGCTCCCAAATCTAGTGCAGCTTCATAAAGATTAGAATTCATCTGTTTGAGTCGAGGTAGTACACTCAATACTACATACGGAGTACAGAAAGTGATATGCGCCAAGACAACTGTTACGTATCCTTGCGAAAAACCTAATGACACAAATAATAAGAATAACGAAATACCAATAATGATATCACCATTAAGTATTGGAATACTATTGACCAAAGTAATGGTTTTGCGTGCACGACTCTTTAAATTAAAAATACCAATTGCGGTAATACTACCTAGAATAGTAGATGCAGTGGCTGCAATCAATGCTATGGTAATAGTATTGATTAAAGCATTCATTAATGAGTGATGCGAGCCGGTATTTAATAGATTGGAGTATAATTTAGTTGAGAAACCTGTCCAATTGCCAAGAACCTTTGACTCGGTAAATGAGAAAATCATGATAATAATAATGGGAGCATATAGCAATAGCAATACAATCCACAAATATACCTTTGCAGCTATTTTTGTTACCATAACCCACCTCCTTCGCTTGAATCTTGTTTACCATCTGAATTGAAAAGAGAGGTTGCAGCAATCAATAGTAACATGATTAATGATAATGCAGCACCATAATTCCACATACTGTTATTGATGTTCTCTTGAATGGTCGTACCAAATAGTTTAATGTTATTCATGGTGAGCAACTCTGCAATAGCGAATGTAGAGATAGTAGGCATGAAAACCATCATTACCCCACTCCACACACCTGGCATTGATAATGGAATAATAGCCTTAGTAAATACTTGAAACGGATTAGCTCCTAAATCTTGTGCTGCCTCAATATAACTATGATCCATCTTTTGAAGAGTGTTGTAAATAGGATAAATCATGAATGGCAAAAAGTTATATACCATCCCGAATACTAATGCACCTTCGCCTAATGGTAGATTAAAAAAATCGAAAAGAGCTACTGTTGCCAATGTACGCACCAATATATTTATCCACATAGGGAGAATAAACAATACCACCAAAGTCTTTGAACGGTTTAAATGGGCATTACTTAAAATCCAAGCTGCGGGATACCCTATCACCAGACATAAGAAAGTCGTAATAATAGCTATACCAATAGAATAAACAAAAGTATTGATTGCCTCATGGTGAGTAAAAAACTTCGAAAAATTTTCCATTGTTAAATGCCCACTCTCATCAGTAAAAGCATAATAAACAATTAGTATCAAAGGAATGATAATGAATATCGCAGAGAAGATAACATATGGCAATGTCCAACTCTTGCGAGATGCAAAGAAGGATGATAATTTTCTCACTATCTAAATTCTATAATATTTATTTTTTAATCTCGATTACTCTGATGCTTTCAGCAGGAATAGTGATACCAACACGGTCTCCGTCATCCCAAACATCATTTGTATCTACAAATACATTCTCATCCCAATCAGACCAAACTGTGAGATGATAATGATTTCCTTTATATAATATAAACTTTATTTCACCCGTAAGTGTTCCGTCTTCTTCGTTATCTTGAAGAATTATTTTATCGAAATCGACTTCGACCTTGACTTCAGCGCCATTGTCAATGCCTTGAACAGGCTGACACTCGAAGGTAACTCCTAAGAACTCAACATGTGTAGCATCAACCAGTTTACCTTCGAATGTATTGCAGGTACGTTCTTTTTTCATGATATGTATATCGGCTGGTTTTACAAGCAAACCTACTTCGCTACCTACATCAAAACTATGATAATCTTGTACTAGGAATTCATAACCACTACAAAGGATAGTCATTTCATAATGCACACCTTTAAAAATAGACGATTGAACAATACCGGTAAGTTGAGCTTTATCTGATACAGGGAAAATATATAGATCTTCTGGACGCACTACAACATCAACAGGTACATTTTCTCCAAATCCTTCATCTACACAATCGAACTCTGTGCCACAAAAGCGCACCAATTTATCTTTAACCATTGTGCCATTCAAAATGTTACTTTCGCCAATAAAATCGGCTACGAATGAGTTAATGGGTTCGTTGTATATATCTGTTGGAGTACCTATTTGCTGAATACGGCCTTCGCTCATCACTACTATAGTATCACTTAAAGTTAAGGCTTCTTCTTGATCATGAGTAACATATACAAAGGTGATGCCTAATGTTTTATGCATGGCTTTCAACTCCATTTGCATATCCTTACGCATCTTTAAATCCAATGCAGCCAAAGGCTCATCTAGCAATAAAACTTCGGGCTCGTTTACAATGGCACGCGCAATAGCTACACGCTGTTGCTGACCACCTGATAGTGAATTTACATCGCGATATTCATAATCGGTCATCCCCACCATCCTTAAAGCTGCTTTTACTTTTTTCTCAATAAGTTGTTTTGCAAGCTTTTTAAGCTTTAAACCAAAAGCGATATTATCATATACATTAAGATGTGGAAACAATGCGTATTTTTGAAATACTGTATTTACAGGACGCTTATGCGGAGGTGTCTGAGTGATTTCATTTCCTGAAATCTTAATTTCACCTTCTGAGGCTGTTTGAAATCCTGCTATAAGACGAAGAAGTGTTGTCTTACCACAACCTGAAGGTCCCAATATTGTAACGAATTCGCCTTTCTTCACATTCAAGGATACATTATCCAAGGCTACTTTTTCGCCAAAAAACTTAGATACATTATTTACCTCAATAATGGATTTAATATCTTGCATACTCTTTATACTGTTTAGGAACTACAAAGTTATAAAATATTCTTTTTTACAATCAAAATGTTAATCAATATAACATTGTTTTGTGAGTTTATTTGAAAAAACACATATATTTGCATAAATATTTAAAAACCAATTTTATATAACATGAGAAAATTAACTTATCTTTTTGCTTCAGCAGCAACATTGTTTCTAGCATCTTGCGGTGGCAATAAAGCTGGCTATACAGTTAGCGGAACTGTTGAAGATGGCGTGAACGGTGATACAGTATTTCTACAAGAGGTTGTTGGAAGACAGCTAGTAAATCTTGATACAGCTATCATCAAGAACGGTAAATTTGAATTTAAAGGTGTTCAAGACTCAACAGTATATCGTTATCTATCTCATGAGAAAGATGGTAAAGATGCTCTTCGCTTAGACTTCTTCCTAGAAAATGGTAATATCGCTGTAGCTTTGACTAAAGACAGTGATACTGCTACTGGTACATCAAGCAACGATGCTTACCAATTGATTCGTACTCAAATTGATGAGATTAACAAAAAAGCTAGAGAAATCTACGCAACTATTGATAAAACTGTTCCTCGTGAAGAGAATGAATTGAAATTCGCTGAGCTAGGTGCTCTTGAAGAGCAAATGAAAGAAATTACCAAAAAAGGTATTGAATCTAATATTACTAATCCTGTTGGTATTCAATTGTTCAAACAGAACTTCTATAGCAACTCTGTTGACGAAAATGACGCTATTTTAAAACAAATTCCTGAGCAATACAAGAATGATGAAACTATAGCTTTAATTCAAGAAACAACAAATAAACAAAAGCTAACTACTCCAGGTCAAAAATTCATCAACTTCGAAATGGAAAATCCTCAAGGAAAGATGGTTCAACTTTCTGACTATGTAGGAAATGGCAAAGTTGTACTTATTGATTTTTGGGCTAGCTGGTGTGGACCATGTATCAATGATATGCCTGAAATTGTAGAATTATACAAAGAATACAAAGGCAAAAACTTCAACATTGTAGGAGTATCTCTTGATAATAATGGTGAAGCTTGGAAAAATGCGCTTAAGAAATATGATATGACATGGCCTCAAATGTCTGACTTGAAAGGTTGGAAAAATGAAGGTGCTCAACTTTATGCAGTAAATAGCATTCCTTGCACAGTGTTGGTTGATGGTGATGGTATCATCATTGCTCGCAATCTTCGCGGTAAAGCATTGGCTGAAAAAATTGCAGAAGTAGTTAAATAAGCCAATTACAAAATATAAAAAAACTCTCCTTTCGTATCTATTATGATTTGAAAGGAGAGTTTCTTTTTTTAATCTAAGAAACTTCTAAGTGTTATTCTGATTTGTGGTTTCCTTGTATCTTGATTACTGTTGCCGCAGGTTGCATTTCAACAGAGCTTACATCAAATGATGTAGTACCATTGTTTTGAGAAACTGCTATTGCTTGTCCATCTTTAAGTGAAGTCGCTTTTACGTTGCCTTCAAATACACATGGCAATTCTATCATATTCGATTCTGGCTTATCATATATTAAAAGATATAATTCATTATCGCCTTTTCTTGTTACACGACCCCATGCAAACTCAACATCAAAAGGATTAGCACGAGTTCCATAAATAGCTTCATTGTTAACGTTCATCCAAGCACCAATCTCTTTAAACAATACAGTTGTTTCTTCTGGTATACTACCGTCTGCTTTAGGACCGATATTTAATAAGAAGTTACCACCACGGCTAACAACATCTATCAACTCTCTTATCAACACTTCAGAAGAGCGCCAACTTTGATTTAACTTAGAATATCCCCAAGTACCATTTAATGTTTGACATGCTTCCCAATCTCCATCAATACCAGTTGCCGGTATATGGTGTTCTGCTGTAGAATAATCACCTTTCCATGTTGGAGTTACTTTAATACCACCTTCACTTAAATGATTATCTGAATGATATAGACGATTATTTTGAATTGCTTTTGGATTTTTCTCGAATAATGTTTTCATTAATTTGGTTGCATCCCATGCATGATCACCCTGGAAATTAGGTTGACTGAAATCCCACCAGATCAAATCAACAGGATAATTAGACGTTAATTCGTCAAAGATATTATGCAGATATTCCTTGTATTTTTGATGATTTCCGAAAGTACGTTTACCAGCTTTTACTTGATCATAGTTGCCTTGAGGATATGAGATTCCCGACCCTGTTGGATCATAATCAGGATGATTCCAATCAATTGTTGATACATAATATCCTGCTTTCATGCCATTATCAAGACACGCTTTTGAATATTCATCAACAATATCAATGCCTTTAGTTTTTACTATATTAAAATCTGTATACTTTGTATCAAACATATTATAACCCTCATGATGACGAGTTGTTAATACAGTATAAGTACATCCTGCTTCTTTGGCTAACTTAACCCATTCTTCTGCATATCCAGACTTAGGATTAAACTGTGGCATAGCTTCGGCAATATATGTCTCTCTATCTAAACCTGATTGCATTTGAATCCATTCAACACAACCATGATATTCTTTTCCTAAAACTTCACCTCCTAAAGCAGAGAACAAACCATAATGAATAAACATACCAAATTTACCATCTCTCCACCATTGCATACGTGCATCGCGTTGCTCTTTTGTTTCAGCTGGTGCTCCTTCATAGCCAAGAGGTTCTTTTTCTTTATTATCTGTTAAACTAAAAGTATCTGCAAACTCTTTGTAAGCTGCGCCATTTACACCACTAGATAATATACCAGCCATAGCTAAACGTTTGGCTGCATCTTTCATATTAAGTTGTAGCGCAAGAGATTTCTGGTAATCATTAGTAAATTTTGATGGACAAGTTTCAGGTGTTATGCTTAATACACTCTTTATCGCTGTATTGTTAGCGTATTGTTCGCGTACTTTACTTAGTTGTGCAATAGCATTAGACATTTGATCTAACGAAGTTACATTTTCGAGAATAGTTGTTGCTTTTACATAAACCGAATTCAATTGTTTAAATCCTTTAGATGTGGGATTAGCACTACCATGTATCATTAAAATAGGGGAAAACAATAGAACACATAGTAGAATCGTAAATTTTTGTTTCATTTTAGGTTTAATAAAGGGTTAAGTATTAGTAATATATTTATATCATAGATAATCGTTGTTCAAAACAATGTCTAAAAATAATAGAAATTAATAAATAACCCAAACAATAATTCATCAATTATCAATAAAGTGATTATATAATAAACATTTTAATTAATCTGCACAAAAAAACCGCCTCATTAAATATTAATGAGACGGTTATCTATTTTAACTAATTAGCTATTAGCAATTAAACCAACGCACATAGCAGAAATCTTGGCGATGTGGTAGATCTGGATTTTTAGGGAACATACGATAAGCGAACTTGAAGCTTCCACCATTTTGCAAACTAAACTTAGTTTGGAATGTATATTTTGTTCCATCCTTTTTAACAACATGGAAAGGCTCTACTGAATAAATGTGTTGTTTGCCATCTGGTGTAAAATAGGTTGTCACCATTTCTAAACCAACTGCATCATTCAAACCTTTTTCATCAACAACAAAAGTGATAGTATATTCTTGTCCACTTTCAACACAACCATGTGTCAACTCTTCGATATTTTCACAAGAAATAATATCTATAGAATCCCATTTGTCGGCAACTTCTTCTTTCCATGCTGCAAGTTCTTTTGCCTTAGCATTATCGTTTGCAGATAAGATAGCTGAACGTTTAGCTAATTTTTCGTAGAACTTAGAGAAATAATCATCAAGCTGACGCTTCATTGTATAATGAGGTGCTATTTGCGCAATAGAGTTCTTGATAGTTTTAATCCATCCTTCAGAGAATCCTTTTTTGTTTCGAGCATAGAATAAAGGAAGTATCTCTGTTTCTAGAATACTATAGATAGTTGCAGCATCAAGTTGATCTTGATGTTCTTGATTTTGATAAGTTCTCTTATCAGTCAACGCCCATCCTGCACCTTCACGATAACCTTCTAACCACCATCCATCAAGCACTGAGAAGTTCAAAACACCATTCATTAAAGCTTTTTCGCCAGATGTACCTGATGCTTCTAGTGGACGAGTTGGAGTATTCAACCAAATATCTACACCAGTCACTAAACGACGAGCTAATTGCATATCGTAGTTTTCCAAGAAAATTATCTTTCCAAGGAATTCTGGACGACGTGATATTTCAATGATACGCTTAATTAATCCTTGACCAGCACCATCATGTGGATGTGCTTTTCCTGTGAACAAGAATTGAACAGGATAATGAGGATTATTTACGATTTTAGCTAAACGATCTAGATCAGTAAATAATAAGTGAGCACGTTTATATGTAGCAAAACGACGACCAAAACCAATTAATAAAGCGTTAGGATTAATCTTATCCATCAAAGATACAATACGTGATGGATCACCTTGATTCTTCAACCATGTTTCACGGAATTGCTTACGGATATAATCAACCAATTTCTTTTTCATTGTCTGACGAGTTTTCCAAATCTCTTCATCAGGCACATTGTAAATTGCTTCCCAAATTTTTGGGTTTGATTGATCTTGCATGAAAGTATCAGCAAAATATTTACCGTAAAGCTGTTTCCACTCTGTTGCACTCCAAGTTGGGAAATGAACACCATTGGTTACATAACCAACATGCATTTCTTCAGGGAAATAACCTTTCCAAAGTGGTGCAAACATTTCTTGAGAAACTTTACCATGCAACCAACTTACACCATTTACTTCTTGAGATGTATTACAAGCGAAGATTGACATACAGAAACGTTCGCCTTTATCGTCTGGATTTTCTCTACCCAATCCCATTAAGTCATCCCAACTAATACCCATCTTAGCAGGATATGCTCCCATATACTTACCGAATAGTGCTTCGTCAAAGTAATCGTGGCCTGCAGGAACTGGAGTATGTACTGTATATAAAGATGAAGCGCGAACCAATTCAATTGCTTGATCGAATGATAAACCTGTAGCAACCATATCAGAAATACGTTGTACATTAATCAAAGCAGCATGACCTTCATTACAATGATAAATATCTTTCTTAATGCCTAATGCTTGAAGTGTTAATATACCACCAATACCTAAAAGTATTTCTTGTTTCAAACGATTTTCCCAATCGCCACCATACAATTGATATGTAATTGGGCGGTCATACTCGCTATTCATATCATGATCTGTGTCTAGAAGATATAATGAAATACGACCTACGTTTACACGCCAGATATTAGCATATACAAAGTAATTATTATATGGAACTGCTACAATCATTGGCATACCATCCTTATCGTATACACGCTCTAAAGGAAGTTGGCCAAAGTTTTGCGCTTCATAATTGGCTATCTGTTGACCATCAATAGATAATGTTTGATTGAAATATCCATAACGATATAAGAACCCTACGGCACACATATCAACATTACTATCTGATGCTTCTTTCAAATAATCACCAGCCAATACGCCCAAACCACCTGAGTATATTTTCAATACTTGAGTTAAGCCATATTCCATACTAAAATATGCAATAGATGGACGAGCAGCATCTGGTTTTACATCAATATATTCTCTAAACTTCGCATAAACACTGTTCATGCGTTTTAAAATATTCTTATCGTTAGCTAGGATTTCTAACTTCTCATAGCTCATTCTTTCAAGAAGTAAAACTGGATTATGACCAACTTCTCTCCAAAGTGCTGGATCTAAATCATTATAAAGTTCTGTAGCCTCATAATTCCAAGACCACCAAATATTATGTGCTATTTCTGATAGTTTTTCTAATGCTGAAGGAATACGAGATTTAACATCTATCTCTTGCCAATTGGCTATATTCGCATTACTTACTTTGATTCTCATAATGTTCGCAAATTAATTATTAACAATAGTTATTTACTTTGACGCTCTATAGCATTGCGTATTGCAATATCATAAGCCTCGTAATAATAGGTAATAAAATGTTTCCAAAGAGCCTGCTTAGCAACATTTGCAGCAGCTGAGCGAATCTCTTTTATTTCTTTCTCATCTCGATGTGAGAAGTATTCAATTGTATTTTTAATGTCTTCGGCAACTTCAGAATAATTATTATCTGATCGATGTAACACCTCAACACCATCAGTTATACCATTCTGATTCTTTAAACCTTTGACCCAAAGTCCGAAACCTGCTAAATCTGTCGTTATTGTGGGTACTTTAAATGCAACACTTTCTAATGGAGTGTATCCCCAAGGTTCATAATAAGAAGCATAAACACTTAAATCTTCGCCAAGCAATATAT
>CAMTPH010000092.1 GCA_947074345.1 uncultured Bacteroides sp. | reverse complement strand
GTCGATAGCACGTGCAAAAACATGTGTTACTTGGTTTTTCTTTAGTAAAGCAACTACTTTAATAGAAGCACCAAAGTTTTCGCCAATAGCTACAATAACTACATCTACATTTTTTAATGGCAATACGGATAATGCTTGTTCATCAGTAGCATCAAGAACAAAAGCTGTTGCTATTTTATCTTTTATACTCTCTACTCTACTGTCTTTAATATCTGCCCCAATAACTTCATGCCCCAAAGCAGAAAGCTCTTCAGCCAATACGTATCCATAATTTCCAAGACCAATGATTATATACTTCATATTAGTTTATTATTATATCATCTTTAGGATAACTAAATCTCGCTTTTTTCTTTTGTTTTATAATACCCAACATCAGAGTGATAAGTCCTACTCGCCCTACAAACATCAATAAACAAATTAATAATTTACTATTGTCTACTAAGAAAGGAGTTGTATTAAGACTAGATCCTACTGTTGCCAATGCTGACACACATTCAAACACTATTGAAACTATACTCATTTCGGGTTGCCATATACTTATAAAAAACACTGAAATAAATAATATAGTTAACGAAAACACAACTGTTACACTTGATCGTCGGATAGAATCTTGAGATATCTCTCTCTTGAATACTTGCACTTTTGATGAACCTCTGATGACAGAAATCATATTCATAAAAACCACAGCAAAAGCATTTACCTTAATCCCACCTGCTGTTGACTGGGCAGCACCACCAATCCACATCAGAAAGATATAAACTAAAACAGACTGCATGGTAAATGCGGTTAAGTCTACACTATTAAACCCTGCTGTACGTGGACATACCGCATTGAAGAAAGCTTGTGTCCATTTATCACCAACAGACATTCCGGCAAAAGAGGCATTCCATTCAAATAGAGCAATAAGCCCTGTACCGATTACTAATAACAAAAAGGTAGTAACAAGCACTATTTTAGTGTTAAGACTATACAGATGTTGATGTTGATACTTGTGGTATTTAAATGTTGAGATAATTTTCCACCAATGCTTTAAATGGTGCATAATGACATCTTTAAAGTTGACCAATATAGGAAATCCTATACCTCCCAAGATAATCAATACAGATATAATATTAAAAAACCAATTGTGCTTAGTCATTAATACCGGCTGTCCTAAATTATCGGGTAATGTAGAGAACCCTGCATTACAGAAAGCTGAAATAGAATGAAAAGCAGAAAAAGCAAACTCCTCTTTTAGACTCATACTCATAGTTCCATGTATGCTTAACCAAATAGACAACATGCCTATTGTCTCTATAAACAATGTAAACACTAGAATATATATTAACGTAGAGAACAAAGAGCCCAACGATGTTGAACTAATCATATCTCTAACTACTAGTTGATTATAAAGTGTTGTGTTTCCCATGAAAAACATTGCAAAGAAACTCGTTAGAGTCATAACGCCAACCCCTCCTATCTGAATCAGCAATATGATAATGGTAAGTCCCATTGGAGTGAATGTTGTAGCCACATTTACAGTTGTAAGTCCCGTAACACATACTGCACTAGTCGAAGTAAACAATGCATCAATCCAAGCTACTTTAACTCCTTCTTGAATAGATAAAGGGAGCAATAACAATCCGGCACCAATTATAATGATAGATAAAAAACTGACTGCAAGAATCAAAGACGGATTCGTTCTTTTGCCAAGCATTCGGGTCAATCCGTATGATATATTGAGGAATGCAAAGATTAAAAGAAGCAATGTTTTGAAAGTATGATTATCAAGAAACAACCAAAACTCTAACACAAATCCCGGGTGTTCTGGACGATGAAATATAACAGGTATAAGTGTCAGATAGAGTAATGCACTTAAAATCCAAGTCCATTTCTTGTATTTTATCTTTGCCTCCTTAAACTCAAATATTAAATGTGCCGTTAGCTCAACCAAGAAGAAAATCCAAACAAACCTAAATATCTTATTTAAATACTCTATATCTTCATTATCTAACTTAAACCCATGCTCATAAACAACTGCACCTATCAACAATAGAGATGATAGCGTCATTATAATATTCAAAAAGCGAAACAAGAACCGTACATACGGTTCGAGAAACTTATTTTTATACAATAGAAGCTTATGATATAATTTCATTTCTAATAAAAACATTAGTGATTAATACACTTAAAAAATAACACTAATTTCCTATTCTTTGTTGACTTTTTAACGTGATATTAAAAAATATGTCTACATTTGGCTAGCATTAAGTTTAAATTTATATAATATTATGAGTGATAAAGTAAAAAGGTATATACTACCTGAAAATGAAATTCCACGCTTCTGGTACAACATTCAGGCAGATATGGTAAACAAACCCTTACCACCCTTGCATCCTGGTACCAAAGAACCATTAAAGTCCGAAGATCTTTACCCTATCTTTGCCGAAGAACTATGTAGACAAGAATTAAATCAAACGGACGCTTGGATCGAAATACCTGAAGAGGTTCGTGAGATGTACAAATACTATAGATGCACTCCTCTTGTTAGAGCCTATGGCTTAGAAAAAGCACTAGGAACTCCAGCTCATATATACTTTAAGAACGAAAGTGTAAGCCCTATGGGTTCGCATAAACTAAATTCGGCTATACCACAAGCATATTATTGTAAGGAAGAGGGAGTAACGAATGTTACAACAGAAACTGGAGCCGGACAATGGGGAGCATCTCTTGCATATGCCGCAAAACTATTTGGTCTCGAAGCTGCAGTATATCAAGTAAAAATTAGCTACGAACAAAAACCATATCGTCGCAGTATAATGCAAACCTTCGGAGCACAGGTTACTCCATCACCTTCTATGTCAACAAGAGCGGGAAAGGATATATTAACCAAACATCCAAATCATCAAGGTTCATTGGGAACAGCTATCTCTGAGGCAATTGAACTAGCTCAAACTACTCCCGGATGTAAATATACGCTTGGCTCAGTATTAAGTCATGTAACATTGCATCAAACAGTTATCGGTCTAGAAGCTGAAAAGCAAATGGCCCTTACAGGAGAATACCCTGATGTAATCATCGGTTGTTTTGGTGGTGGATCTAATTTTGGTGGTATCTCATTCCCTTTTATGCGCCATACAATTCTTGAAGGCAAAAAAACAAGATATGTTGCTGCCGAACCAGCTTCTTGCCCAAAATTAACTCGTGGACAATTCCATTACGACTTCGGTGATGAAGCTGGATATACACCGTTATTGCCTATGTATACTCTAGGACATAACTTTGCTCCAGCCAACATTCATGCAGGTGGTCTACGTTATCATGGTGCAGGAGTTATTGTTTCGCAGTTATTAAAGGATGGATTGATGGAAGCTGTAGATATCCCTCAATTGGAATCATTCGAAGCAGGATGTTTATTTGCTCAAGCAGAAGGTATCATACCAGCACCTGAATCATGCCATGCAATTGCTGCAGCTATCAGAGAAGCAAAAGAATGTATTGAAACAGGCGAAGAAAGAGTGATTCTCTTTAATCTTTCTGGTCATGGACTAATTGATATGGCATCATACGATAAGTATTTATCAGGAGATTTGGTAAATTATTCTTTGACTGACGAAGATATACAGCACAACATTGATGAATTAAAGAACTTAATCTAATAAGTTTATCTATAACAGAGAGACGATGAAAAGCTAAAATAAAGCATTTCATCGTCTTTCCTATTTATGCTAAAACAAACAAATGATTACTATTTCGTGAACAAGATGCTCTTTATTTCTTTATATAAGAAGAAATAAAATATAATCTTCTATGAATACAACCTGCATACTTATTGACTTAAATGAAAAAAAGCAAGTCCAACAAATCGATTTAAAGAACAAGAGTATTCTTTATATTAACCAATTAATAGATACAGCTCCTTATGGTACGTTGTTATTATTTATCTCAAACAACGACTTTGATAAGTTGGTAGTAATGTGCCCTGGTGGAGGTCTAATAAAGATAAATGATCAACATGAAGGAACCGACTTCATACATTGGTTTTTAGCTCAAAACATCAATTACGGTATTCTTAAATACCATCTACCAGCAGAGGATTGTTATGCAACCTTGAATGATGGACTAAAATCAGTTAGAATTATACGAGGCATGTATCCTCATATAAAGCAAATTGGAATGATGGGAGCTTCTATTGGTGGATATTTAGCAGCTCATACTGCAATATTTGGAGCTGACGATTCAAAAATAGATTTTCAGATTCTAATGTATCCTGTTATCAATATGCAAAATGTTTGGACACATCTATTATCTCGCGAAAGACTACTAGGCAAAGATTTAAACGAAACAGAGCAAATAGAACGCTCTCTAGAATATCAAATTAGTCAAACAACGCCAATTACATTTATAGTAGCTGCATCAGACGACCCTGTCGTATCGCCAATTAATAGCATTAGGTATAGTGAGTATTTAGTGAGTAACAAAATCCCAACATCATTTCATTTATATCCTATTGGTGGTCATAGTTTTGGCTTTAATGATTTTGAATACAAACAAGAATGGCTGAGTGAATTGAAGAAATGGTTAGAGTCATTTTAATTAATGAAAAGGTAAATAGATAAAATATCATTTTATAAACTATTTTTTGTAAACAAAAAGATTCTATTACTTTTGTATTAAAATAATCTAATAATATATTTCACAAATTCTTTTAATGCATAAAATTGGTATCATCGGAATTCTTTTATTCATTTCTACTCACCTTGCAGCCCAAGAAGTAGAGACTAAAAAAGATATGAACGACAGCATATCACATAAGACAACTAACCCTAATTTCTTTAAATCAGCTCTAAAATTCGTTATTGGTGAGTTTGATCCTCTATATGTTAGTCCTAATAAATACGAACTAGCATTTATGACTACATATTATAACTACAATGAGTTTTATTCTTTAAGAAGCTCAACACCTAAGAATCAAACACTACGTTTTTCGCCTAGACCAAATAATAAGTTAGGCTTCTATGTGGGTTGGCGTTTCATATTCTTAGGATGGTCATTTGATTTAAATGATTTGTTTCACAGTCCAGAAGGCAAGAATAACGGGACCACTTTTCAACTGAGTCTATATAGTGCAAAGTTTGGAGTAGATTTCCTTTATCAGAAAACCGGTAATAATTATAAAATACATAAAGCAAAAGGATTTGATAATGCGTTACCTTCTAACTTTTCAGTCAGCTTTAATGGTATGGATGTTGATGTGAAGAGTATGAATCTTTATTATATATTTAATAATACAAAATTCTCGTATCCATCTGCTTATAGCCAAACTACTGTGCAACGCATCAGTCAAGGTTCATTTATAGTAGGATTTGCAATCTCTAATCATAGTATAGATTTTGATTACAATAAACTGCCTTATGAGATATTAGAAAATATGAACCCAGACATGAAGGTTCATCATATTAAATATACTAATATTAGCATCAATGGAGGTTATACTTACAATTGGGTATTTGCTAAGAATTTTGTAGCCAATATATCTGTTAGTCCAGTTATAGCATATAAAGCCTCTAAAACCTCTAGTTTACAAAAAGAGAACGAGAGTTTCTTTAACAAGTTTAACATCGACCTTCTTTTGCGTGCTGGTATAGTATATAACAATGGTAAATATTATGTAGGTTCTTCATTCCTTGGACGCAATTACGGATATAAACAAAAGAACTTCTCGATGAACAATGGTTATGGAGCACTGCAAGTCTATGCCGGTTTTAATTTCTTGCTAAAGAAAGAATATAGAAAGAAAAAGAAATAAGCTTCTCAGGAGTAACTAAATGTTGCAACCAAAGAAGCTTACTATATATTATCAACCAATAATATCAATCATCACCACCAGCCATTTCTCCCAACAAATCATAAGAAGGTGCAAAGAACAATGTACCTGTAATAGGAGTACTAAAATCAAGTAAACGGTCGGTATTGCCTATTGGCTCTCCAACGAACATATTCTGGAGCATCTTATTTGTTGTTGCAAAAGAGCGAGCATAACTAATGAAGTAAGTTCCATACTCTCTTGTTGAAGTATTGGCAAATGGGATATTAGCACGGATTATCTTAAGTTCATTGCCATTATCATCTTCAATATTGGTTACTTTATTGTGAGCATTAGCTGGTTTTTCCTCATCAGTAAGTTCAACATCATTAAACTTATGTCGACCGATAACCTTTTCTTGTTCTTCGGTTGATATGCTATTCCAACCTTGCATGTTGTGGATATACTTTTGAACGAACAGATAACTACCACCTTTAAAATCTTGATCTTCGTCACCAATCATTGCAAAAGCAAAAGGATCTAAGTCTACATGAGGATTCTCTGTTCCATCAACAAAGCCAATAATAGACTTTCCATCCATATATCTGAAGCCATGTGTTTCATCAATAGACTCTACAACATCACCCAATTTCATCTCTATGATTGATGCAAATTCATGACAATAGCCCATCTTGTTTGCACGGATATGAAATATCAAATCACCATCAGTAGATACAGCCGTATATTTATCTCCCGTAATCGGTATAAACTCAGCTAGTTCTTTCGGAGTACCAAGATGAGCGAAGAAACGTTCCCATGCTTTAGCGCCAAAACCAATTGTACTACTAAACTCTGAATTGGGAAAACGATTAAGCATACTACGCATGTATGCAGAAAAGTTATCACAGAAATCCTTAATTCGCTCTTCGGCTTGTTCTACCTCTTTTATTTTATAAACTATGATAATTACATTCTGACCAGGGTGTGCTGTCACAGCCTGAGGAAATATGTTCTGATTTGTACTCATAACTAATATTTGATTGTAGTTTTTATATTGTTAGACATATTTATTAACATCTATCAAATAAAAAGGTTTCTACAAATCAGAACTTTAAATCATGCAACAACAATCTCGCTTCGCGAGTTATCTATTCTTTTAACCTGTATTTGAGTCTTTATTCGTTCTCTCAAGCCTTCCATATGGCTGATGATACCGACTTTCTTTCCATTCAGTTCATGCAAACGTTCAAGTGTATCCATCACCGTATTAAGATATTCGCTACTTAATGTACCAAATCCCTCATCGATAAAGAGGATATCAATGGAGAAACCATTTTGATTCAAAGAAGATAATCCCAAGGCCAATGAAAGAGAGACTAAGAAACTCTCGCCACCCGAAAGATTGGAAGTACCTCCCAATGAAGCCTGATAAAGATCGCGTACAAGTATTGTTAGCGAACCCGGTTGACACTCCAATAGATAACGCTCCGTAAATTGGCGCAGATATTGATTAGCACTTTGCAACAAATGGTTTAACACAAAGCTTTGAGCAATCTTACGGAATTCTTTTCCATCATTACCACCAAAGTCCTGACGCAGTTCCTCCCACAACTGATACTCTTTTTTCAATTCTTCCAGTTCAGCCACCTTGTCTTTTATAGATAATGCTTTTACCGAGTCGGTATCCAATTGATTGCGCTTCTCGCCTATTTCACGGTTAAACTGTTGTTTTTGGTTATCAAGAGAACTAAGCATTGCGGTCAAAGTAGACAATGTATCCGCTTCATCGAATAGAGGCTTTGTATCATTCAGTACTTTTATCTGACTGTCAATTAACTTTAAAGCACCGGCAATACGATTAGTATCCTCTTGAATCTTAGAGATAGCAGCCTCATCATCAGAGATTGAATTGCAAGCAACTAATTCTTTAAGTCTCAACTCATCTATTTGTGGATATTGTTTGTAAAAGTCATCCAACAAAGCACTCGATTTCTCAATAGCAGTAGTAACTAAGTCCATATTCTGCTTTAAAAGATTCACATCAGTTTGAACACGGCTACCAAAAGAAACGATCTCCTTTAGAGCAATACTCTCAAGATGAATCTCCTCTTTCCATTCAGGAAACACATTATAAATATTAATCAGCGTAGCCCTTGTATTCCCTATTTCACTTTTAAGTTTGTCTATTTGTATCTTCAACTCCTTACCTTTCTCTACTTGAGATAGATATTCTTTTGACTCCTTGGTAATACGCTCAATTATAACCAATGGTTCTGTGTTCCATTGGTTCAACCACATTTCCTCAGGCCATGATATTAACTCTTTAGCCTTAGCAAATGAAGCCTCTTTATTTTCATTACACGACTTAATCAACTGCTTCTTAACACTAATTGAATAGTCAGAATCATTGATTGCTTTTTGAGCCTTATCTAATTCCTCTTTAGACTTATCAAGGAGAATCTGACAGTTCTTCTTTTCAGCATGCAACTGATTAATCTCTCGTTGCAAGCCATTCGCTTTCTCAATTAACTTATTCAGTTGTTCAACCTTACCTTGTAGCTCATCTTGCAACTTGATAAGTTCAGCAGAAAGATCTTTTAACTCGACAGTAATATTCAAATCAGCACACAAGTTCAGAATCGTATTCTTTTGATTTTCAAATTCAGAGTGTGCAGCCGAATATTTCTTTGTAGTCTTATCTACAATTTCAGCATAAAGTTTTAATTGTGCCAGATGTGCTTTCAATGCACTATCAGCCATTTGTTTCAGATTCAGTTTATCTTCTAAATCAACCTTTAAAGGTTGCAATTGCGAAACAAAAGCCTCATCCATCAATAATGCATGAATCTGTTGCCCACATACCGGACAATCATCACCTACAGCCAACTGATGGCGTATCTCTTGCACTTGCTTCTTTGTGCCCAATTCAACCTTCTCATACAAAGATTTAGCAGACTGATAAGTATGATCCTTAACCTTTAAATCTTGTTCCAACAAAGAAGTCTTATCATCCAATTCTTTCCATTGAAGTCTAGATAGACTGAGTTCTTTCTCAGCTTCCGTCAGTGCAATCTGTTTATCATTCAATCGCTCTAACCCCGTTTTTAATTCGGTTAATGGTTTCTGAGCATTCTGTAGATTAACTTCATCAACACGTAGTTTGTCGATATCCATTAACTTCAGTGCTTGTTCTTTCTCCTCACCTCTCTTAACCAACTCAGTCATTTGCAAAGCTATTGCTTCATGATGTTTCGAAGCTTGCTCGAGAGCCACAACAAGAGATTTCTTTTGTTCGGTCAATGTTTCAACTACTTTTTCATTAGTAGCAACTTGCGAAGCAAAATCAAGCGAAGAGTTTAAATGATTAACAATCAGTTGCCCTTGCTCGAACATAGCGTGCAAAGACACATTCTTTATAAGATATTGATTGATTTCATTCAAGACTGCACTATTGGCGGCATCAGTATCATTGAGATATTTATATCCATTGCAAAGAGTATAAAAATCTTTTTTCAATACTTGTTGACGAGCAGCATTGGCTACTTGCAATTGTTTGTTACGAAATAACTCCGTATAAGCCATACGTGCATCAGCCGACACCTTCCAATCTGCAATACGCTTAGTCATATGCTTATAGTCATCCGATTCTATTGTTTGAAGAATAGTCGCTTGCTCTACCTTTAGCTCTTGCTGCGATTTCAGAATCTTCTCTTCCTCTACTAACCAAGTTTGCTTTTTAGCAATCGATGTAGTTTGAAGTGTCAACTCTTCAATCTTTTCTTGCAAAGTCTTTATCTGAATATTAAGTGCCTCCTTTTCCTCATCAGTCAAGAGCTGTATGGACTCAATCTCGCGACGTTTATTTTCGAATATATCTTTTCTTTCGCGTGTCAGTTCATGAATCTTAGTACCAATTTTGGTGTATATATCTGTACCGGTTAGTTTCTCCAATATTTGAGTCTTCTCATTATCATCGCTCTTCAAGAACTTCGTAAAGTCCCCTTGTGCCAACATCGTAGTACGACAAAACTGTTCGAAGTCTAAACCAACCGTACGAATAATTTCGGGAAGCACAGACTTTGGGCCCGATATAACTTTTTGGGATTTCAAATGAGTTAAGCTCCATTGCACTTTCTGAATAGCCCCTGTATTCTTCTTCCGTGCACGATTAAGATACCAGGTAGCCTGATAATGCTCTTCGTCTGAACCCAAGAAGTATAAATCGACACATGCTTCGGATGTATTGCGTCTCATCAACTGATAAACATTGTTCACATCCAAATCTTCGGTCTGATCGCCAATACGGTTGGTATAACGACCAGCTGTTGCTTGTCTAAAACGAGGGGTATTATTATAAAGCGCCAAACAGATGGCATCGAGTATCGTTGTCTTTCCTGCACCTGTATCACCACAAATCAAGAACACAGGGTTCTCTGCTATCGACCCTTCTTCAAAGTTGATATCGGCATACTCCAACGAAGCAATATTCTTTATAATCAGTCTTTGTAGTTTCATGCTTGTTCCTCCTCTTTAATTTGTTGAATAGCCGTTTGCATACGCTCCACATGTTCGTCAGACATCGCATGACCATACTTTTGTTCGTAAAACAGCTGAGCAATATCCATCGGAGAAATCTCTTGTATTTGTTCTAATGTAAGTTTAGGTTTGTCATCGTCGGCAGCCGATTGGTAAACATTGCTTATCTTGAAAGTACACAGCTTTGCTTTTTTATTGCGCAACACTTCCGATGCTTGTTCTTTCGCATCGAGTGCCAAATAATCTTTAACTAATAAGTTCAAACGAATATATGCCTCTTCATCATCTTTGATGTTCTTATCAAGTTGCAATAAAGCCTCCTCCAATTCGGCAGGCTCTTTGGGTATAGTAAGCAGAGGTTTTAGATTCTTGATATATCGCAATTCGATGACAGGTGTTTCACCACTCGCTAACGTTACGATACTCACCGAATGTGGGTAGTTCTCATCAAAGTTAATAGGAAGCGGCGAACCACAATAACGTGCTCGCTCTTGAGTATTCTTTAATGTCTGCGGACAATGGATATGGCCCAAAGCCAAATAATTAAAATCTGCACCAAACTCTTGGATGTCTACATACTCAATACCACCTACCGTTTCGCTATGTCCGGTGATATCGCAACCGGTAGCCGATAGATGCGCCATCAACACCACGGG
>CAMTPH010000091.1 GCA_947074345.1 uncultured Bacteroides sp. | reverse complement strand
AACGAGTAGCCGATTCTACATAGGTGATGTCGGCACGGTGGTTTTGCTTGAAAGGCGTAGGCACAACCACGAAAAACGCATCGGCGCTCTCGGGTTTGGTCACAGCTCGTAGAGAACCTTTGGCAACTACCGCTTGAACCATTTCGGCCAAGTCGGGCTCTATGATATGCACTCTACCGGCATTGATGGTATCGACAACTGCCGAGTTTACATCTACCCCAACCACTTCGTATCCGCTACTTGCAGCCACGGCCGCTGTTGGCAGACCGATGTAACCCAAGCCTATAAAAACCACTTTCTTCATTTATTTCAATTCTGATTAAGTCATGGATTATTGATGAACCAACGGCATACAATTATTTTTATACATTTGCCACCGCCGCCATACATTTGTTTTCAATCTGATAGAGGCTTACCACCACTAACAGTGGCTCTACCATTTCATCTATTGCAAAAGTACAAATTATTACCAACTTCGGATAGATTATCACGAATATTCGTTATTTTTGCCAAAACGACTGAGCCTTATGAGAGTACTGATTATTAATACATCCGAGAAGACAGGAGGCGCTGCTGTTGCTGCCAGCCGATTGACTGAAGCCTTGAAAAACAATGGCGTAAAAGTAAAAATGTTAGTACGCGACAAACAGACTGACCAAATCAATGTGGTTCCGCTGCGTCGCAGTTGGCTCTCTTTGGCCAAATTTGTGTGGGAGCGAGTTGTTATCTGGAAGGCCAATCGCTTTAAGCGCAACAACCTCTTTGCGGTAGACATAGCCAACACCGGCAATGACATCACTCACCTACCCGAGTTTACACAAGCCGACATTATTCATATCCATTGGATTAATCAAGGTATGTTGTCGCTCAAAGACCTCAGAAAGATATTTCAGTCGTGCAAACCGGTGGTTTGGACCATGCACGATATGTGGCCTTTCACCGGCATATGTCACTACTCCAAAGATTGCAACAAGTACGAAACGGAGTGCCACAACTGCCCGATGATATATAGAGGAGGCAGCAAACGCGACCTCTCTTATCAGGTATTTCGTCGCAAGAAAAAACTCTATACGCTATCGCCTATCACTTTTGTAGGATGTAGCAAGTGGTTGGCAGGCAAAGCACGCAACAGCGCTTTACTGCAAGGCCACCACATTACAAATATTCCCAACCCTATCAATACCAATCTGTATCGCCCACGCGATGTATCCGAAGCACGTATCAAAGCAGGATTGCCCATCAATGGCAAGTTTATTCTCTTTGGTTCGTTCAAGATAACCGATAAGCGCAAAGGGGTAGACTACTTGATTGGCGCTTGCAACATACTTGCCGAGAAGCATCCCGAAATGGTGAAAAACCTGGGTGTCGTGGTATTTGGCAAAGACTGCGATTACATCAAAGATCGCATACCGTTTCATGTTTATCCGCTTGACTATGTGAGCAACGAACACGATTTGGTGAACATATACAATGCGGTAGACCTACTCGCTATCCCTTCGCTCGAAGACAATCTGCCCAATACGGTAATGGAGGCGATGGCTTGCGGCACACCTTGTGTTGGCTTTCAAGTGGGGGGCATCCCCGAGATGATAGACCATCTGCACAATGGCTATGTGGCAAAATACTGTTCGTATGAAGATTTTGCCAATGGTCTGTATTGGACCTTGCAAGAGTCGGAGTATCAATCGCTGTCTGACGAAGCTTCGCGCAAGGTTGCCAACAAATATTCTGAAAGCGCTATCGCCAAAAAATACATTGATATCTATAATCAAGCTACCGGAAAAGATGCATAATCGCCTCACCCCTACTTTTAGCGTCATTACCATCACGTACAATGCCGCCGCTACCCTCGAAGACACCATACAAAGCGTTATCACGCAAACCTATCATCACATTGAGTATATTGTGGTAGATGGTGCATCAAAAGATAGTACTTTGCAGATTGCCGAAAAATATCGTACCAACATCAGCAAACTGATAAGCGAACCCGACAAGGGTCTGTATGATGCTATGAACAAAGGCATCGGTATGGCAACGGGCGACTACCTGATATTTCTCAATGCAGGCGACTGTTTTCATGATGACTCTACGTTGCAAAGAATCGTTAGCGGGTTGAAAGGGCTCGAACTACCCGATATTATCTATGGCAACACGGCTATTGTGGATTATAAACGTCACTTTGTACGTATGCGCCGCTTATCGCCTCCCGAGAAATTGCACTGGCACAGTTTCCGTCAGGGTATGCTGGTGTGTCATCAGGCGTTCATCGTGAAGCGCACATTGGCCGAACAGTACGACTGTCAATACCGTTTTTCGGCAGATTTTGATTGGTGTATACGCATGATGAAGAAGGCGCATACGCTGCACAACACACATCTTACACTTATCGATTATCTTGACGAGGGAGTTACTACACAAAACCACAAAGCTTCGCTTCGTGAGCGATATCGCATCATGGCGCGCCACTATGGGCACGTAAGCACCTTTGCTCACCACGTATGGTTTGCCGTGCGTTCGGTAGTGAAGAAATAGAGAGGAAAACATAGCCTACCTTATCCACCAAGCTGGGCTACCTTATCTACCGAGGTAGGTTACCTTATCTACCACGGTAGGCTACCTAGTCTACCACAGGCACACAATCAGCTAGTTATGGGTAGATCAGTACTTGTCTTTCGGGAGGAACCAATACCTTTACTTCGGCACATCTTGCCTTATGAATATTAATACCCTTATCCACGCATCCCATGCCTTTGTAAGAGATGCGATGAGGTTCAATATTATTGTTCACCAGATATTGCTTAATCAGTTCGGCACGCTTTAGCGACACCTTATCATCTAGATTTTTATCGCCCGAATCGTCTGTCCATCCTTCTATATGGATATACGATTGAGGAAACTCGGCTACTACTTCGAGTAAGAGGTTTAATGCCGGGATACTCTCTGGGTGTATCTGCGCATCATTTACAGCATAATAGACATAAGTATTATGAACAACGTTCCGGCTTAATGCAGATTGGGCTATATAGTCTTCAACCTCATTAGATTGGTTGAGTGCTTGCACTTGTGCCTGTATTCTAATACAAGCAAACAGCAATATTAATAAGAAAAGCTTCTTCATACTCGCGGGGGATTGATGAGTTAAACTAATACCATTTATTACATAAATCTATAACACATAGACCATACTTATCGTTCAAAAAAACAACTTGAAAACAAAAAATAAAGAGACTACACAGGTAGTACAAAGAATTTATAATTGAAAACAAAAGTTATTTTTTAAGATTAACAAGTATTATTGTTAGCAAATTTAAGGTTTATTATTAATTTATCAAAACATTTATATACATTTTTTAAATATTGCGATTAGATTTAACTATGTTAATTTTTAAAGTTAACACAGAGGGGCATTTGTTAATTTGAGCATGATAGATAAAAAAAAGAGGGTGCGTCTATCACTAGACACACCCTTCTTAATATATTGATCAGATTTGGACCTTTATCAATATGGACGTATTTTTATTTCATAGCAGCAGCACCACCCACAGTAGGCCAGTTTACATTTTGATACAATGTAGTATTGGCAACTGTAAAGTCTGGTGAAGCAGTATTCATATCTTGGATACCCAATGGATATAGATAATAAGCTTCGTGCCATGTTAAACCACCTGAAAGTTCATTGTTGATATCAGTTCTTCTATAAGGCATGATATAGTTACCTAGATCTTTAGAAGAGATGATTGCATTTGAAGTACCATCAGCGATGATGCCTGGAGTAGCTTCTTCGTATTTAGCAAATTGCTCTTCCCAATAGTTGAAACCGTATACTTGTGCAGGTGAAGCAATCAAATGATCGAAACTTCTCCAACGCAACATATCAGCATAACGTTTGTCTTCACCGATGAACTCATTACGACGCTCACGACGGATGTTGAACAAAGTAGCATCAACAGTAGTAGCACCTGAGTACAATCCCCAGTCTTCTGTTTCTCTAGAAAGATCTGTAGCAGCGATAGTAGCATTGAAGTCAGTGCTTACGCCGGCACGTGTACGAAGTTTAGTCCAGTAGTCTTGAGCTTTGCTGTCAAGAGAACCGTTCAATTCGTAGCAAGCCTCCATGTAGTTCAACAAAGCTTCTGCAGAACGGAAGATTGGACAAGCATTCGTACTCAAAAGAGCATCAGAATATTGTTGTTGATAGTCATAGCAGTAGAATTTACGTGGGCCATAACCAGTGATCATACGTTTTTCAGAGTCAGCAGACACCAATTGAGTCAAGCCAAACTCTACATGCTCTTCAGTACCAGCCAATGCATCTTCGTCTTTCCACATAAACAATTGAAGACGTTCGTCACGATCAGCTGTTTCGTTCATCAAGTTGCTATCTCCTTTGTAACCAGAACCAGCAGCATACCAAGGCAAACCGTTTTTCATCAAGAAAGAACGAACCAAGCTACGAGTAAAGCCTAAGTTGTTACCAACACGCAAACGCATTACAGCATTGTGAGTGATGTTTAAGCTTTTGCTGTATTCTCTCCACAACAATACCTCGTCATTAGTAGATAAAGAAGGAGTAGAGAACATTTCGAAATAGCTGTTCCAGCCATAGCTTTGACCTGATTCAGGATTCATTTTACCTGAGTTAGGAGTCAATGTTGTAGCATCAGCAATTTGAGATGCTGCATCCATTGCTTGTTGCAAGAAGAATCTGATTTCGCCATCGATATCAAATGTTTTGCCACTGTTGTAGCTCATAGCAGCACCTGGCCATGTGTTATCGCCTGGTACACGTCCTGAACCTCTGTGGTATTTTTCGAAAGTACCTTCAAACAAAGCTACGCGTGATTTGAATAACAAAGCAGCTTGTTTGTTTACACGTTGACCTTTGTGAGCACTTTTATCTTGCATCATAGAGATCGCCTTATCCAAGTCTGAAAGGATGAAACGAGCCACCTCATTACGTGGAGCACGAATACTGTTTGCCATCAATACTTCATTGTTATCAGGCATAGCTTCTGTAAGAATTGGCAAATCACCGTATTGTACCATTGCATTGAAGTAAGTCATTGCACGGAAGAAATACATTTCACCAATATAATGATCAACAGCTGATCCGCTCAATACACCCGATTCGTATTTTGAGTTAACTTGGTCAAAGAACCAGTTACAGATACGAATTTTAGAATATGTATTGTAAAGAGCACGACCACTACCTACTGTCCAGTGCGAGCCATCGCCAAAGAATGTAGTGCTACCTGTACCCGATGCATTGTTGTCAGAAATATGATCTGAATATCCAACTACACCTGCATTGTAACCACTAGTGTGATACAATTGACTACCATCCACATTTACCAAGAAAGAAGGATAATAGTTCACCACATAAGCAGCCAAGTCATTAGCAGAACTAAAATATAGATCAGGAGTAATAGACGATTCCGGATGTCTGTCTAGGAAATCACTGCAAGAGGTAGTCAATAAAGACGCACCGATCAATGAACCTAGGATTAGTTTATTATAGAATTTCATAATGTGTATTATCTAGGTGGTTAAAAATTTAAGTTGATACCAAAAGAGAATGATTTTTGGATTGGGTAAGTTTTACCGCTACCCCAATATCCTCCTAATGTTTCTGGATCAAACTGTGAAGCCATGCTCGAGAATGTCAACAAGTTGTCAGCAGAGAAATAAAGACGTAGGTTTTGTACACCAATTCTTGAAGTCATCGCTTTTGGGAATGTATAACCCACTTGAAGGTTTTTCAAACGGATGTAAGAAGCATCTTGAATATAACCGCTTTGTACTTGTTGGTTCTTTTGGATACCGTTTGTCAAGTATGGTTTTGGGTAATAAGCATCTCTGTTGTCTTCAGTCCAGTAATCTAAGTGTTCTTTGAAACCAGCACTTTGCCACATGTTACCTGTAGCACCCCAGAAATAAGGATCGCCTGCATCGAAGTACCAATCACGTTTCAATACACCTTGCCAGAACATAGAGAAGTCGATACCTCTCCAGTTTGCATCTACAGTGATACCGTAGCTGTAACGTGGAGTTGTGTTACCTAAGATTTGTCTATCACCTGGATCATCCAATGTGCTTGAACCTGAGTTTACAACACCGTCGCCGTTTAAGTCTTTGTACATGATATCACCAGCACCCCAGTTAGAACCCCAAGATGGACGGTTGTTTGCCAACCAGCTGTTCATTTGTTCGTCGCTTTGTGCGATACCTTCTGTTACATAACCCCAGAATTCACCAAGTTTTCTACCGTTATAGTATGAGCTTAAAGCACCTGTTTCATTTGGATATTTAAGAATTTCGCCTTGAGAGTCAGACATAACTAATCTAACACCATAACCAAATTCTGAGATACGGTCTCTCCAGCTTACTTCAACTTCCCATCCACGAGTTCTCATGTCACAGTTATTAACTGCAGGAGCAGAAGCACCAAGGATAGAAGGCAATGTTGGAGCAGGACCTACCATGTCGTATGTCCAACGAGTATACCAGTCGAACGCTACATTTAAGCGGTTGTTGAAAGCACCTACGTCAAAACCGAAGTCAAGAGTTTCTACTTTTTCCCAAGTCAAGATAGAACTTACGATACCTGCCATACCAGCAGTATTTTGTTGTGCACCGTTGATCAACCAGTTTGAGTTAGTTGTACCTGTGCTCATTGTTTGGTAGAATGGATACCAGCTATCAGTACGGTTGTTACCCAACTGACCCCAAGATCCACGAAGTTTGAATGTAGAGATCTCTTCTGTCCATTTCATTTTCTTGAAGAACTCTTCGTTTGCAATGTTCCAACCAGCAGATACTGAAGGGAACAATCCCCATTGGTGAGTTCCTACGAAACGAGAAGAACCGTCATAACGTAAGTTTGCTTCAAGCAAATAACGCTCTTTGTAGTTGTAGTTGATACGACCGAAGAAACCAGCCAAAGCGTTGTCTGCTACAGAACCTGTTGCTGCTTTGTTAGATGTTGTTTGGTTAAGGAAAGGAACGTTTACTGAGTTCAATGTATAACCAGAACCACTCATTACGTTTTGTCTAGTTAACTCAGCATTGAAACCTCCCATTACTTTAAACCAGTGACCACCCAATTGTCTGCTATAATCTGTGAAAGCATTCATTGTATAGTAGTCTTGTTTCAAGCGATATTCGTAAACGCGTGATTGACCAGCGCTATAGTTACCATTTGTAGTTGCATATGGCTCATTGTTTACATTATATGCATATACAGGAAGTACATTCATGTGTTGCATATAGTTGTAAGTTTGCATACTACCATTCAAAGTAATGTTCCAGTTTGTGATTGGCTCAAATACGAATTGAATTTGTTGTGTGAACCAGTCTTTTTGGTCTTTTGTTGTACCACCGCTTGTCAACTCATTAAGCTCCATACCATCAAGATAGTTGCCGTTTGGATCGTAAACAGGGTTAGTAGGCCAGCGACGAGCAATGTTATGATAGAATACACCATTACCGTTACCAGTCAAATAAGTTGGGCGATCATAGTCAGAACGAGTCCATCTGAAGTTATAATCCATTTTAGCCCAATTTGTCATTTTAGCATTCACTTTAGCACTAGTAGTGTAACGTTTAAATTTGTCATCACCATGCTTCAATAAACCTGTTTGGTCTAAGAAGTTACCGCTAATTAAATATTGTACTGCTTCTGAACCACCATTGATAGACAAGTTGTGTTCTTGAGAAGGTACATTTTTATTATAAAATTCGTCGAACCAGTTTGTATTACCGAAACCAGAAGCATAAGCATCCCAACGACCATCGTTGTTGAAGTCATCAGTACCGTAAGCCAATGTTCCAGCTTGGAAAGCTTTAATACGTTCTATTTGCTCGTCTGTAAACTGCTGTCCACCACCCGAGTTGATAGATGAAGCATTCCAATATTGAGCAAATGAGTAAGAATCTAGCATTTCTGGCAAACCGATAGCAGAACTGAAACGTACGTTACCAGAGTAAGCTACATTCGTTTTACCAACTTTACCGTTTTTAGTTGTAATCAAAACAACCCCGAAAGAACCACGAGCACCGTAGATAGAAGCCGAAGCAGCATCTTTCAATACAGAGATACTTTCGATATCATTAGGGTTAACAGTATTCAAGTCGCCTTCGATACCATCGATCAATACAAGAGGAGCAGCAGTAGAACCACTACCGATAGAACCTGTACCACGAATGTTCATGGCCATTGATTGGTTCATCTCACCACCACCAGTACTTACCGATAAGTTCAAACCAGGAACAACCCCTTGAAGAGCTTGAGCAGCATTAGCAACCGGACGAGATTGAAGTGTTTCGCCCTTTACTTGGCTAACAGAACCTGTTAAGTTTACTTTCTTTTGAGAGCCATAACCTACCACAACTACTTCATCAAGAGTTTGGTAGTCTTCTTTAAGAAGAACAGAGAGAGGAGCGCCTGTCCATTTAACTTCTTGAGTTAAATAGCCTACGAAAGAGATTTGAATAATATCTCCACGTTGCACGTTTGGAAGTGAGAAATCGCCGTTCATACCAGTGATTGTACCGTTGTTTGTGCCTTTCACTACTACTGAAGCACCAATTACAGTTTCTCCAAATCCATCTTTTACAACACCGGTACATGTACCAATTTGCTGTACAATTTCAATGTTTGCAGTCTTCTCTACACTGTTTGCATTAGCGAATCCGCCACATGCAGCTGTGAGAAGCATCAACATTCCAATAGGTTTTAAATGTTTAACCATAGCATTCAACTTTTTAATATAGTTATTAAATTGTGTTTTTTATTTTTTACGTGCTTTATCTTGTGTCTGTGTCGATCTCAATAGTAATTATCGCAATAACAATGATGTACAATAATCAAACTATGTGTTTAGGGCGACAAATATATAAACTATTTTATTTATACAAACATGATTTATTAATATTTTTATAACGATAGTGTAATATTCTTAAATTAGACAACCTCCGTAAATTGATAAATAATTAACTTCGCATTAATAATCAATCTAAAGCAATAGATATATTATATCCATATAACTATCTAAATGTTTTACTTAGAAACAAATACGCAAAAAAGCACTACACCATACATATTAAGCTATTACTATGACATTTATCTAGTATTTCATGGTTATTGACGACAAGTTGAGAGGCTGATGATGGAATATTGTTTTAATACATTGCAAAAGGATTAACATCCATGTATAAAATCAGAAAATACGCGACTGTTTTAATGAATTAATACATTGTGTTAAATGTTAATTTTTCAATCATACCATATAAAAAGGGTATAATGGTAGAAAAAAACTGCAATATGGATATAAAGAGAGGTGTAAGACCAAACATCCTACTATAAGAAGAGGTATAAACAAAGATTTAGCTATAGATACTGAAGACGATAACTGTTAACTGTTATCATACTAAACATTAACTACTACCGCGATAACAGTTAACTGTTATCACGACAGTAGCCAACAACTAAAAAACAAAGCTTTGCGCTTTGGTTTCTTACAATATATCAATTAGACAAAGAAACTCTATAGACTGAGACGATTATGGTTGAATCAGTTTAGCCAGTTCGGCCATTCCCTCGGATGCCCCTTTGGCAATCACGTTGATGTGTCGTGTTGTATTGATAGCCACCGGATGGGGATCAATGAGGTATATTTGAGCATTGCGGGGCACATAGTTGAGCAACCCGGCTGCAGGATAAACATTCATGGAGGTACCGATAATAACGAAGATATCAGCCTTCTCTACTGCCTTTATGGCTTCTTCTATTTTGGGCACAGGCTCGCCAAACCATACGATGAATGGGCGCAGCTGTGTGCCATCGGCTGCCAAATCGCCAATCTTCACATCATACTCGTCGGGACGAAGCTCTTTGATGTAGGCCGGATTGTAAGGATCGCGACTAGAGGTAACCTTTGTCAACTCGCCATGCAGATGAATAACATGGGTGCTTCCGCCACGTTCGTGCAGATTGTCTACGTTTTGAGTAATCACGGTCACCTTAAACTCTTTCTCTAGTTCGCCCAATATCTCGTGTCCACGATTGGGTTTCACGGTGTTGAGCTGTTCACGCCGCTCGTTATAGAATCGAGTTACCAAAGCCGGGTCTTTGGCATAGCCTTCGGGGGTAGCCACTTGTTCTACCGGATACTCTTCCCACAAGCCTCCTGTATCGCGAAATGTTTTGATACCACTCTCGGCACTCATGCCGGCTCCCGATAAAATCACTAAACTTTTCATACCGTCAAGTTGTTTAATATAATCTACATAACAAATTTAGTCGAAAAAAGATATCTACGACCCCGTTAAATAAGAAATTTTAATCTACATATAACTTGTTGTTTAAATAAAACAAGTACATTTGCAATTTAGGAATTTTACATAATTGGAAGGCAAATAGCGTTATTTTCACTTTCAATTTATAAATATACAAAAGATATGGATAAATTTAGTTACGCAATTGGCTTAGGGATAGGTCAAAACTTGATGAGTATGGGTGCAAAAGAAATCGTAGTAGAAGATTTTGCACAAGCAATTAAAGACGTGATCGAAGGTAACAAAACAGCGATTTCTCACGAAGAAGCTCGCGAGATTGTAAATAAGTTTTTTGAAGACATGCAAGCTAAAGTAAGTGCTGCAGCTATCGAACAAGGCGCTGCTTTCTTGGCAGAAAACGCTAAGAAAGAGGGCGTAGTAGTACTACCTAGCGGTTTGCAATATGAAATTATAACAGAAGGTACCGGCGACAAAGCTTCGGCAACAGACCAAGTACAATGTCACTACGAAGGTAAATTAGTAGACGGAACCGTATTTGATAGCTCTTACCAACGTAACCAACCAGCTACGTTTGGTGTTAACCAAGTTATTCCAGGATGGGTTGAAGCATTGCAATTGATGCCAGCAGGTTCTAAATGGAGATTGTACATCCCATCAGACCTTGCATACGGCGCACAAGGCGCAGGCGATGTAATTCCTCCACACAGTGCATTGATTTTTGATGTAGAATTACTCGATGTATTAAATAAATAACAAATCAAAAGCAAAATGAAAAAAGTAACACTTTTGGCTGCAGCTGCAGTCGCTATGGGTCTTGCGTCTTGTACAGCACAAGCACCTAAAGCTAATTTGAAAACAGAAATCGACTCTTTGTCTTACTCTATCGGTATGGCTCAAACTCAAGGTTTGAAA
>CAMTPH010000090.1 GCA_947074345.1 uncultured Bacteroides sp. | reverse complement strand
AAAAAGTAAGCCATCAGTTTTCTGTCTCAGAAAACTGATGGCACTAACCACAAATACAAATACAACTAAACAAAAATTATGAAACTAGATAATAGACGTAAGCCGTCTATTATGCAATTGTTGAGTTTAAATGATACCTTGAGCCATCATTGCGTTGGCTACCTTCATGAAACCTGCAATATTTGCACCTTTCACATAGTTTACATAACCATCTGATTCGGTACCATACTTCACACATTGATTGTGAATAGCGTGCATGATTTCATGTAATTTGTTGTCTACCTCATTAGCTGTCCAAGTAATGTGCATTGCATTCTGAGTCATTTCTAAGCCTGAAGTTGCAACACCACCTGCATTTACTGCTTTGCCAGGAGCATACATTACTTTATGTTCAATAAACATATCGATAGCTTCGGGAGTACATCCCATATTTGATATTTCGCCTACACACATTACGCCATTGTCGATAAGTGTTTTTGCATCATCACCATCTAGCTCATTTTGAGTAGCACATGGCAATGCGATATCCACTTTTACCTCCCAAGGGCGTTTGCCTGCAAAGAATTTAGCATTAGGATACTCTTCTACATAAGGTTCAACGATATCGTTGCCTGTTGCGCGAAGTTCTAATAGATAATCGATTTTGTCTCCGCTGATTCCATCAGGATCATATACATAACCATCAGGACCAGATATAGTAACTACTTTACCACCTAGTTCTGTTGCTTTCAATGCAGCACCCCATGCTACATTGCCAAAACCTGAGATAGCAATTGTTTTATCTTTCATATCGATGCCTTTACTTTGAAGCATCTCTTTTACGAAGTATAATCCACCAAAGCCAGTAGCTTCAGGACGGATTAAAGAACCGCCAAACTCGAGGCCTTTGCCTGTTAAAGTTCCGGTAACTTCGCGTGTTAGTTTTTTATACATACCAAACATATAACCAACTTCACGTCCACCTACACCAATGTCACCAGCAGGTACATCCATGTCAGGGCCAATGTGTCTCCATAATTCTAGCATGAAAGCTTGACAGAAACGCATGATTTCGCCATCACTCTTGCCGCGTGGAGAGAAGTCAGAACCACCTTTACCACCGCCCATAGGCAATGTAGTAAGTGCATTCTTGAATATTTGTTCGAATCCTAAGAATTTAAGAATAGAGAGATTAACAGATGCATGGAATCGGATTCCGCCTTTGTAAGGGCCGATTGCATTGTTAAATTGCACACGATAACCAAGGTTTGTTTGCACATCGCCTTTATCGTCAACCCATGTTACACGAAATGTGAAGATACGATCGGGTTCTACTAATCGTTCAATGATTTTAGCTTTCTCAAACTCTGGGTGTTGATTGTATATATCTTCAATAGAAAGAAGAACTTCTTTCACAGCTTGGAGGTACTCAGATTCACCGGGATGTTTAGCCTCTAGCGAGGACATTATTTTCTGAATATTCATAACGTTGAGTTTAATAGGTTGTTTATGTTAAAATGTCAACTAATTATAGTGCAAATATACTTTTAATTTCTATAATGCATAATATTAACTGTTAAATATTTGATTGTAAATGATAAAATGATAGTTTAAATAAAAAATAGCACATATCTTATTGCTGAATTTCAGACAATAAGCTATGTGCTATTAACAATGTTATGCTTTAAACAGTTTATTTAAATTCAGGCTTCATTCCTAAATTATACATAATAAAACTGTAGATATCTGTTTGTTCTTCCAATATTTTGCTAATTGGTTTGCCGGCACCATGTCCAGCTTTGCTTTCAATTCTAATAATGGTAGGATTGGTACCATCATTTGCTTCTTGTAGGGCAGCTGCATATTTAAATGAGTGAGCTGGTACTACACGATCATCGTGGTCGGCAGTAGTAATCATGGTTGCTGGATATTTTGTACCTGCTTTTAAATTGTGCAAAGGAGAGTATCCTTTTAAGTATTCAAACATTTCAGGACTATCTTCGCTTGTACCATAATCGCTTGCCCAGTTCCATCCAATTGTAAATTTATGATAGCGAAGCATATCCAATACACCCACTTGTGGAATAGCCACACTGAATAAATCAGGGCGTTGAGTCATACTTGCACCTACCAACAAACCTCCATTAGAGCCACCCATGATAGCTATTTCACTAGGATTAGTATATTTATTGTCAATAAGATATTCGGCTGCAGCTATAAAGTCATTGAATACATTTTGTTTTTGCATCTTAGTACCTGCTACATGCCACTCTTCGCCATATTCATTTCCACCGCGTAGATTTACTTGAGCGTAGATACCACCATTTTCAAGGAAAGGGATACGCGCTGTGCTGAAACCAGGATTTAAGCTAACACCAAATCCACCATATCCATAAAGCAATACAGGGTTGTTGCCATCTAGTTTCAATCCTTTCTTGTAGGTTAAGAACATAGGAACCTTCACACCATCTTTGCTAGCAAAGAAAATCTGTTTTGTTTCAAATTCTTCTGGATTGAATTCTACTTTAGGTGCACGATACAATTCGCTCTTGTTCGTGTTTATATCATATTTATATGTAGCACCCGGTGTTGTGAACGATGAGAAACCATAGAAACATTCTTCATCATCTGCATTACCACTAAAGCCAACCGATCCAAGAGTAGGCAATTCAATTTCTTGCAACTCTTTGCCATTCAAGTCGTATACATAGGCATGATTAGAAGCATCTTTATCATAAGTGATGAATAGTTTGCCGCCGATAACACCTGCATCAGACAATACCGATTCAGATTCAGGAATTAGTTCTACCCAGTTTTCTAGCTTTGGATTTTTTGCATCAGCCACCATTACACGATACTTAGGAGCGTTGTAATTTGTGACGAAATAAATCTTATCGCCTATTACTTCAATTGGGCTATATTGATAGTCAAAATTTGTTGTCAATTGAACAATAGGAGTGTTTTTAGTGAGGTCTTTCATGAACACGTTGTTACCTCTACCTGCTCCCGATTCATATATAAATAAGAAACGTTCGTCTTCGCTTGTACTTGCAGAGTAAAAGCGTTTTGGCTCTTTAGGGTTTTGATAAACAAGTTTATCATCTGCTTGCGAAGTGCCAATTTTATGATAATAAATCTTATGATTTTCATTTACATTAGAAAACTCTTTTCCCTCTACCGGAGCGTCATATGCGCTATAATAGAAGCCATCTCCTTGCCATGATGCGCTCGAAAATTTAGCCCATTCAATATGGTCGTCAAGCAATTGGCGATTCGCTACATCCATTACATAGATTTCAGTCCAGTCTGAACCGCTACGCGATATAGTATAGGCCGCATATTTGCCATCTTTCGAGAATCTAACACCGGTCAATGCTACAGTACCATCAGTAGACAATGTATTTGGATCAAGAAAAACGATCGGTTCGCTGTCAAGAGTTTCTTGCGAATAAAGTACGCTTTGATTTTGAAGACCATCATTTTTGAAGAAGTAATATTTACCATTCTTCTTAAATGGAGTACCTATCTTTTCGTAGTTTGTAAGATTGGTAAGCCTGTCTAAAAGCTGTTTGCGAAAAGGAATTTGACTTAAATAGTTATTCGTAATAACATTTTGTGCTTCCACCCATTCGGCAGTAGCAGCTGTAGTATCATTTTCGAGCCATCTATATGGATCAGCTACTTCTGTACCAAAGTACACATCTACTGTATCTACTTTCTCTGTCATGGGATAGCTTAGTTTTTGATTCTTTGGAGCGCATGATAACATTAAAGCGCTGCACACAATAAATAAAGGTGCTGTTTTCACTATTTTGTTCATATAGTTTTCTTTTAGCGAGCTTGATATAAGTTATTTGTGTTATGAAAGATTATTTCGATGTAAAATTATAAAATTAATAAATATAAACCTATCAGAAAGTGTTTTTAATTTAATAGTATAAAAATGTGTGTTATATTGTAATTGTTTCTATCAGCTTATTGTAGTGTTTGTACTAATACAAATGAAAGAAAGTATCTGTTAATTTTACTTTTTCAATCTATCTATTAAGTTCGATAACTGTTAACTATTATCATGCTGAATGTATATGTTTAATCTGATAACAGTTAACAGTTATCATTAGATGTGCATATACCATATTTGCTGATTACCGTATTTGACTTATTTCAAACTTCAATTTCAATCATCTAATTAGAGTAGATGGTAAGCTATTGTGTATTGGTAAGTCAAAGTCTTTATTCTATTTATTTGCATTTCATATTTAAAAAGTCGACTTTTGCGTTTAAACAACCTTTAAAAAGTGAAGAGCCCATGCTTACTCAATATAAATTAAATCAACTTTACTTCAAGGACACGCAGTTTGCCAATTTAATGCCCTTTCGCATTTTTAATGTACTCTTGATTGCCAATCCCTACGATGCATTTATGCTCGAGGATGATGGACGTATTGATGAAAAGATATTCAATGAATACACCTCTTTATCTCTTCGCTATCCACCTCGATTTACGCAAGTTTCTACTTTCGAAGAAGCTATGCTGCAATTAGAGATGATGGCTTTTGATTTAATAATTTGTATGCCAAGCACCGGCGAGAATGATATATTCGAAATTGGTAGAAACATTAAAAGCAAGTTCGAATATATACCAATCGTTATTCTTACCCCATTTAGTCACGGTATTACAGCACGCATCGTAAACGAAGACTTAAGTGCTTTCGAGTATGTATTCTGTTGGTTGGGCAATACCGATTTGATACTTTCTATCATAAAGCTTATTGAGGATAAGATGAATCTTGAGCACGATGTGAATGAGATTGGTGTACAAGTAATCTTGTTGGTCGAAGATAGTATACGTTTTTATTCATCCATACTCCCCAATCTATACAAATTCGTGTTGAAGCAAAGTCAAGAGTTCTCGACCGAAGCACTCAATGCGCATCAACGCACACTACGTATGCGTGGGCGTCCGAAGATTGTATTAGCTCGTAACTATAGCGAAGCAATACATATTTACGAGAAGTATAAAAACAATATATTGGGAGTAATTACCGATGTAAGATTTCCAGAGTGGGAACATGGCAAAAAAGATGGTATGGCCGGTATCAAACTATGCGATGCAATTCGCAAAGAAGACCCATTTGTACCGATTATTATCCAGTCATCCGAAAGTGCAAATATGTCTTATACAACAAAGTTTGGCGCCAGTTTTATCGACAAGAACTCCAAGAAGATGGATGTCGATTTGCGCAGAACTGTATCTGAGAATTTCGGTTTTGGTGATTTTGTATTTCGTAACCCAGAGACAGGCGAAGAGATAGCACGTGTTCGCAATCTTAAAGAATTGCAAAATGTATTATTTGCTATTCCTGCCGAGTCATTTTTATATCATATCAGCCGCAATCATGTGTCGCGCTGGCTCTATTCGCGTGCTATGTTTCCGGTAGGCGAGTTCTTGAAACCCATCACTTGGAATAGTCTTCAAGATGTTGATGCGCATCGTCGGATTATCTTTGAAGCCATTGTGAAATATCGTCAGATGAAAAATCAGGGAATTGTAGCGATATTTAAGCGCGATCGTTTTGATAGATACTCTAACTTTGCCCGTATTGGTGAAGGATCTCTTGGAGGAAAAGGGCGTGGTTTGGCGTTTATTGACAATATGGTGAAGCGTCATCCTGAGTTTACTCAATTTGAAAATGCTAAAGTGGCTATTCCTAAAACAGTTGTGCTTTGTACCGACATCTTTGATGAATTTATGGAGTCTAACAACTTGTATCAGATAGCTCTGTCGGATGCCGATGATGAAACTATTTTGAAGTATTTCTTAAAAGCCAAGTTGTCTGATAGCTTGATAGAAGACTTCTTTACATTGTTTGATGTGGTGAAATCGCCATTGGCTATAAGATCTTCTTCGCTCTTAGAAGATTCACATTATCAGCCTTTTGCAGGTATTTATAATACCTATATGATACCTCATATAGATGATAAATATGAAATGCTTCGCATGTTGAGCGATTCTATAAAAGGGGTGTATGCTTCAGTTTTCTTTAAAGATAGCAAGGCTTATATGCAAGCTACATCAAATGTGATTGATCAAGAAAAAATGGCAGTCATATTGCAAGAAGTTGTGGGCTCACAATATGGCGATCACTTCTATCCATCTATGTCGGGAGTTGCCCGTTCATTAAACTATTATCCGCTTGGCGATGAAAAGGCAGAAGAAGGAATCGTAAACTTGGCACTTGGTTTAGGGAAGTACATTGTAGATGGTGGACTAACTTTGCGTTTTTCTCCTTACCATCCCAATAAAATACTTCAAACAAGCGAGCTTGATATTGCTCTGAAAGAGACACAAACTAGATTTTATGCCCTTGATTTGAAGAATGCAGGCGAGAATTTTTCGATTGATGATGGATTCAACTTATTGAAATTGCCGGTGAAGGAAGCCGAAAAGGACGGATCTCTTAAATACATTGCTTCGACTTACGACCCATACGATCAGATTATTCGTGATGGTATTTATCCGGGTGGACGCAAGGTTATCACTTTTGCTAATATATTACAACACGATGTGTTTCCTCTTGCACCTATTGTGCAACTCGTTTTAAAGTATAGTCAGCAAGAAATGCGTCGTCCTATCGAAATAGAGTTTGCTGTTAACTTAAACAAAGAAAAAGACAAAACAGGGACTTTTTATCTTTTGCAGATTCGCCCTATAGTTGATAGCAAAGAGGTGATGAATGAAGATTTAACTCTAATACCTGATGATGATTTGATTTTGAAATCAAATAACTCTTTGGGACATGGCATTATGGACCAGATTCACGATATAATCTATGTGAAAACTGATGGATATAGTGCTTCAAATAACCCCGCTATTGCTCGCGAAATAGAAAAACTAAATCAGCGTTTCTTAAATGAAGGTAAGAACTATATCTTAATTGGTCCAGGAAGATGGGGTAGTAGTGACAGTTGGCTCGGTATACCTGTAAAGTGGCCACACATATCTGCTGCCCGGGTTATTGTTGAGGCTGGGCTAACAAATTATAGAGTTGATCCAAGTCAAGGTACTCATTTCTTTCAGAACCTAACCTCTTTTGGTGTTGGCTACTTTACAATCAACTCTTTTAATGGTGATGGAATATATAATAAGGAGTATTTAGATAAAGAAGAAGCAGTCGAAGAAACTAAATTTTTGAGACACGTTTATTTTAAAAAACCTTTAATCGTTAAAATGGATGGTAAACGAAAATTAGGAGTTGTGTTGAAATCTGTTAATACTTGATTTTTAAGGAGACGCGTGTTAATGATGTTCTTTTTTTAAGAAGCAAAAATAAAATATGGCCAAATAGGTATTAAATTTGGGTTTTAAACTATAAGTTTGTGCTAAGATTTAATATTTTTATAGAGAACTAAATAGAGAGCTATGAGTAAAAATTGCGTTTTTACTGCATTGATAGCTGCTATATTTTTGTTGTGTTCTTGTGATAGGGATGAACAAAGTGCTAATAGTAGTGAAGGTGTATTAAAAGTTGAATTAAGGGCAAATAACGAAATTATCAATTCATCGACCCGTAGTTCGGGCGTGAATAAACCAAGTGTTAACGACTTCGCACTAAAAATATTTCAAGGAGATGAGATATTTATGTCATGGGATAAATTTAGTGATTTGAAGGAATCTATGATAGTTCCAACAGGGAATTATTTGGCTAAAGCAGAATTTGGTGATGTAAATGTTGAAGGTTTCGACGTTTTACCTGCTTTTTATGGAGAGAAAGCTTTTACAATTAAGGAGGGTGAAGTAACAGAGGTTCTAATTTCATCGGCCTTGCAAAATGCTTTGGTAAATATCTTATATTCTGATGGATTCAAAGGCTATTTTGAATCTTATACTACCAAAATTAAAACATCAAATAATAATATCGTTGAATTTGTTTCAGACGAAACGCGTTCTGCTTATATTAAACCGGGCACTATTAATATTAGCCTAGATGTATTGGCACCAGGTATGGATCAAGTTGTAACTTTATCTGCAGGTGCAATCGAACTTTCAGCAAAAACCATTTATAATATTACGCTAGATGCTAACGCTAGCAACGCTACATTGACAATCTCATTTGTTGATGATGTTGCCGAAGAGCACAATATCGAAATTAATATTTCTGATATAGCGCTAAACTCGACAGCACCAAGCCAAATAGCTGTAGGTTATCAATCGGGGGTTGAAATAGATGTAATTGAATCTCTTGGCATTGGTACTATTCAAACTCAAATCTACTCTGCTACCGGACTAGAGTCTTGTATGCTTACAACAGAGTCTAATTTCTTAATCAGCAAAGGATGGCCTGCCGAAGTTGATTTGGTACAAGCATCTGCCGAACAATTGGAACTGATGAAGAGCCTTGGCTTGAAATTAGTAAACTTCGGTGCTAATGATGGTGTGGTATTTGTAGATTTTACAAATGTAATTCCTTTATTAGAGTATAACGCTGACGATAATGTAACTAAGTTTACAATTCTATCTGTCGATAAATATTCTAAACCTGCGGTTGAACCAACTGTAATTGTGGTGAAGAGCATGAATAATGACTTTAGCTTCTTATTGGATACCAATAATGTTGCTTATGAAGCTACTGCTGTAACAGGTGTTTTAACTCTTAACCCGATTCTTGATATTAACCTCGTTTCTTATCAATATTTTACAAACGGCGTATGGCAATCTATTCAACCTACATCTATCGAAAAAGTAGGTGATGAATATTTGTTATCATTTACTCTTCCGGCTCCTATAATTGATACAACAAACGGATTAAAATTGAAAGCTTTATTTGGTAATAGAGAGATAACGCCTGAATGTAAGGTTGATGTACCTCAATTAACTCTTGAATTGCAATCTATTGGTGATGTTTGGGCTACTAGAGCTTCATTTACTGTGAATATTGTATCTCCATCAACCCGTGCGCTTAATAATCCTTATGTATTTATGGAGTATAAGAGTGGTGCCGGTTGGATAAAACCATCACAAACTGTTAATGGAAACGCTATTACAGTTACAGGATTAAATGGTGAAACTTCTTATCAATTTCGCGCTCGCTATGCTGATAATGCTGTTGTTCCAAACGAAAGTGTGTCAACTGAAGTGTCTATAACAACTGAGGCGGAAACTCAAGTTCCAAATGCTGATATGAATGGTTGGAATGTTGAGTCAACTAAAAGCCTTGCTAAGGGAATGTTGAATGGTTTAAGTCCTTCAACTTATAATGCTTATATTCCAAACTCTGGAAGTTGGGCTACTACAAATGCTAAAACATTCAATCATAGTTCTAGTGGAAGATTGAATTATTGTATCAATGCTTATCCATCGGTTATTTACGAAGACAGAGGAAATGGAAGTAAGGCTGCTATGATACGAACTATCGGTTGGACTAAAGGCTCAGGTAATGAGTATACTAGTTTAGCTTACCACCGTTCAGCAGGAAAAATATTCTTAGGAACATATAGCTTTGATGTTGATGATAAAATTGATACTTACAATTATGGTATTGATTTTACTTCTCGTCCATCAACGATTTCTTTTGATTATAAATACGATAGCTACAACAATGATAAATTTAAAGTTTGGGCTGTTGTAGAAAATCGTGATGGTGGTGTAATCAAAAGACTTGCTTATGGGGAGATTGGAGCTGGTTCTGCTACAGGAAATTATACTAATACAACTATTAAACTCGCTTATGATCCTGTTTTCTCAAATTTAAAAGCTACTCATTTTTATATTGTATTCTCGTCTTCTAATAAATGTGATGATACACACACTGTAGAAAGTGAATTATTATGGGAGCCAACTAAGATGCTTCGTGTTATAGATAGTTCTTATTGGGGAGGAAGTGTACTTTATATCGATAACATTCAATTAAACTATTAAATACTATATATTTATAATCTAGTAATTTATGAATAAGATTTTTTATTTTATCATGACAGCTGTCGCAAGTATTCTAATGTTTACTTCGTGCGACAGAGAAGCCTTACCTTACGAAAAGGATAATGGCGAAAAAGACCCAACAGCTTTGGGCGAACTGAACCTAAGCTCTATGAAAATCGGCGTAAAAACGGATGAATTAAACAATTCATCTACTCGTGCTACAGTAGATGTGTCTGCTTACATCATTGAGATTTACGAAGAAGGAGAAGAAGAAGCCGTAAAAAGCTTTAGCTACAACGAAATGCCAGACATTATCTCATTATTGGTTGGTACTTACACTGTAGAAGTGAACTCGCATGTGCCAGAAGCTGCTGCATGGGAAAAACCTCACTATTTTGCTTCACAATCTTTTGATATTAGAAAGAATGAAACTACTGACTTAGGTACTATTACTTGTCGTTTGAAGAATATCAAAACAACTATCGAATTTACTGATGAACTTAAAGCTTTGCTTGGTAGTGATGTAAATGTAAAAGTTGTTGCAAATGGCGATGGCGAACTAAACTTTGCTAAGGATGAAGCTCGTGCAGGTTTCTTTAAAGCTTTAAATGATGATGCGAATGTTTTAAACGCAACTCTTTCAGGTACTGTTGATGGACAATCAATCAATTTAGTAAACAATTTCTCGGGAATCAAAGCAGGTGAATATCGTAAAATTAAATATTCATTGAAAAGTAATCCTGGTGATACTGATGGTGGCAATATGGGAATGGTAATTGAAATTGATGCTGAATGTGAAATCGTTGATATCACAATTAGTATTGACCCAGATGTAGATCCTGTTGTCCCAGGTGAAAATGCTCCTACAATTGTGGGTACTAGTTTTGGTGGAAATCCTTTTAGCCTTGATGAATCTCACGTGGTTTCAGGTAAAACTGAAGTTAAAGTAACGCTTAATGCTCCTAATAAAATAAATAATGTTGAGGTTACTATCGATTCTAATACATTGACTGAAGATATCTTGACAGAAGTTGGTTTGAGTAAGAGCTTCGACTTAGCAAATCCTGGCGCATTAGAAGCAGGATTGCAAGGATTAGGCTTCCCAACAGGAAGTGATGTTGTAGGTCAAACTACGCTATTATTTGACATCACAGAGTTTACACCTTTATTGGGTATATATGGTGCAGGTACTCACAACTTTGTAATTAAAGTTACTGACAAGGCTGGCGAAAGCGTAACCAAAACATTAACATTGATCACTGAATCAACTGAATCGGGTGAAAATGCTCCTACTATTGTAGGAACTAGCTTTGCTGGAAATGCTTTTAATATTGATGAATCTCACGTGGTTTCAGGTAAAACTGAAGTTAAAGTAACGCTTAATGCTCCTAATAAAATAAATAATGTTGAGGTTACTATCGATTCTAATACATTGACTGAAGATATCTTGACAGAAGTTGGTTTGAGCAAGAGCTTCGACTTAGCTAATCCTGGTGCTTTGGAAACTGGTTTGCAAGGGTTAGGCTTCCCTACAGGAAGTGATGTTGTAGGTGAAACTCAATTATTGTTTGATATAACAGAGTTTACTGAACTATTAGGAATCTATGGTGCTGCTACACATAATTTTATAATAAAAGTTACTGACCAACAAGGTGTGAGCGTAACTAAAACATTAACATTAATCACTGAATAAAGATGAAAAAGATTATATTATA
>CAMTPH010000089.1 GCA_947074345.1 uncultured Bacteroides sp. | reverse complement strand
TCGACTATTTAGCTTGTGGTATCGACCCAACTAAATCGACTATCTTCATTCAATCGCAAATTGCAGAGTTGTGCGAACTTTCGTTCTATTATATGAACTTGGTTACTGTATCTCGTTTACAACGCAACCCTACTGTGAAAACAGAGATACAGATGCGTAATTTCGAGAGTAGCATTCCTGTAGGCTTCTTCACCTACCCTATTAGCCAAGCAGCTGATATCACAGCATTCAAGGCTACTACGGTACCTGTAGGAGAAGACCAAAAGCCAATGTTGGAACAAACAAACGAGATTGTTCGCCGCTTTAACCATATCTATGGTGAGACTTTGGTTGAACCAGAGATATTATTGCCCGACAATGCAGCATGTCTTCGTCTTCCTGGAACAGATGGCAAGGCTAAAATGAGTAAATCTCTTGGCAATTGCATCTATCTATCTGAATCGGCCGATGAGCTTCAAAAGAAGATTAAGAGCATGTATACCGATCCTGACCACTTACGCGTACAAGATCCTGGTAAAATTGAAGGCAACACCGTATTTACTTACCTAGATGCTTTCTGCAAAGACGAACACTTTGAACGCTACCTGAATGAATATCCTAACTTAGCAGAGCTAAAAGCACACTACCAACGTGGTGGCTTAGGCGATATGAAAGTGAAGAAATTCTTAGGTGCTATCATGGAAGAGCAATTAGGCCCTATCCGCGAAAGACGTAAAGAGTTCGAAAAAGACATTCCTGCTATCTACGAAATGTTGAAGAAAGGTTGCGATACTGCTCGCGAAGCTGCAGCCGACACACTAGCTGACGTACGTCGCTCTATGAAGATTAACTACTTCGAAGATACAGACTTCATCAACGAACAAGCTAAACGCTTTACAGCTGAATAAAAACAGCAATTTACATATACAAAAAAGCCTGGAATAGCCTCCAGGCTTTTTTTATGTCTATACTATCACCATTACAAAACACATAATAGCAAGAGCAAGTGCTACACAAAAAAAGCCGACTCCATAATGGAATCGGCTTTATATATTATTTCAGATCTTATCTAAAATTATTTTGCGCTTTTGATAACAGCAACACGGTTCAAGTAAACTGGTTTACCGAATGTATCAACACCACCATCAGCAGAAGCTTTAACGCGATTAGCAGAAACACCATGATCGTTAACTAAAGCATCAACTACAGCTTGTGCACGTTTCAAGCTAAGAGCTTGGTTGTATGCAGCGCTACCTGTGTTAGCATCAGCGTAACCATAAACAACGAAGTTAGATTCACCATCTTCTTTGATTGTTTCAGCCAACAATTTGATGTTCATAGCTTCACGTGGAGAAATCTTAGCAGAGTTGATTTCGAAGAATACTGGACGTGGAGCAATGCTACCTTCTACAAGAACAACTTCTGTAACTGTAGTTGGACGGCTCTTCAATTGAGCAACTTCTTCTTGAAGTGCAGCGTTTTCAGCTGACATATCATTCATAGATTGACGCAATGTAGCAAGATCAGCAGCAGAGATCAATTGAGTAGCTGGACGACCGAAAGTACGAGTTTTGAAACGGTAAGTAACACCAGCAGTAACACCTAACATGCAATCCATGTTGTATTTACCTCTAGTTTCACCATCAAATTTACCTTGTACACCCATAGCGTTGATATCTAAGTTGATATCTAAAGCTCTAGATACACGGAAACGGTTTTGGATACCACCATTAAGTGTAATAGAATTACGTTTTGGAGAATCAAATGAATGAGCAACACCAGCACCTAAGAAAGGAATGATTTCGTAAACACGTTCTGGGTTATAACCACCAAAAAGAGCGCTTAAGTTAACCATAACATCACCGTGAAGGTTCATGTAGTTCATTTTTTGTTTGTAATATGAACCATCGATCAAACCACCAGAGATATAAGGAGCAGTAGAGTTATAAGTATAACCTTTTGCTTGCAAACCGCTGTATTGAACGCGTAATCCTAAAGCTGGAGTAAACCATTTGCCTAAAGATACATTTAAAGATGGAGCGATACGAGATCCAAATTTGCCAGCAGCATCATCTTTACCCATAAAAACTTGACCACCTGCACCTACAGAAACAAACCAATTATCAAAGAAACGGTTAGTTACAACTTGATATTTGTTAGGATTTGTAACAATATCAGTTTCATTTGCAACAGCTCCTTGAGCAGAAGCTAAAGTTGCGCTAGTAGCTAAAGCTAACGTAAAAAGTAATTTTCTCATTTTTAAAATATTAAATAGTAGTTTTATTGTTAAATTGTAATCTCTACAATAGATAAAATACATAATATTAAGCTGCAAAGATAAAAATAAAAAACAAATACTAAACATTATATGATCAGTTTTTGCAAATAAAGGCTAATTTAATCAAGTTAAATATAATTTTAATACAACTTATATGAGAAAAAACGCAATGAATAGTTCAAAAACAAACAAACAAGCAACTATTTAAAAAATAAGTCAATTTCGTTATTTTGTAATGTATACAAAATTATTTTACCATCTGGAGTATAATTAGGCGAAGCACATGAAAACAAATCATTAATCAAGTTAGACATTTCTGCATTAGACAATACTTGACCATTAACAATAGCCGACGCTTTAGCCATAGTCAATGCTAAAATGGTTTGCACTTCTTCACGAACATCGTTTCCTTTTTCGAGTGCTGTATGAACCATATTTTGTATCAACTCTACAGGGTTTAGTCCTTCAATACCATCGGGTATTGCATTGATACTAAAACTTCCTCCACCTAAATCGGCTATATCAAAGCCTAAAGAGATTAATTCATCACTCACACTATGCAAAATAGCTACTTCAGAAGGAGGCAACTGCAATATTTCGGGAAACAACATGCCGTGTGATACACCTTTTTTATGTGTGATTTGTGCCAAATATCGATCAAACAATACGCGCACGTGTGCTCGATGTTGATCTATGAGCATCAAACCCGATTTAACTGAGGTAAGAATATAACGACCTTTGAATTGAAGGTGCTGATTACTATTTTCAACAAGAGGCTCCTCTTTATATAAAGTAGATTCAACAAGAGACGTTTCTATAGAAACTGTTTCTACAGAATCAGTCTCAATCTCAAAGGGCTCTACGTCAACATTCATCTTACTTGATTTACTCATACCACCATAAAGAGTCTGCCAATCATCTACAGAACTGACACGACTGTAATGTCCTGTAGTAGCAGAAGTACTAGGCGATGTTGATGATGGCGATGGCGCAGAAGTTGATTTAAAAGGATTAAAATCGGAGTTATAATGTATCTGTGGCTGAACAAGCGAATTGGTTTGTTCGAATGCTGGTATATCAGGCATATCGGCTGTATCAAAATCAATTGAAGGGACAGCATTGAACTTACCAAGCGATTCTTTAACAGATGCTGAAAGTATCTGCCATATAGCTTGTTCATTTTCAAACTTAATCTCAGTCTTAGTAGGATGTATATTCACATCTATGTTAGCGGGATCAATATCAAAATAGATAAAATATGAGATTTGCTCGCCAGCAGGTATTAATTGATTATACGCTTCCATCACTGCTTTATGAAAATAAGGATGGCGCATATATCTACCATTCACAAAGAAATATTGATTTGCACCTTTCTTACGAGCAGCCTCAGGCTTGGTTATATAACCTGAAATTTTAATAAGTGTTGTATCGACATCAATGTTAAGCAACTGCGAATTGAGTTTTTTACCGAAAGCGGTAATCAAACGTTGACGCAAGCTCGACACAGGAAAATTGACTAACTCCGTATCATTACTATACAAAGTAAATGCAACATCAGGATGCACCAAAGCAATTCGCTCAAATTCAGTCAAGATATTACTCAACTCAGTTGAGTTGGCTTTGAGGAACTTGCGACGTGCAGGAATATTAAAAAAAAGATTCTTGATTAAGAAGTTACTTCCTACGGGACAAGAAACAGCTTCTTGTTCTTCCACCTTCGAACCAGCTATAGTTATCTTCGTTCCTAATTCATCTTCGGCCATGCGCGTTTTTAACTCAACTTGTGCCACAGCAGCAATAGAAGCCAAAGCCTCACCCCGAAACCCCATCGTATTGAGAGCAAACAAATCGGATGCATTACGAATCTTTGAGGTGGCATGACGTTCGAAAGCTAAACGTGCATCAGTTTCAGACATACCTTTACCGTCATCAATAACTTGAATAGTGGTTTTACCTGCATCGGTCACCAATACATGAATATGTGTAGCTCCAGCATCAATCGAATTTTCGACCAATTCTTTTATAACGGATGCCGGACGTTGAATTACCTCTCCAGCAGCTATTTGATTAGCAACAGAATCGGGCAACAAGTGTATGATGTCACTCATAAATAAGGCATTTAAGAACTAAAAGATGATTAAAACAACCAGGTATCGTTATGAATACAATACCACAGATAACCTAATATGATAATTATTACAAGAATTATTCCGAAGTGAAGAGGACGACGTCCACTTTCCTTACGTCTTTTAAGATGTTTTGTTCCGTCAACAAATTTTCCTCTAATATCTTCGGGCTTAAATTCTTTTTCAGGCAACATGCCGAGTTCGCGCTTATTATCTTCTACACGCTTATCGAGCTTTTCTTTTCGCTCATCATAATAGATATATTGATGATTAAAGCGACGGGGTTTATTCATTCCACTTTTAAAGAATCCCATAATAGCTGCTATTTAATTAAATCTCGTTTATTTGTAGCTCTGGTTGAACGACGAGTTGATTTTTGAAGTTCATCACCAGCATGTTTGCCTCGCCACTCAAATATGTCTTCTTTATCGCGAGGACGAATATAGTCGAACCAGTTAAATGATGGAAGCCTCATCTTATCGGCAGGTATTTGGTCCATTGGGTAAAGAGTACCATTAGACTTGCCTAACATAACTGCTTTCTTCATCTTATTATCTTGAAGATACATATGCAAAAGGCTTCCCTCGCCATAATTAAGTCCGATTAGGGTACTATCTTTTTCTTCTTCAGGATAGAACGCCAACAAAAGATTTGCAATAACTTCTACCTTACGCATCTCTCCATCTTCAAAGAAAGCTTTCATCTCTCTTCCCGAAATCTGATTATAATGAAGAGAATCTTTCATCTCGACAGCAAGAGCTTGATTTATAATATGTGCCCAATCAATGGTAGAGTCATTCATATAAACCTTAATCTCTTCGCCAAGCAACTGCTGATTGTAGTTCCATACAATCGGATCTACATACATAGTCAAACAAGAGTCTTTCGAATTGTAAACCAATGAGTCGCAAACTCCTTGTATATCGGTGCGATACATACGAACTCTATGATAAGCACGCATCTCACGGATTAATGAATCAGTATTGATGTTGTGAGTAACCATCATCAATGTATCACCATGAACAAACAAGCTATCACCTTGTGAGTAATCAACTACATAAGCTCTTTTTGTAGCAAAAGCACTATCAGTAAGTTCATTGTAATAACAATAATTGCCTCGCAACAAATTTTGATTGAGCGTATCTGTCATCTCAACATTCTCGAACGCTTCACCGATTGCTTTCAGACGATCATAAAACAAACTATCACCCGTCAATTGTTTACCATCGTTGGTTAAAACAGAACGATCGAGCAATTCAGCCTGTTCGGTAATCGTATTATATATTCCACGTTCGGAATAGATATGATTATCATCGCTCAAAATATCGGAAGGACCTAAAATAGTCGCTATTTTAGATTCTGTATTGTATTTTAATGTATCTGATGTGAGAATAAACTTAGGGTTTACTAATCTAACATCATGATTAAAAACAGATTGTTTGGTAGCTGGGCTATATTCTCCCCAATCGGATGTTAATACATTTTCCGTATCATAGAGTGTACCTCCATCGAAATAATAACCCAAATCAAAGATGCGGTCATAGTTCAAACTATCTGTAAGAAGAGTAGTCTCACGATTAATCATCTTCACATTCTCGCGAAGCTGCGCCAACTGTGACATACCATCATAATAGAGATAGTCTCCATATATAAACAAAGTATCTCCTTGCTCCATACGGACATTGCCAAAAGCCTCAACCGAATTAGTCTTTTCGAAAATCAAAGCACTATCACAATACATAAACATACTGTCTTGACGCAATTTTACCGAACCAACTAGGATTTGCACATCAGGCATAAGGTCCTTATTGGATCTACCTTGGTCAGCGTGCAAAAGAATAACTTGCGTTTTCTTCTGCTCAGCAGGACGTTCATCTTGTGCCCAAAGAAGGAATGCTCCAAATAAACAGAGCATCCCCGTGAGGATGCTTTTATATATGTAGTTACTTTTTCTCATTAATCTTTAATCCAACCTGGATATTTGAAATCACAATTCTTCCAGTTTTCATTAATACGAACGTATGTATGTTTTTGTTTTTCTAAAACCCATTTTTCTAATAGTTCGCCACGACGTTTATTGAGAACTATTTCTTTCAAGTTTTGATAATCATCTGCGATTGTAGCCTTATGTCCATCAATGCGATTTTTAAGTTTCACAATTGCACAAACTTCCTTACCATCTTTCTCGTTAATCATGGTGAATGCTTTTGAGATCTCTCCAACATTCATATTATCTATAATCTTAGCGATATCTTGAGGCAATTCTTGCATCTGGAATTTAGACGTAGCCATAGCATCCATCGAGTTGGTATTTACCATCAAACCATTATTATTGCGCGTATCTTTATCGTGAGACAAAGCGATAGCTGCTTGATCGAAAGTAAATTTATCACCACGAATATCATTGGCAATTGAGTCTAAACGCAAACATGCATTTACCAAATCATCATCAGACACTTTAGGACGCAAAAGGATATGTCTTGTATTTACACGGTCACCACGTTTCTCTATCAACTGAATGATATGGAAACCATATTCAGATTCTACAATCTTAGATACTTTTGTTGGGTCTTGCAAACTAAAGGCAACAGCAGCATACGAAGGATCCATTACTCCCTTACCCATGAAATCAGTTTCACCACCGCGAACAGCAGTTCCTCTATCTTCTGAATAAAGACGAGCAAGTGTAGAGAAATCAATCTCACCGTTTTGCACACGATCAGTATATTCGCGTAAACGGCTCTTTACATCTTCAATTTCAGAAATAGGTATTTTAGGTTGCGCAGTAATAATTTGCACTTCTACTTGAGTAGGTATAAAAGGAATACTGTCTTGAGGAAGATCCTTAAAGTAGCGTCTAACTTCAGCTGGAGTGATTTTAATATCACCTACCAGTTTCTGTTGCATTTTTTGCACAGTTAAGCCTTCTCTAGCATTTTCGCGTAATGATTCACGAATTTGTGTAGGCGTTTTGTTTTGGTTCTCAAAAAAGTATTCTTCCATCTTTTCACGTGAACCCAACATTTGAATCCAACGGTTAGTCATATAATCAACCTGTTGAATAACTTCTGAATCAGGAACTTCGATACTATCTAAACGAGCTTGATGCAAGTATAATTTTTGAACGGCAATCTCTTCTGGGATGACACAATTAGGGTCACCATCAATCTTACGTCCTTCATACAAAGCGCTCAAACGTGCTTCTTCTACTTCCGATTTTAAAATGGCTTCGTCTCCTACAACCCAAACCACTTCGTCAATCACATTATCTTGCGCTTGTACAGTTATACTTGTCAGTACAGCAAGGAGTGATAAAATAATAGATCTAAAAATCATAAACCTCTTCATCCTTTGCATTTAATAGTTATAAATAATTTTATTTTGTTTTACAGCTTGTTGGTAAAGATCTTCTTTTACCTGTTTTAAAAAATCTACTTGTCTTGTATTCACAATTAAATCAACCACATCGGGGCGAGCAAACTCATAGGGTTCCTCTTCGCCATTGCCTCTAAAATCACTTACATTCAAGAAATAATAATAGGCACTATCTTTAAGTTCGATTTGGCGATTTTTATTGATATAATCTTCTGCAGAGTCAACCTCTAAGGGCATTAAATCTAAAACTTCAGAAATAGGTATCCAATTTTCATAGAAATAGGCATAATTGACTGCATTCTGAAATTGATACTTCTCTAAATTATCAATGGCATCTTGCGTTTGAGATTTATACCACTTTCTAACATTAGCTAATTGTGGGGCATTAAGAGGAACCTTAATAAACAATCCTTTTATGATAGGACGATCTAATTTAAATAGATTCTTGTTGTTTTCATAATACTCTTGAAGCTCACTCTCTGGAATATCTTTGGTAAGTTTTTGATTGATTAGAGCTTGTTGATAAGAGTGGATTATCAAAGACTTGCGATAATTATCGACCAATCTTTCGATTTCTTTATTATTCGCAATATTTTTCTTCGCTTTATCATTGAGTAGCGTGTTATCAACCCAATTGCGTATATAATGCTCAGCAAACAACACACTATCGTCGCTGCTAATAGGCACAGGCATGACACCAAGCAAATCTTCCTTATAAAGAAAATTTCCATTTACTTCAACCAATGGTGTTTTTCCACCGTGATTGTATTTTTCTGAACACGAAATACAGAAAAATGTAATTGACAGTAAAAGAACTACAGTATAGATTCTCAATGAAATTAAAGCTTATATTTACGTTACGAAGATAAGCAATAATCGGTTACATCAATGATTATTAACTGTTTTTATAACGTCTTTGTTTATTTCGACTTTCGCATTTGCGCGCAAACGGTTAACCCAAAGTGCATCTAGATGGTTTTGATAGTCAGAAATCAACTCACCTCGAACCTCTAAATACGAAGATGGTTCGTATTCTTTTTCACCAAAAACAAAGATATAAGGATAACCCGTTTTAAATTCATTGTGACCTGTTTTATATATAAGGGCATCAACATTTTTGTTATCACCCTTACTATAGAAGCCTTCTTCAACAGCTAATACAGACTCATCACTTGTATTGAATTTATCTTCGAGCAATTGCTTCCATTGGTCCATTGGCTTTTTACGAATAGTTTTCTTGATTTGCTTTTCAACCTTAGGGTTTTTAGCATGAACTATCAAACCTTTAAACTTCGGTTCATTCCATTTATAATTAGACTTATTGGCAGTGAAGTATTGTTTCTGTCCTTCTTCATCTAACATAGCATTTTCCCAAATCTCAAGATTACTAATCTCAAACAAAAGCATCCCTTCTTTATATTCTTGCATCAAATATCTAAACTCAGGATACTTTTCCTCCAACCTAGCATATTCATAATCCATAAAACTCTTTGTTACAAAAGCATCAAATTGATTTTGAACTACTGCCGGATAAGCATTAGCAAACTTTTTAAATAATTGACCCGAATAAGGAACCTGGTTGATATAGAACAATACATCGTCAGTTTCACCTTTTGATAAAAGTTGATTTAGAGACTGTTGATTGATTTGATAATTATATTCTTTTTTAAGACGATCTACAACAGACTCTACACCTTTATTGACACCAGTACGATGATGCATACGGTTAATAATATCACCTTTTATATCTTCGAAAGATGGCAATGGCTTCGTATCAATAAGTTTAACGATGTGAATACCTTGAGGAGTAAAAAAAGGAGCTGATATATCACCCACTTTCATAGCGAACACTTTAGATTCAAACTCTTCGGGTGTTTGTAGAATTGATACCCAAAACGGTTCTTTATCATCTGAATATTTCTGAACAAAATCATTAAAATTCAAGTCAGTTGAATTAGATAGCACGCTATAAATAGAGTCAATCTGTTGCTTGATGGCCTCATGTTGCTTGTTGGTAATGTTTTGAGGCAAATATTTAAAAATATGTACAACTTGTACTGTCTCAGAATAACCGGTTTTAGAAATCTTATCATAATATTGTTTAGCAGCTAACTCATTTGCGCTATCATCAATAAGATATGATTTAGCCAATTGACGTTTGTAGCCATCAAGTTCATCGCGAAAAGTTTTTGTAGTATCTAAACCCAATTCTTTTGCAGCTGCAACTTTAAGTTTAAAGTTCACGAACAAATCTATATATTGATCCATGTCCTTAGACTCAACATTGTGCAAGGAGTTATTTTTATTATAAATATACTCAAATTCAGAACGAGTTATGGCAACGTCATTAATCTTCATCAATACAGGATTCGTCTGAGCATTTACCACGTTGAAAAAAGCGCAAGCAACCAACAAAAAAAGACTTCTCTTCATATCTGTACAATTCTATATTTTTATGCTATATAAAACGTAAGAAAAAGAATTAAATTGTACATATATCAATAAAAAAGAGGATATACATATTCTGTATATCCTCTTCTATTATAGTATTTTATTCTTATTCAGGACGACTATAGTTAGGCGATTCGCTCGTAATAGTAACATCATGTGGGTGACTTTCCATCACACCAGCGTTTGTGATACGAGTAAACTTAGCATTGTGTAGTTGAATAATATTGTGAGCACCACAATAACCCATACCAGCACGCAAACCACCAGTCAACTGATAGATTACTTCAAACAAAGTACCTTTATATGGCACACGAGCAGCAATACCTTCTGGAACAAGCTTCTTAACATCCATCTCACCGCTTTGGAAGTAACGATCTTTAGAACCATTCTCCATTGCTTCCAATGAACCCATACCACGGTATGATTTAAATTTACGTCCATTGAAGATGATTGTTTCACCAGGGCTTTCTTCAGTACCAGCTACCAACGAACCAATCATTACTGAATATCCACCGGCTGCTAATGCTTTTACAACATCACCAGAGTAACGAAGACCACCATCGGCAATCAAAGGAACACCTGTACCTTCTAAAGCTTTTGACACATCGTAAACTGCTGATAATTGTGGAACTCCCACACCAGCAACAACACGAGTTGTACAAATAGAACCTGGGCCAATACCTACTTTTACACCATCAGCACCTGCTTCAACCAATGCTTTAGCAGCATCACCTGTAGCAATATTACCGACGATGATATCAATTTGAGGATAGCGTTGTTTAGCTTCTTTCAAAGTATCAATAACACCTTTAGAGTGACCATGAGCAGTATCGATAACAATAGCATCAACACCGGCATCAACCAATGCTTGCATACGTTCAAAAGTATCTCCAGTAACTCCAACACCAGCAGCTACACGCAAACGACCTTTTGAGTCTTTACAAGCCATTGGTTTATCTTTAGCCTTTGTGATATCCTTATAAGTAACCAAACCGATTAGCTTATTATCTTTATCAACAACAGGTAACTTTTCAATTTTATATTTTTGCAGAATTTGAGCAGCAGACTCCAAATCAGTAGATTGATTAGTGGTTACAAGATTTTCGCTTGTCATAACCTCATCAATCGTTTTGTCCATATCACGTTCGAAACGTAGATCGCGATTAGTTACAATTCCAACTAGATATTTATCATCATCTACAACAGGAATACCACCAATCTTATATTCAGCCATCAACGAAAGAGCATCGCGAACAGTAGAACCTTGTTTGATACAAACAGGATCATAAATCATACCGTTCTCGGCACGCTTAACAGTAGCAACCTGTTTAGCTTGATCTTTGATAGACATGTTTTTGTGAATAACACCGATACCACCTTCACGAGCAACAGCAATAGCCATTTTCGCTTCAGTAACAGTATCCATCGCGGCTGTTACAAAAGGAATTTTTAACTCGATGTTCTTAGAAAATTTCGTTGTCAGATCGACAGTGCGGGGTAAAACTTCAGAATAAGCGGGGATTAACAAAACGTCATCGTAAGTTAATCCGTCCATTACAATTTTATCTGCAATAAATGACATATGGATATGCGTTTAAAAATTTATTGCGTGCAAATATACGGT
>CAMTPH010000088.1 GCA_947074345.1 uncultured Bacteroides sp. | reverse complement strand
AATGTAATTACATTAGTTGATAAATGAAATTAGTAAAGCCTAAAAAGTTTCTTGGGCAGCACTTTCTGAAAGATTTGAAAGTAGCACAAGACATTGCCGATACGGTAGATGCGTGCCCCGAACTTCCTATTTTGGAAGTTGGTCCTGGTATGGGTGTTCTCACTCAGTTTCTTCTAAAAAAAGAACGTGAAGTGAAGGTTGTTGAAATTGATTATGAATCGGTTGCTTATCTTCGTGAAACTTATCCTGCTTTAGAAAACAATATCATTGAAGATGATTTTCTGAAAATGAACCTGAACCGTTTGTTTGATAGTAAACCATTTGTGTTGACTGGTAATTATCCTTATAATATATCGAGCCAGATTTTCTTCAAAATGCTTGAAAATAAAGAGTTGATTCCTTGTTGTACAGGGATGATACAGAAAGAAGTTGCCGAACGTATTGCAGCCGGACCTGGAAGCAAAACGTATGGTATATTAAGTGTTTTGATTCAAGCATGGTATAAAGTAGAATACTTGTTTACTGTAAGCGAACATGTATTCAATCCTCCTCCAAAAGTAAAGAGTGCTGTGATTCGTATGACTCGCAATGATGTTACTGATTTGGGCTGCGACCCTAAACTTTTCAAACAAGTTGTGAAGACTACATTTAATCAACGTAGAAAAACTTTACGCAATTCTATAAAACCTATTTTAGGAAAAGACTGTCCAATAACTGCTGATGTGCTATTCAATAAACGTCCAGAACAGTTATCTGTTCAAGAGTTTATCGGCCTAACTAATCTAGTAGCTGAGGCAATGAAAACTATTGGAACAAACAATCAAGAATAATACTTCAACCATATATATAGTTTATTAGTATGGAGATTAATGAGGAGTACATTAACAACGTAAAAAAACTCATCGAGCAGAAAGATGCTGATGAAGTGAAACAGCGTTTAATCGACCTTCATCCGGCTGATATTGCTGAGTTGTGCGATGACCTCGATCCTGAGGAAGCTCGTTTCGTTTATCGATTGCTCGATAATGAAACGGCTGCTGATGTTTTGGTGGAAATGGATGAAGAATCAAGAAAAAAATTCTTGGAGCTTCTACCTTCTGAAACAATTGCTAAAAAGTTTGTCGACTATATGGATACGGATGATGCCGTAGACTTAATGCGCGAACTTGATGAAGAGAAGCAAGAGGAAATCTTATCTCACATAGGCGATATTGAACAAGCAGGCGATATTGTTGACTTGTTAAAATACGATGAAGATACAGCAGGGGGATTAATGGGTACCGAAATGGTAATCGTTAATGAAAACTGGAGTATGCCTGAGTGTTTGAAAGAAATGCGACAACAAGCAGAAGAGCTTGATGAAATATATTATGTATATGTGATTGATGATGATGAACGTCTTCGTGGTATTTTCCCATTGAAGAAGATGATAACATCTCCATCTGTATCTAAAGTCAAACATGTGATGCAGAAAGATCCTATTTCTGTGCATGTTGATACACCAATCGATGAAGTGGCTCAAATTATTGAGAAGTATGACTTGGTAGCCATACCTGTATTAGATACTATCGGACGATTGGTTGGGCAAATCACCGTCGATGACGTAATGGATGAAGTTCGCGAGCAACAAGAACGTGACTATCAATTGGCTTCGGGTCTTTCTCAAGATGTAGAAACTGATGATAATGTGTTGCGCCAAACAACTGCTCGTTTACCTTGGTTATTAATAGGTATGCTTGGAGGTATTGGTAACTCAATGATTTTAGGGAATTTCGATGCCACATTTGTTGCTCATCCCGAAATGGCCCTCTATATTCCCTTAATTGGTGGTACCGGCGGAAATGTAGGAACTCAATCATCGGCAATCGTTGTTCAAGGTTTAGCCAATAGTTCTTTGGCATCTAATCATATTTATAAACAAGTTGCCAAAGAAGCAGTTGTTGCCCTTATCAATGCAACGATAATATCGATGTTGGTATATGTGTACAATTTTATTCGCTTTGGCGCAACGGCTACTGTAACTTATTCTGTTTCAATAAGTCTATTTGCAGTTGTTATGTTTGCTTCTATCTTTGGTACCCTTGTTCCAATGACATTAGAACGTTTAAAAATAGATCCTGCTATTGCTACAGGGCCATTTATCTCTATAACCAATGATATCATTGGTATGATGCTTTATATGGGTATTACTGTTCTCTTGTCATAATATTTATTTGAGCAATAAACATATTTTAGAAAAAATATTTAAAAAATGTATGAAATAAAGATTTTATTTCATTTATTTGTAGAATAATATATATTTAAGGAACTCTAAATCCTATCTCCAAAAATGAATACAATGATTGACTCTAATGGCTCAATTCAGCCTTCTAATAAAAGCGAACTGGTTGAGGATAATAAAGCTGTTGAAGTTTCTAATGTAAATGAAGAAGTTTCTGCTAAAGAAGATTCTACAGAAAAACAAAATGAAACTGTATCTCGCTTTAATACAAAACAAGAAGTATTGTCTCAATTGAAAGAACTTGTTGAAAATGCTGATGAAGTAAATAAACAAGAACTTGATAACTTGAAACAGGCTTTTTATAAGATACATAATTCTGAATTAGAGGAAAAAAAGAAAGCAACAGCATCGACAGAAGAAGAAGGTGAAACTGTTGAGGATAAAGCTGCAAATGCTGATCCACTTGAAGAAGAATTTAAACGTTTAATGTCAGTCATTAAGGAGAAAAGAAGCGAACAAACTGCAAAAATAGAAAAGGAAAAAGAAGATAATCTTCTAACAAAGCTTGCCATTTTAGAAAAACTAAGAGAATTAGTAGAATCTCCGGAAGATGCTAACAAATCATATTCTGAATTTAAAAAACTTCAGCAACAATGGAACGAGATTAAATCTGTACCTCAAGCTAAAGTAACTGAATTGTGGAAAAGCTATCAACACTACGTAGAGAAATTCTATGATCTTCTTAAATTAAATAATGAGTTCCGCGAGTATGACTTCAAAAAGAACCTTGAGATAAAGATTCATCTTTGTGAAGCTGCCGAGAAATTAGTTAATGAGGAAGATGTAGTTTCTGCTTTTCATCAATTACAAAAACTTCATCAAGAATTTAGAGATACAGGTCCTGTTTCAAAAGAATTAAGAGATGAAATATGGGCTCGATTTAAGGCTGCTTCAACAGCTATTAACCGTCGACACCAGCAACATTTTGAAGCTTTAAAAGAGGTGGAGCAACATAACTTAGATCAAAAAACTGTTATTTGCGAAATCGTTGAGAGTATTGAATATGATCAACTAAAAACATTTAGTGCTTGGGAAAACAAAACTGAAGAGGTTATTGCTTTGCAAAATAAGTGGAAAACCATCGGATTTGCTCCTCAAAAAATGAATGTGAAAATATTCGAACGATTCAGACGTGCTTGTGATGAATACTTTAAGAAGAAAGGTGAGTTCTTTAAATCTTTGAAAGAGAACATGAATGTTAATCTTGAAAAGAAAAAAGAACTATGCGAAAAGGTTGAAGCTTTAAAAGATAGCACAGATTGGAAAGCTACTGCTGAACAACTAACAAAGCTTCAAAAAGAATGGAAAACAATTGGTCCTGTGTCAAAGAAGAATTCAGACGCTGTTTGGAAACGATTCATTACAGCATGTGATTATTTCTTTGATCAAAAAAATAAAGCTACTTCGTCACAAAGAACTGTCGAAATAGAAAATCTAGAGAAGAAGAAAGCTGTTATTCAAAAATTGAGCTCTATTGACGAATCAGTTGCTACTGAAGATGCTGAAAAGTTAATGCGCGAATTAATGAAAGAATGGAGTGAAGTTGGACATGTGCCATTTAGAGATAAAGATAAACTCTACAAGCAATATCATGGTCTAATAGATCAATTGTTCGAACGTTTCAATATAAGTGCTTCAAATCGTAAGTTGAGCAATTTTAAATCAAATATAAGTAACTTACAAAATAATGGATCACAGTCGCTATATAGAGAGCGTGAGAAGTTAGTAAGAGCTTTCGAGAATATTAAAAATGAGCTTCAAACTTATGAAAATAATATAGGTTTCTTATCATCATCATCTAAAAAAGGAAATAGTCTTTTAACAGAACTGAATCGTAAAGTTGAGAAATTAAAAGCTGACTTAGAATTAGTGTCTCAAAAGATTAAAGTGATTGATGAAACAATCAAGTCTGAGGGATAAGAAACATAAATCTTATATCTTAATCAAAAAAATGCCCGAATCAACATAGTTTGGTTTGGGCATTCTTTTTAAATAAAAAAACTTCCTATAAAGGGAAGTTTATTGTTGGGCTATCTGGACTCGAACCAGAAATGACAGGACCAGAATCTGTAGTGTTACCATTACACCATAGCCCAAATATAAGATGTTTTTATTGTTGTTTGTTTGCTGTAAAAACTGTGCAAATATATAAAGAAATTATAAATAGCAAACCTCGAAATTATATTTTCTGTTTTAATTGATTTAATTTGAATAACAGAGGTTTAGTCAAATAAATAAAAAAGAGACAGTTTTATTGCATAACATTCTTAGTTTTAAGAAATCAATGTATATTTGTAAAAGTTATCTTAAGATTCGTAGTGCTACGAAACAAAGACTATTTATAAACTGTTATAAAAACACATCGAAATATTTAACAAGTAAATGAGTGAAACGAAAATATTAATAGAGAAAATAACAGAAGGTATTCAAGAAAAAAAAGGGAAAAATATAGTGGTTGCTGATTTGACTAAGATAGAAGATACTATATGTAACTATTTTATTGTTTGTCAAGGTAATTCTACCAGTCAAGTAAGTGCTATTGTTGACTCTGTTAGAGAATTTACTATAAAAGAGGCTAAAACTAAACCATTTGCTATTGATGGATTGCGTAATTCTGAATGGGTAGCTATGGATTATTCAGATGTATTAGTACATGTATTCCTTCCTGAAACTAGAAACTTTTATAATTTAGAACATCTTTGGGCAGATGCTAAATTAACTACAATTCCTGATATCGATTAACTATTTAATTATGGATAATAACAACAATAACAATAATAAGCCAAAAGTAAATATGCCAAAATTCAACCTGAATTGGTTATATATGATTATTGCCCTAATGCTATTAGGGCTTTGGTGGTCTAATCAAGGGAACTCGGTAAGTAAGAGTATTCCATATGATGAGTTCCAAAGCTATGTAGAAAAGGGTTATGTGAGCAAAGTGATTGGATATGATGATAATTCAGTTGATGTATATATAAAACCTCAGTACATAGGTCAAGTATTTAAACAAGATTCGACTAAGGTTGGTCGTAATCCGATGATTAGTACAGAAGGTCCTTCTAGAGATAAATTGGATGAATACTTGGAAAAACAGAAAGAATTTGGCTTTTTTGATGGTTCTAAGAGCTATGATAAAAAGAAAGATTACTTCTTGGGCATATTGGTAAATATTTTACCTTTTGTGTTTCTTATTGCACTTTGGATTTTCTTAATGCGTCGTATGAGTGGCGGTGGCGGCGGAGGAGCCGGCAATGTATTTAATGTAGGTAAATCTAAAGCTCAACTTTTTGAAAAAGGCGGAGCAAACCGTGTTACATTCAAAGATGTAGCAGGACTTGCTGAGGCTAAAACTGAAGTAGAAGAAATTGTAGAGTTCTTAAAAGAACCACAAAAATATACTGATCTAGGAGGTAAGATTCCTAAAGGTGCTTTACTTGTAGGCCCTCCAGGAACAGGTAAAACGTTGCTTGCTAAGGCTGTTGCCGGTGAAGCTAATGTGCCTTTCTTTTCATTGGCAGGTTCTGATTTCGTAGAAATGTTTGTTGGTGTTGGTGCATCACGTGTTCGCGATTTATTCCGTCAAGCAAAAGAGAAAGCTCCTTGTATTATTTTCATTGATGAGATTGATGCAGTAGGTCGTGCTCGTGGCAAAAGCCCTGCGATGGGTGGTAACGACGAACGTGAAAATACATTGAACCAATTATTGACTGAGATGGACGGTTTCGGATCAAATAGTGGTGTGATTATTTTGGCGGCTACTAACCGTGTAGATGTGTTAGATAAAGCACTTCTTCGTGCAGGTCGTTTCGATCGTCAGATTCATGTAGATTTACCAGACTTAAATGAGCGTAAAGAGGTATTTGGAGTACATCTTCGCCCAATTAAAATAGACGATACCGTTGATATTGATTTATTGTCTCGTCAAACTCCAGGTTTCTCAGGAGCTGATATTGCTAATGTGTGTAATGAAGCTGCATTGATTGCTGCTCGTCACAGAAAAAGCTTTGTTGGTAAACAAGATTTCTTGGATGCTGTTGATCGTATCATCGGAGGTTTAGAAAAGAAAACTAAAATAACTACAGAAGCAGAACGTCGTTCAATTGCACTTCATGAAGCAGGACATGCTTCTATATCTTGGTTATTAGAATATGCTAATCCATTGATAAAGGTAACTATTGTACCTCGTGGAAGAGCTCTTGGAGCTGCTTGGTATTTACCTGAAGAACGTCAGATTACTACAAAAGAACAAATGCTTGATGAAATGTGTGCTACACTTGGAGGTAGAGCAGCTGAAGATTTGATTCTTGGACGTATATCTACAGGAGCAATGAATGACTTAGAGCGTGTAACAAAACAAGCTTACGGTATGACCGCTTATCTTGGTATGAGTGAAAAGTTGCCTAATCTTTGTTATTACAATAACGAAGAATATTCTTTCAATCGCCCATATAGTGAAAAAACTGCAGAGTTGATTGATGAGGAAGTTAAGCGAATGGTAAATGAGCAATACGAAAGAGCAAAACGTATTCTAGCAGAAAACAGAGACGGTCATGAGCAATTAACTCAATTGTTGATTGAAAAAGAGGTTATTTTTGCAGAAGATTTAGAACATATCTTTGGTAAGCGACCATGGGTTTCTCGTTCTGAAGAGATTATGGCAGCCAAAGAAAGTCAAGTTGCAGCTGAGGCTGAAAGAGAATTGGCTAAGCGCGTTGCAATCGAAGAACAAGAGATTAAATTGCAAGCCGAAAAAGATGTAGAAGCCGCTGCTCAAGAAGCAAATGATGCTTCTTCAAATTCTGATGTAAAAGACTCAGATACTCAAACCGATTCGAAAAATAATTAATAACCATTGTCTTGAAAAATAATTTCTTAATAAGAGCTATTACCGGTTTACTCTTTGTAGCCATCATTGTTGGATGTATTTTATGGAATCCGCTATCATTTGGATGTTTATTTGTACTTATCAGTACATTTACCATACGTGAATTTGATAATCTAGTAAATACAATAGATGGAGTTGATGTAAATAAAACAATAACCTCATTGGGGGGAGCTTATCTTTATATGGCTTTTATGGCTTTTTGCATAGGAGCGTATGATTCAAAAGTATTCATACCCTATGTTTTATTAATATTGTATATCCTCATCAGCGAGCTTTATCTAAAAAAGAAGAATCCAATTAATAACTGGGCCTATTCAATGTTCAGCCAATTATACATCGCTTTACCATTTGCTATGTTGAATGTATTAGCGTTTCAGTATGATCCAATGTTAGATGAAGTAGGTTATAATCCTATTTTGCCATTAGCAGTATTTATCTTCTTATGGTTAAATGATTCAGGAGCTTATTGTGTTGGTTCGCTATTTGGTAAACGCCGTTTGTTTGAGCGTATATCTCCTAAGAAATCTTGGGAAGGATCAATTGGAGGAGCTGTAGTCTGTATAGCAATATCATTTGTATTAGCGCACTTTTTCCCATTCATGACATTGTTGCAATGGATTGGTTTAGCTCTAGTGATTGTAGTATTTGGTACTTGGGGTGATTTAACAGAATCATTGTTTAAGCGTCAGTTACAAATCAAAGATTCAGGAACGATATTGCCTGGTCATGGAGGTTTGCTTGATCGTTTTGATAGTTCATTGATGGCAATTCCTGCAGCTGCAGCTTACATCTATTTGATTAATTTTTAAAGTTAATAAACTAACTATATGTTGATGCTACGATTTGTATACTGCAATTCGTAGCATTTTCTTTTTAAATCAGTTTTTCATTTACATTATGAAAAAAGGTCTATTCTTTTATCCCGATGAAATTAAATACTCTTCAAACAATGCATTTGCATGGTTGCAAGAAGAGGCTTCAAAGTTCGATTTGCAAATTGATATACATTTCTTTGATGAAGTGCAATACAGTTATGGTTCACAATATAATTTGTTGATCAATGGGCAAGTAGTCGATGATGTAGATTTTGTTGTGATACGCGGTTACAATGAAATGCTTTCCATGCATTTCGAGCTTCAGGGCATACCTGTTATAAACTCATCAGCAGCTATGGAGATGTCTAAAAACAAGATTCTCACCCATCAGCAATTGGCTTTCAATCATATTCCCACTCCTAAAACACTCTTTGGGGCTCACTATTCATACGATTCACTTTGCATAGAGTTTAATCAATCACAGTTTATTGTAAAGCAACTTGACGGTTCAAAAGGTGAGAATGTGTTTTTAATACAATCGCAAGCAGAATTCTTACATGCCATAGCGTGTTGCAATCACAATTGCTTGTACCAAGAATATATTGAAACAAGTAGAGGCAAAGATGTGCGATTGTGGGTGATTGGAAATCGTGTTGTAGCTAGTGTGTTACGCTATTCGGAGACTTCTTTTATATCGAACTATTCGCAGGGTGGCAAAGTCAAAGCTTTTGAACTTGATGCAGAAATAGAAGAATTGGCATTGCGTAGTACAAGAGCACTCGGTTTAGACTTTGCTGGAGTCGATGTCTTGTTTGGCGATGATGGCTATTTGGTTTGCGAAGTAAATGGTAATGCAGGTTTTAGAACCATATCCAGTATATCCGATAAAAGTATCCCTTACCATTTAATGGAATACATATCCAACGAAATATCATGCAAATAAAAAAAGTCTTATTCTGTGCATACGCAGCAGAATAAGACTTTGAAATTATAATCTTAAAGCTGAAATTATTTTATCATCACTTCGCGTGTGTTAGCACGTGTGTAGTCTATACTTGTTCTTTCAGTATTCTGGTTAAAGTTTACAGTCACTTCAATTTCACCATTTGTATCAGAATTCATTTTCACGATAATACCTTTCTTGTTGGTAAAGTCGATAGAATCTAAGTTGAAAGATACAGCACCATTTTGCCAGTATCCCGACACATCATCATAGGTATTATATCTAATTTGAAGATATACATACTCATCATTATCGCCATTAACAGAAGGGCCTTTAACAAGGTTGATGAAATGCTTTTGTGTAGTAGGCGTATTTTGTCTGAATACAATATTCATAAAACCATTGGATATCCAGAAATTATTCTTGAAAATAATAATAGGATCATTGCCAAGCTCTTCACTATTTTCATTGGTAAGTTCTATTATATCTTTGGTCAAGACAGGATAGATGGCTTCCAACTTAACGGCCATGTCGTAGCTATTATAATTGTCGGTAAGTGGGTTAAAGTAAGAAATAACTCGTTCGCCATTGATTGGTTTATACCAATCAGCAGAATTGGCGGCAATCCATAACTTGCCAAATTGATCAGAACTCAAGTAATAGCTATTGTCGCTCAAAACATGTACAGTAGCCCAGCTAGCCCCCAAGTCTCCAATAGAGTAGCCGTCATTTTTGTCGCAAGATAATAGTGTTGTGCTCAGTAAGATTGAAAATAAAGCTAAGCATAATTTAAATCTTTTCATATTATTTGATGTTTTAAGAAGTTCCTATATGATAAATGTGATAATCGGCAATTTACTGCATCGACTATTAAAAATAATTTAAATGTATTTATTATTGTCTTTTTTCGAGTAGGCTGATAATTTGCGAAGCAGCATTTTCGGGTGCACCCGGTTTACCCAAAATCGTCTTCATTTGTTGATAATCATTCAACATTTGTTTTCTACACGAATCATTTGTGAGTATTTGTGCCAGTTCCTTTCTTACATTGCTAACAGTCATGCCATCGGCAACCAATTCGGTAACAGCCTCTTTGCCTACTATTAAATTGACAAGCGAGATATAAGGCACTTTCAATACGATTTTTCTCAAGAAAGAGAATAGTTTGCCAAAATTCATGTAGTAGCAAACCACTTGTGGCGTGTCGAAGAGTGCAGTCTCGAGAGTCGCTGTACCCGATGTAACGAGTGCGGCTTGTGCAAACTTAAGCAATGGGTAAGTCTGGTTATAGACGATTTTTACCGGACTGTCTTTGATTATTTCAGCATAGTACTCATTCGAAATAGAAGGAGCAGCAGCAATAACCAGTTGATAGTTGTCGAAAGTCGAAGCCGCTTCGATCATACGCGATAAATTATCTCGTATCTCTTGTTTGCGGCTACCCGCCAATAAAGCGATAATAGGTTTATTGTCTAGTTTATTGTCTGCTATAAACTCATCATAAGTCTTAGTATATTCTTTTTCGAAAAGGCTAACCTCATCCACAGTAGGGTTGCCTACATAATGAATAGGGTATTGATGTTTCTTTTCAAAGAATTCTGTTTCGAATGGTAGAATCGAAAACAATTCATCAACATTCTTTTTAAGACCTTTGATACGGTACTCTTTCCATGCCCATAGCTTGGGTGCTATATAATAGTAAACCGGAATAGAAGTATTTGAATGAATATATTCAGCTATCTTTAAGTTGAAACCAGGATAGTCAATCAAGATTACCACATCCGGATTCCATTTTACGATATCCTCTTTACACAGGCGCATATTGGCATAGATGGTGCGTAGATTAAGAAGCACAGGAATAAATCCCATGAAAGCCATCTCTTTGTAGTGTTTTACAAGAGTGCCACCAACTTCTCTCATCAAGTCACCGCCAAAAAAGCGAAACTCAGCTTGTGGGTCTTTCTCTTTAAGAGAAGCCATCAAGTGCGAGGCATGTAAATCTCCGGAAGCTTCTCCGGCAATGAGGTAATACTTCATATGATAGACTAGTTATAATTAAAACCAGTTACTTAATTCTTTTATAAAAGTATGATTCGTTAAATCGACCTGAATAGGTGTGATAGCTCCATAACCATGATGCAAAGCCCAACGATCATTGTTCGCGTTTTCAGGTTCAATGTCGACAAACTTACCTGTTAACCAGAAGTAGTTCTCATCGCCTTTGCGCGGACAGGGTTCCCATTCTTGAGTCCAATATCCTTTGGCCTGTTCGCAAACCTTCAAGCCAATGATTTCTTCATTAGGGAAGTTTACGTTCAAACAAGTAGCTGTAGGTAGACCTTTCTCAATCACCTTTTTCACAATATCCACAATAAAAGGTTGCGTGTTTGCAAAATCAACATCCGGATTATGGCTGCAAATAGAAAAACCTATTGAAGGAATTCCGTTTAAACAACCTTCAATCACAACCCCCATAGTTCCCGAATAGTGAACATTGGTAGCAGAGTTGTCGCCATGGTTTATACCGCTAACTATCACGTCGGGTTTTCTACCGTTCAAAATAGTATGTAGCGATAGTTTTACGCAATCGGTAGGTGTGCCCGTACACTTATAAATAGATAAGTCTATATCCTTCTCAACCAGTTGATAATGAACCGGCAAGTTGGCTGTGATAGCACATCCGCTACCCGAACGAGCCGAATCAGGTGCAACAACTACTACTTCTCCTAATGGTCTAATGAAGCTGATTAAATCATTGATACCTTTTGCAAGGTAGCCATCGTCATTAGAAACCAATATTAACGGGCGTTTAACTTCCATGTACTTTGAATCTTAATTTGTGGCAAAAGTAACAAAAAGTATCTTTTAAACATCCACAAATACAAATGTTTTCGATAGTAAACGGGGTAAGTATATCGAATGGTATATGCCAATGAACTTTTAACATACAGTTGTATTCGTTTGTAGCAGATTATAGCTCATGTGATAACTGTTAACTACTATCGCGCTAAATCAATACATTCTGTACGATAACAGTTAACAGTTATCGTGCAGAATGTAACTAACTACGATGCACTTTTCATATGTATTACATCTATTTTATGTGTTTTCTGCTTGATAAATATACCGTTACAATAAGTTGTTATCACCGTGAAACAATATCGATTAATTACAAATAAGTTACTGATTATTAAATAAGACAGTAGGTTTAACACCGTGAAACAAATAAATAATTATATTTGCATACCTACTAGAATAGCCGAAAAAGGTATGTTGATAAGACATCAGTTATTAACAAAATGGGTGACTTATCAACAGAAAATAAAAAGTTTCTATTTTTTAATAGGTATGCTGAGGTTTTATCATTTATTTCGCAAG